>NZ_JAJFEB020000004.1:0-407398 GCF_020709765.2 Clostridium pacaense
TATAGATGTATTTTATTACAATCAAAAGAATGTTGGAAGTGTGCTTTTCAGCACACCCCAACATTCAGTATAGAACCTTTTTTTGTTGGGATCATGTTTCATACATCAATACCGGTCATGTACAGAGGGATTACATTGATGACCGGCTCTTCATAGGGATGGACATTTTTAATGGCCCTAAGTGTTTCCTTTACCTTTTCAGCCGGACAGGTCACTTCCACCTTCATCTCCGGTTCCGTACTCAGCTCCCCCATATTGCCGATATAGGGCGTACTTCCCTGTAACGGCCGCCAGCAGCCTGTCACAGGGCTGTATGACATACAGCTGTCATATTGTCCGATATGTCCGGCGTCCACCGCCTGAAGCGCTTTCTGCAGCGCGGACAGATGGGACTGGGGGATGAAAATCTCCAGCTTGCAGTTCTTAAATGTTTCCATTGCTTATTCCGCCTTTCCTGTTCTCTTCCTATGATGTTCCATCACCTTCTTATGATATTCCGGGAGTGCATGGTTCCCGCGTTTGCGCATGGTCTCGTATAAATATAACACAGATTGATATGAAAACACAAATATGCCAAGAGCAATAATTTCGTAGAAACTTCGTAAACAAATAAAACCTATTATTTAAGAGAAAAGAAATACCATGGCCGGATGTTTCTGGTAATATAAGGGTGTAGAAAAAATATCTTCCATGGCATGGAAGAAGGGAGGCATTTATAATGAAGATAAACATGAAGAGGACCATCTATACAGCAGGCCTGTCCGCAGCAGTGGCAGCGGCGGCGTTGGGGCTGGGAGGCTGCGGCACAGGGACACAGATACCGGACACCATCAAGGTGCAGAACGTGGACGCGGCAAGCAATACAATCACCGTCATCGGCAAGGAAGAGGTGAAGGTGGTACCGGACATGGCGGAAATTGAATATTCCATCTATACCAAGAAGGACACGGCTGCCGAGTGCCAGTCAGAGAATGCAAAGGATCTGGATGCAGCCATTGAGAAGCTGAAATCCCTTGGGGTGGAGGAGAAATCCATCCAGACCTCATCCTATGGGCTGAACCCCATCCATGACTGGAACTCATCTGACCAGGCGGTTACAGGATATGAGATGACCACAAGGCTGACGGTTTCGGATATCCCCATCGACCAGGCGGGAACCATCCTGGCAGAGTCAGTGTCGGCAGGCGTCAATGGAATTGATTCCGTTACATACTTTTCCAGCAGCTATGACGCAAGCTACCAGGAGGCGTTAAAGGGAGCCATGGCAGTGGCCAGGGCCAAGGCAGATGCGCTGGCAGAGGCCAGCGGCAAGACCGTTGGCAGCGTTTCCCATGTGGAGGAATACGGATACAATCCGAATGCAAGATATGCATCCTATAACAGTTCCGGTCCAGGCAAGGCGGCTGGAACCGCGGCAGCGGCTGACATGGCTGTGATGCCGGGGGAAGTAAGCGTGGAGGCGCAGGTAACAGTGGACTTTACAATCCAATAAGCATGGTCATGGGACGGCGCCGGGAGATTCATTTTCCCGGCGCCGTTTTCCTGGTTCCCCGGCCCGGCCCATAATGGCACATAATCGGAAATTCCATATTGATATTTCCCGGCAGATATATTATGATTGCAGTTGTTGGCCCCGGACAGGATGACGGGGAAAAGGAGAGCGTGAAATGAAAAACCGTATCGGCTACTTATATGTCATAATTACATGTTTTATATGGGGAAGTGTTTACATAGCAAGCAAATACGCCCTGGCGTCCATGGGGCCTCTTACCGTGCTGTGTTTCCGGTATCTGGTGGCGGGCGCGTGCCTTATCGTGCTTTTGCACATGAGAAAGACAAGGCGCACCGTACAGAAGGGGGACTGGAAATACATATGGATTGTAGGCGGGCTGGGATATTTTGTTTCCATTACGTTCCAGCTGATAGGAACCAAGCTGTTGGATGCCTCCCTGGCCTCCCTGATTAACGGCATGAACCCCATTACCATATCCCTTCTGGCAGCTGTTTTCCTGAAGGAAAAGATACGTAAACGGCATATTGCCAGCATCTGCATATCGATTGCGGGGGTATACATCATCCTGGGGGTGGGAGGCGCGTCAGTGAACGCGGCAGGGCTGGCGGCCTCTGTCTGCTCCGTACTCTTATGGTCCACTGCTTCCGTGGCCATCAGGAAGGTTTCCGGGGGATATGACCCGGTCCAGATTGCGCTGTACGGGCTGGGGGCTGCCCTTATCTTCACGGTTCCGTGCGCCATGGTGGAAGCGGTAAAAACACCGCCCGTATTGACCGGGTCCGCTGTCCTTGCCTGCATTTACCTGGGGGTAGTGGGAACTGCGGTGGCCCACACACTCTGGAACATGGGGCTTAAGCTTCTGGACGCCAGCGTGTGCTCCATGTTTTACCCGCTACAGCCCCTTACATCCGCTGTATTGGGGGTGGTCCTTTTGGGGGAGGTCCTTACATGGAACTTTGTTGTGGGCGGCGTTCTGATCTGCATGGGTATTATTGTCAGCGTAATGGAGAAGGACATGTTCCTGCACAGGTAATGTAAGTATGGATAAAACGCAGCCGGGAATGAGCCGGCATCTGAAATCTGAGTATAGCAATCAAAGCGGCCTGTTTCCTCAGGCTGCTTTTTTTGTGCTCTCCAGGGATAATTGCACAAACTGCATAAATCAACTTCAAATACGGTTTGTACATTATCCATGGATATACTAAAATAAAACTACATTGAAATATGTACTTTGTACAAAATGTCTGCAAAATAACAGTGTAACAAAAAATGGGAGGTACGACAATGCAAAAAAAATGGGGTAAGTACATGGCTAAGCGTGTGGCGGCAATGACGCTGGCAGCCGCAATGGCGGTTTCACTGGCAGGCTGCGGGGGCGGCAATCCAGGCAGTCCGGGAGGCAGTGCTTCCGGGACAGGGGGAACCGCCGCGCAGGCAGGGGCTGCACCGGCAGAGGCGCCGGCTGCCTCGTCAGAAGCGCCCAAGGCGGACAGCAGCAGGAAGACCACGGCGGATTCAGATGAACGGTATGGGAAGGTGACCGTTGCCCTGTCCAGCGACCCCCAGGACCTTGCGCCGTATACCTGGGCGGGCGACCACAGTAAGCAGTACATTTATTATAATATTTATGAGGCGCTGTTTGATTTCAGGGGAGGCGGATATATCCCTATCCTGGCAAAGGAGTATCAGGATGTGGATGAAACCCATACAAGGGTGACCCTCCACGACAACATCTACGATGCCGCGGGCAATCATATCACGGCCCAGGATGTGGTATTCTCCACAGGCCTTTTGGTGGATTCGGGAAATGCCGTAAAGTATGATATTTTTGACAGCGTCAAGGCCATTGATGATTATACGCTGGAATACACATGGACAGGTCCCGTGGTACAGGTGGGCGCCCTGGAATGGCCCTGGTGCCGTACCATGGTGGTTTCCCAGAAATCCTACGAGGAAATCGGCGGCTTTGCGGACAAGCCCATCGGGACAGGGCCGTATGTGGTGTCTGAATATGTTTCCGGCGCGCATCTGACTTTAAAAGCCAATGATAAATACTGGCAGACAGCGGAATTAAGGGATTCAAACCACAAGGCCAATGTGGAGACCATTGAGTATGACATCATTGCAGAGGCATCCCAGCACGTCATTGCACTGAGCACGGACCAGATTCAGTATTCACAGGCTGTCCCGGCAGAGAACCTGAAGGATTTTTCAGAGGGCGGACAGTATGCGGACCGGTATGGCGTATATGTGACCCAGGGTTCGGAACTGTATACCCTGATTCCCAACTGCTCTGAAAACAACCTGATGAGCGATGTCAATCTGAGAAAGGCAATCTTCTATGCCCTTGACAATCAAGCAATTGCGGCAGCCACCGGCACATCCATTGCAGCCAAGGCATTCGGCACCCCGTTCTTTGAGGATTATTATCCTGCGTGGGAGAGCACGGAAACCTATATGAATACATATGACCTCCAAAAGGCCAAGGAATATCTGGAACAGTCCGGCTATAACGGCGAGACCCTGAGGCTGGAAGGCTTTAACCGGGAAGATATCAAGAGCATCATGACCATGATACAGGCCCTGCTCTTACAGGCCGGGATCAATGTGGAAATCAATGCCAAGGAAAGCGCGCTGGTCCAGTCTGATGTGAACAATCCGGATGCATGGGACATCCTTCTCTGGAACCCCGGAGGCGGCACACAGGTGGGGGAGTGGAACCGTCCAATCAACTATAATGAGTTCGGCACCGGATTTAACATGGCATTCCTCCATGATGATGAACTGCAGGAGCTGTTCATGACCGCCAATACGGTTGACGGGCACAACGAGGAAAACATG
The DNA here is from genome assembly GCF_020709765.2 of Clostridium pacaense. Taxonomy (NCBI): domain Bacteria; kingdom Bacillati; phylum Bacillota; class Clostridia; order Eubacteriales; family Clostridiaceae; genus Clostridium; species Clostridium pacaense. Next base: position 4,355 of record NZ_JAJFEB020000004.1, read on the forward strand.
ACCAGGGTACATGACTATATTGTAGAAAACGCCTACTACCACGCCCTGTGCATGCCGCAGATGAACGCGGTGTACAGTAAGGATTTTGCAACCTTGGTTTACCGTGAAAGTGAATTCCTGCTTCCCGGGGCATGCGACTATTACCTTGACTAGTTCCTGAAAACAGTTCCTGTGAATCAGGCAGGTTTCAAAAATCGGAGTGAGACATATGGGAAAATATATATTGAAAAGACTGCTCTGGATGATTGTAATCGTGCTTGGTACGGCATTCATCATATTCACAATCCTCTATTTTACCCCCGGCGATCCGGCTATCGTGATTGCCGGAGGCAATGCCTCCGCGTCGGACATTGCTCTCATGCGGACTAAGATGGGGATTGACAGGCCGTATCTGGTACAGCTTGGAGACTATTTTTACAATACATTCATCCGGTTTGATTTCGGCAATTCCTGGGTTTATGATAAACCGGTCTATCAGGAAATGCTGGTCCGCCTTCCAAGGACCATATTAATCGGGGTCTGCGCCATGGTGCTGAACCTGGGCCTGGGCCTGTACCTTGGAATCTTCGCGGCAACCCACGAGGGAAGATGGCAGGACTCCCTTACCATGGCAATTGCCATGATCTTCATCTCCTGCCCGGATTTCTGGGTGGCCCTGATGATGATCCTGCTTTTTTCAGCCAGGCTTGGCTGGCTTCCTTCCTATGGCATCGGAGGTCCCCAGTTTTATGTGATGCCCATCATCTGCAGCGCCCTGGGAGGAATCGCGGTCAATGCGCGCCAGACAAGGGCCAGCATGCTGGGCGTGTTCCGGGAGGATTATATCACAACCGCAAGGGCAAAAGGACAGCGTGAGAAAATGGTGGTATTAAAGCACATGCTTCCCAATGCGCTGATGCCGATCATCACCTCCATCGGGGCCGGGTTTGCAAGGATAGTGGCAGGTTCGGCTGTGATTGAAAGTGTTTTTTCAGTGCCTGGCGTGGGTCTTTACATGCTGAACGCCATCAATATGCGCGATTACCCGGTGGTCCGGGCATGCGTCCTGTTCTTTGCGGTTTTCACAGCCCTGGTCATGCTGGCAGTGGATCTGATTTACGCATTCATTGACCCGCGTATCAAGGCGCAGTATTCCGGCGGTAAAGCCCGAAAGGCGGTGAAGGCATGAAAATGAATGGTATGGGCGGATCATCGCTGCTTGCAGAGACATTTGCAAGAATCTGGAAAAATAAAGGCGCAAGGGTGGGTGTCATCCTTCTTGCCCTGATTACCATATCCTGTGCGGCGGCATCCCTGCTGGCGCCCTATGGCGTCAATGAAATGGACCTGGCCAATATGTTTGCTACACCCTCAGGAAGACATATCTTCGGCACGGATGCAATGGGACGGGACCTGTTCAGCCGTCTGCTCTACGGCGGACGCTATTCCCTTGCCCTTGGCATCTGCGCCGCACTGTTCAGCGCGGTCATGGGATGTATCATAGGCAGTATTGCCGGTTATTTCGGGGGCAGGACAGAGACTGTCATCATGCGGTTTCTGGATATCTGGTCCAGCCTGCCGGGCATGCTGCTGTGTATCCTGATTTCCGCTGTGCTGGGCGCCGGATTTTTCAATACCGTGCTGGCGCTGGCCATTGGCAATGTGCCCATTGATGTGCGTCTGATCCGCGGGCAGATTCTCTCCGAACGTTCCAAGGATTACCTGGAGGCGGCCCAATCCATCAACTGCTCCCATTTAAGCATCATGTTCCGCCATATACTGCCCAATGTGGTATCTCCGGTCATCGTGGACGCCACCATGAACATAGGCATGAACATCACCATGGCTGCCGCCCTTTCCTACATCGGCCTGGGGGTACAGCCGCCTACGCCGGAGTGGGGAGCCATGCTGGCGGATGCCCGCACCCACATTTTGAATTACCCGCATTTAATCATGTTCCCTGGAATTGTCATTGCGCTGACCGTGCTGGCCATTAACCTGATTGGCGACGGGCTTCGCGACGCCATGGACCCGAAGCTGCGCAGTTGAAAGGAGAGTTTGTGGAAATGAATGAGAAAACAGAAAAATTTCTTTCGGTGCGCGGCCTGGATGTGGTCTATACCTCAGGCAGGAAGACGGTTCATGCGGTCAACGGCATTTCCTTTGACATGGATAAGGGGGAGACGCTGGCCCTGGTAGGGGAGACAGGCGCGGGCAAGACCACCATTGCCAAGGCAATCCTTGGAATCCTGCCCAATCCGCCCGCCAGGCTCAGGAGTGGGGAAATCATCCTGGAGGGTGAGGACCTGTTAAAAAAACCGGAGGAGGAAATGCTGAAAATCCGGGGTGAGAAAATCGCCATGATCTTCCAGGACCCAATGACGGCCCTGAACCCCATCATGACGGTGGGGGAACAGATTGTGGAAGGCCTTCTGCTGCACAATGGCTATACCAGGAAGGAGGCGGAAGAGGAGGCCGCCAATATGCTGGAGATGGTAGGTATCCCGGCAGAGCGGTTTGGGGAATACCCCTTTGAGTTCTCCGGCGGCATGAAGCAGAGGGTTGTCATTGCCATGGCCCTGGCCTGCAGCCCGGACCTGCTGCTGGCCGATGAGCCAACCACGGCCCTGGACGTCACCATACAGGCCCAGGTGCTGGATCTGATTAAGGACCTGAAATGTAAATATAACACGTCCATGCTGCTGATTACCCATGACCTGGGGGTGGTGGCGGAGACAAGTGATTACGTGGCAGTGATCTATGCGGGGCAGATCCTGGAATATGGCAGCAAAGAGGCCGTGTTCCTCCATCCGTCCCACCCATACACCATTGGCCTGTTCCAGTCACTGCCAGGCATGAATACAGATGTAAGGCGGTTAAAACCCATTGCAGGTTCCCCGCCTGACCCCACGGACCTGCCGGAGGGCTGCGCATTTGCACCGCGCTGTCCCCATGCAAAGGGCGGATGCGGCAAAGGGGAAATTGAATTCAGAGAAATTGCACCCGGGCATTTTTGCAGATGCGGTCTCAAACATAAGGAGGATTAGTGTATGCCGTCCCTGATAGAAGTAAAACATTTGAAAAAATACTTCAAAGTGCCTGCCGGAACCAACCATGCGGTGGATGATGTATCATTTTCCATTGAAAAAGGTGAGACCCTTGGGGTAGTGGGGGAGTCGGGATGCGGTAAATCCACCCTGGGGCGCACCATAATCCGCCTGCAGGAGGCCACGGAGGGGCAGATCCTGTTAAATGGCCAGGATATCACCCATGTACGCAAGGGTGAACTGCGCAGGGTGCGGGAACAGATGCAGATTGTGTTCCAGGATCCCTATTCCAGCCTGAACCCCCGCATGCGGATTGAATCCACCATCATGGAACCTCTGGAGCATTCGGGAAGGTTTCATTCCAAGGCGGAACTGCGGGATGAGGCCAACCGCCTGATGGACCTGGTGGGGGTGGATGAGCGGCTCAGACGCTCCTATCCCCATGAACTGGACGGGGGACGCCGCCAGCGGGTGGGGATTGCCAGGGCACTGGCCCTGAACCCGGAGTTCATTGTCTGCGACGAGCCGGTCAGCGCCCTGGATGTCTCCATCCAGGCCCAGGTGCTGAACCTGCTGATGGACCTGCAGGAGAAGAGCAAGGTGGCCTATATGTTCGTCACACATGACCTTTCCGTGGTGCGGCATATCTCGGACAATATATGCGTGATGTATCTGGGGCAGCTGGTGGAGAAGGCGCCCAGCAGGGAGTTGTTTGCGCACACCCTGCATCCGTATACAAAGGCGCTGCTTTCGGCAATCCCGTCCACGGATATCCTCCATCCCATGAAGCGGCTTCCGCTGAAGGGGGAGATTACCTCTCCCATCAACCCGAAGCCGGGATGCAGGTTTTATTCCAGATGTCCCTATGCAAAGGAGGCGTGCAGGGAACCGCAGCAGCTGACCATGGTTTCCGACCGTCATTTTGTGTCCTGCTGCCGTGTGGCGGAGATAAACACGCTCTAGGGATTGTACTCCCTGGTAATCTAAAAAGGAAAATAAGAGAGGTCTTATATGTCTGATAATTATAGAATCGCATTTGTACCGCTGCCGGACAGGGTGACGGGACTGCTGTATGAACCGGAACTGCTGGGCAGGAAAAGCCAGATCGGCATTGTGCTGATGCATTCAGATGAAAGCTATCTGGGATTTTTACCGGCTCCGGAACTGGCCAGGCGGGGATACCGCGTCCTGGCTGCAACGGTGGCAGATGCCAAATCAACGCTGGACGATAAGCTGCTGAATGTGAAGGCTGCCGTGGAATTTTTAAAGGGCTATCCCGGTATTGAAAAGGTACTTCTGCTGGGCCACAGCGGCGGCGCCACCCTTATGAGCGCATACCAGTGCGTGGCTGAAAACGGCGTGGAGGTGTTCCAGGGGCCTGAAAAGCTGATTCCCTGCGGGCTGATTGAGACACTGCCTGCTGCGGACGGGGTGGTTTTCCTGGATTCCAACTTTGGCAACGGGGCCATGACACTCTTCAGCCTGGATCCTGCCGTCATGGAGGAGTCAGGGGGTGCCGGACGGGATCCGGGGCTGGATTTATTTAACATGGATCATGGGTTCCACCCGGACGGCGCCCATTACAGCGAAGGGTTTAAACGCAGGTTTTATAAGGCCCAGGGGGAACGGGGCAACCGGCTGATTGAACATGCCGTTAACCGGCTCAGGGATATTGAGGAGGGAAAGGGAGCGTACTCGGATGATGAGCCTATGGTGATTCCGGGCGCCAACCAGATTGCGCCTAACAACAAACTGTTTCCCCAGGACCTCAGCCTGCTGTCCCATACAAAGAAGGAGTGGCCCCTGCTGCACGGGGATGGCAGCATCACGCTGCAGGTGGTGCCCAGCGTCAGGGTGTCGCGCCCGGGACAGCAGAATACAGGTTCCCTCAGGTGCGGCGGGGTCATGACCACGGTCAAGACATATCTGCGTTCCCAGGCCGTCCGGACCACGGAGGATTTCCGGGTGGGGGAAGACGGCGTTTACGGGATTGACTGGGATTCCAGCTACTGCTGCCCACCCTCCAATGTGCCGGGAATCCATGTTCCCATGCTTGTCATGGGGATGACGGGAAGCTATGAATATCTGGCGTCCGAGGTGATATATGAGCGGGCGGGAAGCACGGATAAGACCCTTGGCTTTGTGGAAGGGGCCGGACATAATTTCACCCCGGCTTATGAGGCGGAGACGTATCCGGGGCAGTTCGGGGATACGGTTAAGGTGCTGTTTGATTTTGTTGACTCGTGGATTGACCAGAATGGACGGTTCATATGACGGAGATGGGTATGTATACATTAAAGGGACGTACGGCAGTCATTGCCGGGGCAACGGGCCATGTGGGGGCCGGGGCGGTCAGGATGCTGACCGCGGCCGGGATGAATGTGGTGATGGTAACCCACAACATGGCAGATGCGGGACGGCTGATTGCGGAGGTGGAAGATAATCCAGGGACATGCATTGCCCTTAGCAATGAGGACGGGGATGGGGCTGTCTATGGTGAGGTATACCGGAGATTCGGTTCAGTGGATGTGATTATACCGAACCAGGGCGCGGCGGCGCGCCGTCAGGATTTATCCGATATAACGGAGGAGGAATTGGACGGGAAGCTCCACCATCAGATCACCGGAAGCTTTACCATGGTGCAGAAGGCAATCCCCTATCTCAAGAAGAGCAGGGCGGGGCGCGTTATATTGGTGTCCGGTACAGGTGCGGAAAACGGGCTTTTAGAGGAAGGACTTTTAGAATGTGCTGCCAGGGGCGGGGTGATTTCCATGACCAGGTATCTGGCCAGGGAGCTGGCCGTCCAGGGCATAACGGTTAACTGTATTGCCAGGGGCGGCATGGAGAATGACCATGCGCCGGAAGGGGAAGACGAGCTGGACAACCGGACGCTGGTCCCCCGGATACCGGTAAGACGGAATGGGACACCGGAGGAGTTTGGGGCTGTGGTGTGTTATCTGGCAAGCGAGGAAGCAGGATTCATGACCGGGCAGGTACTCCGCCTTAACGGCGGGCTGTTTATGGGATAAAAAAGGAGCCTGTGCACTTACAGGCTCTCAAAAAGCCGGACCAGCTGCTGCTGGGGGGCTGTGAGCTTCTTATCGGGCAGATAGGCCAGGCTGATGGTGGTGGTGATGGCGGGAAGGACATCCACGACCGCGATGTCGGAGTGGTTGGCTGACATGACAGGCCGTTTGGTAAGCAGTCCCACGCCCATGCCCTTGCTTACCAGTCCGATGATATTGTCCACCCGGTTGCTGGTAAATGCGATATGAGGCTCAAAGCCGGCCGTACGGCATTCACGGACACAAAGGGAATACATGAACGTGTCCCTTCCAAGAAGCAGGAAGGAATCGCGGTAAAGCTGCTTTAGCTCAATATGTTCACTGCCGGCCAGGGGATGGTTCTTCGGCATCAGGGCTGCCAGGGTGTCCTGGGTAATGGGAATCTTCCTGAATGAGCTGGATGCGTCATCGGATTCGCGTATGACCGCAAAGTCAATCCTTTCCTCACGGAGCATCTGGATCAGCTGCAGGGAATCCGCTTCCTGGATATCCAGCATGTAATTCCGGTTCTCCTGCTGGAAACGGGCAAGGATATCCGTGATATGGTACTGGGCCATCACGGGAATGGCGCCAATGCGTATGGTGCCCCGCTCACGGTTCAGTTCATTGCAGAAGGCCGTGGTATAGTCCTTTTGCAGCAGCGCTATCTGCTCCGCATAGGGAAGGAACAGCCTGCCGTATTGATTCAGTTCAATGCGCCTGGTGGTGCGGTCAAAGAGTGTGACGCCCAGGTCGGCTTCCAGCTTCTGTATATGCCTGGTGAGAGAGGACTGGGTGAGGAACAGCCTGTCCGCGGCTTCCATGTAGTTGCCGGTCCCGGCCAGAACAACGAATTCATGTATATAGTCAATATCCATTCATGGTCTCCTGTATTAATTCGGTTAAAAGTGAGATACCTTCCTAAACATTATAAGGTTTTCTGCTAAAAACCGCAAGCCATGAATCAAGAGAAAGAGGTATCGTAAGATGGTAATAGATGCAAATGTATATTGGTTCCCGGAACAGGTGTTCAAGGATGACAGGCTGCTCCAAACGTTCCTGGCAGATATTCCCCGGGCTTATGGAACCCTGGGACGGGTCCGGGACAATGACGGAAGAAAGGAAATCGTCATCGAGCGCCCCGCAGGCTGCCCAGGCGTGAATTATGCGGAGGGGGATTATGATTTTGATACACAGCTTGCGGACATGGACCGGGCCGGGATTGACCGGGCGGTCATGAAGGTACCCTGCTGCCATGAATGGATGGGCCTTGACATGGCCAGGCTTTTCAATGATGGGATGGCGGATTACGGTGTGCGCAGCCATGGGCGTCTGGTCCCTCTTGCGGTCATACCTCCCTTTGGCGGGGAGGCGTCCTTGAGGGAGCTGGAGCGATGCCATGAGGAACTGGGAATGAAGGGCGTACAGATGAGCGCCCATTATGGGGAGCTGTATCTGGACGATGAAGCCTTTGCCCCCCTGTTTGAACGGCTGGAGGCGTACGGGATGACGGTTTACGTCCACCATACCCCGCTGCCGGTTGACCATGGTTCCCTGCTGGCATATAACAACCTCCGCAGGTCCTACGGCCGCTGTGCCGACCAGATGACGGCCGTGTGCAGGGAAATGATGAGCGGGATGTTCGGGAAATACCCGCATGTTAAGATGGTCCATTCCATGCTGGGCGGCGGCTTCTTTGCCTTCCGGAACATGATGGTCCCTGCCAGGTCGGTGGGAAAGGATGAGGTAAGACGTTTTGAGGATAACGGGGATGAGATGGAGCGGTATCTATCTGAGAACCTGTTCTTTGAGACCAGCCATGCGCAGCCATGGGGCAGGGAAGCGCTTGAGGGCGCGGTAAGGGTACTTGGTTCAGACCATATCATCTATGGCTCCTCATACCCTGTGCGCATGGAATGGCTTACGGACGGGCCTGATTTCATAAGAAGTCTGGATATATCAGGGGAAGAGAAGGAGGACATCCTCTGGAGGAATGCCGTGAGGCTTTATGGGATTGAGGGCTGTTAGTCCTCCCGCCCTCCGTGATGCCCCCTATTATGGCAGCCACCGGCTGCCTTTTCCCCTGTTTCCTTTTCCCCTGTTTCCTGTGCCTTGTGCCCACAGTGCTCCGTATGTCCCTTGATTTCCTTCATGGACTTATCCTTGAACTCGTCCAGGGTGGCCTGCGGGTCCGCGGTGAGAAGCTCCTGTATGGCGTGATATTTCCCCACGGACATGCCAAGGCTGTGGGCTTCCTGGCACATGTGGCCGTCCACGCTGACATATTCTGTCCTGGCCTGGCTGTGGCACTGTTTGAGGGTGGTGTCCACACAGCTTTGGAGGTTTTCCAGTAAAATGCCGTCCCCGCCCCTGTTCTCCAGTGTGATGGACAGCAGGGCGTCTTTTTTCAGGTAGTCCTGCATGACCTCACTGCCAAGCAGGCGGTTGAGGGCTTCCTCATATTCCAGATGCCGCAGGGAAACCTGGCGCAGCACCATTTCCCCGTCCCTGCCATAGGGGACTTCCTCCACAACCCTTCCCCACCGGTTGATTCCCAGTTCAATGCTGGGATTCACATCAATACTGATGGTGGCTGCCTCCGCATAGTAGAGCTGGTATCCGCCGAATCCACTTCCGGCAAACACCAGCAGGCACGCCAGGGACACGGCAAGTCTCATCCGGCGCAGGGCAGGTTTTGGCTGCTTTTGTCCCATCCTGCGTATTACACGGTCACGTGTCCGCTCCTTCAGTCCGTCTTCGCACCGGACCGCGTCAAATGCCTTACGGATTTCCTGTTTCACCTTCATCACCTCCCAGCATGTCTTTTAATTCTGCCCTGGCCCTTGCCAGATGCGTATATACGGTATTCACCTTTTTGTGCAGGATGCCTGCAATCTCCACGGCGGAATATCCCTGGTAGTAGTGCAGGTACACCAGGATCTTATACTTCTCAGGAAGCCGGATGACGGCCTCCAGCACATGGGAGAAGTCCCCGCTGTCAGGGGCGGCCACGGCCATGGCCTCGTCCAGGGAACATGTATTCCTGTGGAAAAAGCTTCGGAGCACATCCTTGCACCGGTTAATGGCCACACGAATCAGCCAGGCTTTTTTATGTTCTTCCGACTCAAAGGGTTCAGAAAAAAGGGCGTATTTCAAAAACACATCCTGAAACACGTCCTCTGTATCGCTTTCATTTTTCATATAGACAAGGCAGATATGCTTTATCATGTCAGCATACTGCTCGATTGCCTGCTCTACATCTGTTTCCTGCCGCATTGTTTCTCCATCTGGTATGGCATATGCTTATCTGCGACCCGTCCCGCATCCATGGCTGCCGTGATGTCCCTGACCGCCCTGCCTGTGTTCACCGTGGTGACCGCGTCTGCTGCCGGAAGCGGCGGATGGGGAGGAAGCGGTGGAAGAGGAGCAGCTATAGCTGTGGGTCCCGTCCGGGCACACCCAGCCGCCTTCCTCAGACCAGTGTCCGTCACAGTCCCCATGGTCATGGGTGGTGCAGTATTCATAGCTGGTACAGTCCCCATAGCCCCTTGGACACGTCCAGTCCGCGCCAAAGGCAAGGCTGCTGCCTGCTGCCATTAATACGATTCCTGTTACTGCTGTTGCTATTATAGTCCTGATTTTCATGATTTTCAATCTCCTTCTCAATTAGTGTCTCATCCATAATACGATTGTGAAGGCCGTATCCTTTCAGGATGATTGAAATTCTGTTATGAATTGCAAAAACATGCTTAAAACGGATATTGGGAATAGGAAAAAGGGGAACATGAAAATGCCTCCGGCCGCGAATCCAGGCCAGAGGCATTTCCATACATTATAAACTAGCTGTACCATTACATACAATTAGAGGATTAATTCTTTTTCGCTGCCGTGTTATCCCTTGGAAGGATTACGTTCAGCAGGATTGCCACACAGGTTGCAACCACAACAGGGGACTTACCAAAGATGGTGGTTGCCCAGTCAGGGAATGCTGCCAGGGAATTGGCTGCCTGTGTAACGCCCATTCCTAATGCTACGGAAAGGCCTACGATGGAAGTATTGCGGTAGTTCATGTCCTCTGTCATGACTAACTTGATACCGGTCATGGCAATGGATGCGAATACTGTGATGGTAGCGCCGCCCAGTACACACTGGGGAATGGTGGTCAGGACTGCTGAGAACTTGGGAATCAGGCCTGCAACCAGCAGGATGACAGCCGCCATTCCGAGAACGATGCGGTTGATTACCTTGGTGGTCACTACGATTCCTACGTTCTGGCTGTAGGTGGCGGTTGGAAGCCCGCCCAGCACAGCGCCTATGATATTGGAGATACCGTAACCCACAATACCTCCCTGTAATTCCTTGTCCTCCGGCATACGGTCCATGGAGCCGGTGGTGGTTGCGGAAAAGTCACCGATTGCTTGGATTGAATTGATGGCAAATAAAAGGCCGATTGCAATACAGGAAGAAGGATCAAATATTACCCCAAAGTGCAGCGGGGTCGGGAACTGGAAAATACCAGCCGAGGCAACGCCGCTGAAGTCAACCAGCCCAAATCCCAGGGCAACGGCATAACCCACAATCACGCCGATAAGGATGGAGGCCAGCTTCAGGATACCTTTGGTGAAATGATTTAAAACGGTGACAACGGCTAAAGTAATCAACGCAGTTGTCCAGTTCTGCCATGAGCCAAAGCCCAGTTTACCGATTTCGCTTGCCAGGGGCTTGCCGGCTCCGCCTGCCATGTAGTTGACGGCAGTGGGATATAAGGAAAGACCGATGGTAAACACAACAGTACCGGCGATTAACGGCGGGAACAGCTTGCGTATCTTCTTAATGGAAAAACCAACAATGATTGCCACCACGCCGCCTACAATCTGGGCGCCTAATATCATCGGAACCCCCAGCCCGCTTTCATGGCCTGCAATGGCCTGCATGCTGGGGACATAAGCAAAACTCACACCCATGATGACAGGAAGGGCGGCTCCGATATGAAGACCGTTCTTATTGCCGATGGGGAAAAGCTGTAATAGTGTGGCTAAACCTGCCACAACAAGGGCTGCCTGTATTAAAAAGACTTTATCAGTGGGATTGAGCCCTGCTGCTCCTGATACGATAATGGCGGGGGTTACGCACCCCACGATTGCGGCCACCACATGCTGCATTGCAAGTGGGAACGCCTGGGAAAAACTGGGTTTTCCATAATAGTCAAATAAAGCTGATTGATTACCTGCCTGATTCATATTTAAGTTCCTCCTTGGGCTTATTGGTGAATTTGAGTTCCGGTCAGTCCTTGGATTCCCTCTTTTGCTTTTTCAAGCAAGGTTATGAGTGCAGTACGTCCATCTTTGGACTCTGCGAATTTCACAGCGGCCTGAACCTTTGGCAGCATGGAGCCAGGGGCGAAATGTCCCTCTTCCATGTATACCTTGGCCTGGTCCGGTGTGAGATTATCCAACCACTTTTCTTCCGGTTTTCCGAAGTTGATAGCTACCTTTTCTACTGCAGTGAGGATGATTAAGAAATCAGCGTTCAGTTCCTCTGCTAACAGCTCACTGGCAAAATCCTTGTCGATAACAGCGCTGGCGCCCTTTAAATGATTGCCCTGACGGGTAACCGGGATTCCGCCGCCTCCGCATGCGATGACCAGCTGACCGGAGTCAACCAGGGAGCGGATAGCGCCGATTTCAACAATTTCAGCTGGCTTTGGAGAAGCAACCACACGTCTGTAACCGCGTCCTGCGTCCTCCTTCATGATGTATCCGTATTTCTCGGATGCAATCTTGGCCTGTTCCTCGGTCATGAAGTGGCCGATTGGCTTGCTGGGGGTGTCGAATGCAGGATCTTCTGCATCCACACGCACCTGTGTGATCATGGTAGCAACCGGGATATCGTACATTTCGCGGTTGTAAAGTTCCTCTCTCAGGGCATTCTGAAGGTCATAGCCGATATAGGCCTGGCTCATTGCCACACAGACGGAGAGGGGAGTGTTTGGCTGGTTTGCGTCCTCGCGGCTCAGGGCAGCCATGGCATTGTTGATCATGCCGACCTGCGGGCCGTTTCCATGGGCTACAATGACTTCGCAACCTTCTTCGATGAGGTCCACGATAGCCTTAGCGGTAATCTTAACAGCTATCATCTGCTCAGGAAGTGTGTTGCCAAGTGCGTTGCCGCCCAATGCGATGACAATACGTTTTTTCTTGTTTTCCATAGTGAAATTCCCCTTTACAGGCGGGATATGAGGGTATCCCGCATTGTTATTTGCACAATACAACTTATTTTGGAGACAAAAAGGGCCGCAGGACCGTTGTCCGGCAGCCCCTACAATGTACTACGACTAGGTTTGGGATTTATTTGAATACTCTTGGTGTTCCTTTTTCTTCCAGTTTCTTTAAGATTTCAGCTGGATCAGCAAACTTAGCTAACATGATCATGGCAGCGATTACATATGGCTTGTAGCTTGCTTCCTTGTACAGGGGATCGCGGTAACGGTCGAATACAGATGCCTCAACCTCGCCGTCCTTGCAGCTTACATCGTTGATGTCAGCAGGTAAGCAGTGCAGGTACAGGGCCTTGCCGTCCTTGGTGGTCTTCATCAGTTCTTCGGTACAGCACCAGTCCTTGTGCTCTGCGTTCTGAGCCAGCAGTTCTTTCTCAAGGGCCTTGATTCCCTCGGAATCGCCTTCAGCGTACAGGTTGGTTCTCTTTTCCATGGCTGCGAACGGAGCCCAGCTCTTCGGATATACGATATCAGCATCCTTGAATGCGTCAGCCATGTCATGGGATACGCGGAAGGAACCGCCGGTAGCTGCTGCGTTCTTCTTAGCAACTTCCTCAACCTCAGGCATGATCTCATAACCTTCCGGATGAGCCAGGACAACTTCCATACCCATACGTGTCATCAGGCCTACAACGCCCTGAGGAACGGAGAGTGGCTTGCCGTAGGAAGGAGAGTAAGCCCATGTCATGGCTAACTTCTTGCCCTTTAAGTTCTCTACGCCGCCGAACTCATGGATGATGTGCAGCATATCAGCCATACACTGTGTGGGATGGTCGATATCGCACTGTAAGTTAACCAGGGTTGGCTTCTGCTCAAGGATGCCGTCCTTGTGGCCCTGTGTGACAGCGTCAACCACTTCGTGCATGTAAGCATTGCCCTTGCCGATGTACATATCATCGCGGATACCGATGACATCAGCCATGAAGGAAATCATGTTAGCTGTCTCGCGGACAGTCTCACCATGGGCAACCTGGCTCTTACCCTCGTCCAGATCCTGGACTTCCAGGCCTAACAGGTTACATGCGGAAGCGAAGGAGAAACGTGTACGTGTGGAGTTGTCACGGAATAAGGAGATGCCAAGGCCGCTCTCAAATACCTTTGTGGAAATGTTGTTCTCCCTCATGTAGCGCAGGGCGTCAGCAACGGTCCATACTGCTTCCAGTTCCTCATCGGTCTTCTCCCAGGTCAGGAAGAAGTCGTTCTCGTACATTTCCTTGAAATTGAGGCTGTTTAACTTATCAATGTAATCCTGTAATGTTTTCATTTGATTAACTCCTTTAATATGATTTATTTATATTTTTTGGTTTCAATGTCTGGGTGCCCGGGCCTGTAATCCTTCGGCGGCTTTCAGCATAAGCCGCCGAAATAAAACAGGTCACTAGGACTTCATGGAAAATGGTTTACGAATAAGCAGGATGCAATTATATTTTATTTTTCATAGGGCGTATGCCCTATGCTTCTTGGCCGCCCCACAGGCCAAAAAGATGGCACTGCGGACCAGCGGGATGGCAAAACCACACTGAATGGCAGCCAAAAAATCACCCTGCGGACAATAATCTAAAACAATGATAATCCTTAAATACGAATAATTCCTTACTTACAATACACAGTCGGCAGTGCCGCATAAACAGCCGCACATGTAACCAGATCCTGCTTCCAGGTAATCTCATTGGGGGCATGGGCCTGAGCCTCTGCGCCAGGTCCAAAGCCGATGCAGGGGATACCGTTACGTCCCATGATGGAAACGCCGTTGGTTGAGAAGGTCCACTTGTCTGTGAGAGGACGGGCCTTCCTCATTTCCTCGGTAGCGGCAACACCGATACGCTCATTGCCGTACAGGTTCTTGTAAGCATCTTCCAGGGCCTTGGTGACTTCGTGGTCTTCCGGGATGACCCAGGTTGGGAAGTAGCACTCGATTGGATATGTAAGTCCTTTGTAGGAAGGACGGGAATACTCATACATGGAAACAGTAACATCATCGCCATATTTCTTAACAGCAGGAAGGGCGCGGATCTCATCCAGGCAGCTCTCCCATGTCTCACCGGCAGTCATGCGGCGGTCAAGGGATACGGAGCAGGAGTCGGCAACTGCACAGCGGCTTGGGGAGGTGAAGAAAATCTCGGAGGTGGTAACCGTGCCGCGTCCTAAGAAGTTGGCTTCCTTCCACTCTGGGTTGTATTTCTCATCTAACATCTTCACAAGGCCCTTGACTTCCTTGTCATCAGCAGCGTCATTCTCGTTCAGTGCGCGTACATCCTGAAGGATATCGGCCATCTTGTAGATTGCGTTGTCGCCGCGCTCTGGGGCGGAACCGTGGCAGGAAACACCCTTGACGTCAACACGGATCTCCATACGTCCCCTCTGTCCGCGGTAGATGCCGCCGTCAGTAGGCTCTGTGGATACAACGAAGTCAGGACGTACCTTGTCTTCATTGATGATATACTGCCAGCAAAGACCATCACAGTCCTCTTCCTGGACCGTACCGGTTACCAGAACCGTGTACTTGTCGCTTAACAGGCCCAGGTCCTTCATGATCTTAGCGCCGTAAACAGCACTTACGATACCGCCGCACTGGTCAGACACGCCGCGTCCGCCAATCTCGGTGTCGTTCTCATAACCTTCGTATGGATCGAAGTTCCAGTTGTTCTTATTGCCGATACCAACCGTATCGATGTGGGCGTCAAAGCCGATTAAGGTCTTGCCGGTTCCCATGTAGCCAAGTACGTTGCCCATGGGGTCAATCTCAACCTTGGTGAAGTCAAGCTTCCTCATCTCTTCAGCGATGCGGTCGATGTGTGCCTTCTCATCGCAGCTCTCACCTGGGAACTTAACGATATCGCGTAAGAATTTGGTCATGTCCTTCTCGTAATTCTGTGCTGCTTCTTTGATTTTTGCGTAATCCAGACTCATTGTTTTCATTTCCTCCATATACATTTGCATTCATATTGTGGTGGTGCCGCCCGGCGGGGGTGAACCGCGAGGCAGCGGTGGTGATTGGGTTTATTGGATGATGCTTTATTGCTTATTTATCGAGACCTTTCCATACAATGTTCTTGTAACGGTCAGGGTCCGTATCGCCTTCTGTTGAGAAGAGCAGGACTTTGGAAGATCCGTCCAGTCCGATGTCATTTCTCAGATCCTTGTACTCATCCATGGTCATGACGGCTGCCAGTGCGCCGAATGGAGCAGCGCCGGATTCACCGGATGTAACAGGTGCGTCGCCCTTAATGGGAGCGCCCAGCATACGCATGCCGTTTGCAGCTACCCAGTCAGGGGCAGCGATGAATACTTTTACATGGTTCTTTAAGATATCCCAGGAGATGGTGTTGGGCTCGCCGCATGCAAGACCGGCCATGATGGTTTCCATGTCGCCGTCCACGATGCGGATGTCGCCGTCGCCAGCAGCAGCGCCCTTGTAGAGACATGCGGCTGCTTCCGCTTCCACAACAACGAAGGTTGGCGGGTTATCAGCGTAAAGGTTGGAGTAGTAACCCACAACCGCGCCTGCCAGGGAACCGACGCCTGCCTGTACGAAAATGTGGGTCGGACGCTCACAGCCGTATTCCTTTAACTGCTCGCCAGCTTCCATGGCCATGGTTCCGTAGCCCTGCATGATCCAGGCCGGAATCTCCTCGTAGCCGTCCCATGCAGTATCCTGCACAATCACGCCTCTCTCTGTCTCGTCCGCCTCCTTGGCTGCCAGACGTACACAGTCATCGTAGTTCATCTCCTGGATGTCTACCTGTGCGCCTTCCTTTGCGATGTTCTGAAGACGTGTCTGGGTGGAACCCTTAGGCATATGTACAACGGCCTTCTGGCCTAAGCGGTTGGCTGCCCATGCAACGCCGCGGCCGTGGTTGCCGTCTGTGGCTGTGAAGAAGGTTGCCTGGCCAAATTCTTTTCTTAACTGGTCAGAAGTGAGGACGGAATAAGGAAGCTCGGACACATCCTTGCCTGTCTCGCTGGCAATGTAGCGCGCCATTGCGAAGGAACCGCCCAGTACTTTAAATGCGTTCAGGCCAAAGCGGTAGGACTCATCCTTTAAGTAAATCTCTTTTACTCCCAGGTACTCAGCCATGTGGTCCAGCTTTGTAAGTGGTGTCTTGCTGTACTGAGGAAAGCTTTCGTGGAAGGTCCTTGCCTTTCCGATTTCCTCAAGGCCCATGATTGGCAGGTTCTTATCATCTGTCTTTGGCATATGATTGACCGCCCATTGAATCTTCTGATCCATATTACATAATCCTCCTTGTATGTGTGTTGCTGTTTATGATTATAATGTTATTTCTTATCATCTGCCTTGCGGCTGTTAACGTCAATGTAACTGTACAAAGTGAATTTGGAGATTCCGAAGTACTTGGAAACTTTGTCACCCGACTTAGTGATAAGGAAGGCGCCTGCATCGTTTAAGAACTGGATGGCAGTTACTTTTTCCTCCTTATTCATAAGGGCGGCCGGCTTCCCGATAAGGGCCACCGACTGTTCAATCAGGGTGTCTAACAGGTCATTGACATTGTGGACAATCTGTTCGGGCTGCTGCTTCACGTCCGCTTGGGGTTCGGTATCGATGAGGGCTTTGATGGAACGGTCCACGGTCATCAGTCCGGTTATATCATAATTAAGGGAAAGCAGGTAATCAATGGAATCGCCTTCCTTATTACGGATATAAAAGGTACTGGATTTCAGTATCTTGCCGTTGGATGTACGGGTAAGGTATCCAAGATGGTCTTTTAAAGTGGCCGGATCCTTGTGAAGGGTCTCCAGAACTACCTTGGAGGGTCCGTCGCCTTCCTGGCGGTTGGTCACGTGCCCATTATTGATATGTACAATGGAGTGTTCCAGGTCATGCCTTGCCAGGTCGTGGATCACAATTTCACAGTCTGGTCCGAACTGCCTTGCCAGGCCATCAGCAAGCTGCTTTAAAAGGTCTAGTGTGTATGCCATAGCTTTCTTCTTCCTTTCTTCGGACTCTTCAAATTCCAATCAGTTTCTGGTTACTTTGTACAATAAACATTTCGCTATGTTGTGACGCGTTGTTTATGATTCCATCATAGCACAAAAAAAATGAATTGCAAGAGGTTTTTACAAAAAAATTTAGAATATCTAAAAAATTTTGCATTTTATGCTTGCAAATGGGGTTATAAGGTGTTAGTATAGGGTTACAGGAAGTCCTGTTCTATCTTATTAAAGTTTATGGTTTTAAGATGGGGTTAGGGAGGGTCCGAACATTGCTTTCCGTCAGCTGTGCGTCCCGCTTTGTGGGAGATTTGGCCCAAATGAAGGGCGCATAGCGGGCTATGTAACCTGAATTTGGGCCGAATATGCCGCGAAGCGGGGCGTACAGATGGCGGAAATGAATGTTCGGACCCTCCCTGGGACAAATTGTTTCTGTCTGACACATATAATTCATTTAAAGTATTCTATAAAAGAAAAGGAGAGAGGTTATGTTAGTTATTGGGAACGGACGTCTGGTGACAAGGGATGCCGCTAATCCATTCATTGAGAATGGCGCGGTGGCAATGGACGGGAATGTGATTAAGAAAGTAGGGACACTGGAAGAAGTGAAGAAGGAATTCCCGGAGGCTGAGTTCATTGACGCCAAGGGGGGCGTCATCATGCCGGCGTTCATCAACACCCATGAGCACATCTACAGCGCCATGGCCAGAGGACTTTCTATTAAGGGATATAACCCGAAAGGATTTTTAGATATCCTGGACGGGATGTGGTGGACCATTGACCGCCATCTGACCAATGAGCAGACCCGCCAGAGCGCAAGGGCCACTTATCTGGATTCCATCAAGAACGGCGTCACCACTGTGTTTGACCATCATGCCAGCTTTGGCGAGATCCACGACAGCCTTTTTGCCATCGAGGATGCTGCCAAGGAGATGGGAATCAGGACCTGCCTCTGCTATGAGGTTTCGGATAGGGACGGCATGGACAAGGCAAGGGCTGCCGTTATGGAGAATGCGGCCTGGATCAAGCATGCCCTGGCTGATGGGACAGACATGCTGGCAGGCATGATGGGTATGCACGCACAGTTTACCATTTCCGATGAGACCATGGAACTGGCAGCAGCCAACAAGCCTGACGAAGTGGGATACCACATCCATGTGGCTGAGGGCATTGAGGACCTTCACGACTGCCTTAAGAAGTACGGCAAGAGGATTGTGGACCGTCTCATGGACAACAATATCTTAGGAAGCAAGACACTGTTAGGCCACTGTATCTATGTAAATTCCCATGAGATGGATCTGATTAAGGATACGGATACCATGGTCGTACATAACCCCGAGTCCAACATGGGCAATGCCTGCGGATGCCCTCCAACCATGGAAATCGTGCACAGGGGTATTTTAACCGGTCTTGGAACGGACGGCTATACACATGACATGACCGAGTCCATGAAGGTGGCCAATGTACTGCATAAGCATCACCTGTGCGATGCCAACGCGGCATGGGGCGAGGTTCCCCAGATGCTCTTTGAGGGCAATGCAAAGATTGCGGGCCGTTACTTCAAGAAGCCTCTCGGTGTGCTGAAGGAAGGCGCTGCCGCAGATGTGATCGTAACCGACTACATCCCGTTAACACCGATGGATGCTTCCAACATCAACGGACACATCCTGTTCGGAATGACCGGAAGGAGCGTCATCACCACTGTATGTAACGGCAAGGTCCTTATGAAAGACCGGGAACTGATTGGCCTGGATGAGGAGAAGATCCTTTATGAGGTAAGGGAAGAGGCTAAGAAGCTGGAGCGTTCCATCAACGGTTAAGGATGCGCGGATGGAAGGAACTGCCTTCCAGGCCTGGATAGGCTTTCCTCTATAATGAAGAAGGCGCAGCATGTATAATTAAGTAAACAACTGATTGCAGGGCGGCGGGAATCAGCACCTCAGGGAAACATACCCTGGGCGGCTGAGCCGGATGGAGGACATTGGCCTGGGGGCTTTCTAAGCCCCGCGGCCCTTGTGTCCGGTGCTGGGACCTGGTCTGGTGCTTATAATAAGGAGGATAAGAATAAAATGAGCGATATCATGACACCCATTCCATTTGGAAACCTGATGAACTGGATTCTAAAAGAGCACAAAAAAGGTGCTGTTTTCGGAGTCAGGAAACCTTTTAAGGCAGACCCGGAAAAGAATTATGAGATATTCGGCCGCAAGCTGGAGACACCCTTCGGTCCCGCGGCAGGCCCCCACACCCAGCTGACCCAGAATATTGTTGCGGCTTATGTGGCCGGCAGCCGTTTCTTTGAACTGAAGACCGTACAGAAGCTGGACGGCGAGGACCTTCCTGTTGCAAAGCCATGTATCAAGGCGGATGACGAGTGCTATAACTGTGAGTGGTCCACGGAGCTGTATGTTCCCCAGGCATTTGACGAGTATGTGAAAGCATGGTTCGCATGTAAGGTGCTGGCTAAGGAATACGGCCTTGGTGCCATGGACGGGTTCCAGTTCAACATGTCTGTTGGATATGACCTGGAGGGCATTAAGCTGGAGAAGATTGACCGGTTCATCGAGGGCATGAAGGATGCATCCGGGACAGCTGTTTTCAATGAGTGCAGGCAGTGGCTCCTCGATAACCTTGACAAGTTTGAGAAGGTGACAAAGGAAGATGTGGAGGGAATCTCCCCGCAGGTCTGCAACTGCGCAACCCTTTCCACCCTTCACGGATGTCCTCCGCAGGAGATTGAGCGCATTGCCCGTTACCTGATTGAGGAGAAGAAAGTACATACCTTCATCAAATGCAACCCCACCCTTCTGGGATATGAGTACGCAAGGAAGCTTATGGACGACATGGGCTATGACTACGTTGCATTCGGCGATTTCCACTTTAAGGATGACCTTCAGTATGAGGATGCGGTTCCCATGCTTGAGAGGTTACAGGCCCTGGCTGATGAGAAGGGACTGGAATTCGGCGTTAAGATTACCAACACCTTCCCGGTTGACGTGAAGCAGAATGAACTTCCAAGCGAAGAGATGTACATGTCCGGCAAGTCCCTGTATCCCTTATCCATGTCAGTTGCCATGAAGCTGGCTAAGGACTTTGGCGGCAAGCTGCGCATTTCCTACTCAGGCGGCGCTGATTACTTTAACATAGAAGATATCGTGGATGCAGGCATCTGGCCCGTGACCATGGCAACCACCATGTTAAAGCCGGGCGGCTATGAGAGGCTGGAGCAGATCGGCCAGATTTTTGCAGGAAAGGATGCGGCTGCGTTCACAGGCGTGGATGCTGATAAGGCGGCTGCACTGGTAGAGGCTGTCAAGAGCGACAAGCACCATGTAAAGGCAGTAAAACCCCTTCCCTCCAGGAAGATTAAGAAGCCGGTACCGCTGACAGACTGTTTCGTGGCCCCGTGTCAGGAAGGCTGTCCGATCCACCAGGATATCACCCGCTACCTGCAGCTGGCCGGAGCCGGTGAGTTTGAACAGGCCCTGGAAGTCATCCTGAACAAGAACCCGCTTCCATTCATCACAGGCACCATCTGTGCACACAACTGTATGAGTAAATGTACCAGGAACTTCTACGAGAGCCCTGTGGATATCAGAAGGACCAAGCTGGAAGCAGCTGAAGGCGGCTTTGAGGCAGTGATGTCTAAGTTCAAGGTTCCGGCAGTGACCACGGATAAGAAGGCTGCTGTTGTGGGCGGAGGACCGGCAGGACTGGCGGCTGCTTACTTCCTGGCCAGGGGCGGCGTAAAGGTAACTGTCTTTGAAAAGGAAGCAAAGATGGGCGGCGTTGTCCGCAACGTGATTCCGGGATTCCGTATCTCCGATGAAGCCATTGACAACGATGTGAAGATTGTTGCAGCCATGGGCGTGGAGATGGTGAATGGAAAGGAAATCACTTCCATTGATGAGTTAAAGAAGGAATATGATTACGTTGTCCTGGCAGTGGGCGCTTCTGATAAGGGAACCCTTAAGCTGGAAGCAGGGGATACCATGAATGCATTGGATTTCCTGGCTCAGTTCAAGGCAACGGACGGCAAGCTGGATTTAGGTAAGAACGTGGTTGTCATCGGCGGCGGCAACACTGCCATGGATACCGCAAGGGCAGCTAAGAGGAACGCTGGCGTGGAGAAGGTTTC
The DNA here is from genome assembly GCF_020709765.2 of Clostridium pacaense. Lineage (NCBI taxonomy): Bacteria > Bacillati > Bacillota > Clostridia > Eubacteriales > Clostridiaceae > Clostridium > Clostridium pacaense. The sequence continues at coordinate 25,793 of NZ_JAJFEB020000004.1, forward strand.
CCTGGTATACAGAAGGACCAGACGCTTCATGCCTGCTGACGAGGAAGAACTGGTGATGGCAATGGAGGACGGCGTGGAATTTGCCGAGCTTCTGGCCCCGGTTAAGCTGGAGGACAAAACCCTGTACTGCAGGAAGATGGTCCTGGGCGACTATGATGCCAGCGGACGCCGCGGCGTCGTGGAGACGGACGAGGTTGTGACCGTGCCGGCTGATACGGTTATCGCAGCCGTGGGCGAGAAGGTTCCGGGTGCATTCTACGAGGAATGCGGCATTGCCCTGGACAGCAGAAGACGTCCCCAGGTAAACCAGGATACCCTGGAAACCAGCGTGAAGGGCGTGTACGTGGCTGGCGACGGCCTGTACGGACCTGCCACGGTTGTTGAAGGAATCCGCGACGGCAAGATGGCCGCAGAGGCAATTGTGGGCAAGGTACTGGCAGAAGATCTGTTCAAGCTGTCTGACGCCGGCACCATCTATGGCCGCAAGGGCAGGCTGGCAGAGGAGAATGACCATATCGTTGACAGCACCAGATGCCTGTCCTGTAACAGCTACTGCGAGAACTGCGTAGAGGTATGCCCCAACAGGGCCAACATTTCCCTGGTTGTCCCGGGAATGGAGAAGCACCAGATCATCCATGTGGATTATATGTGTAATGAGTGCGGCAACTGTAAGAGCTTCTGTCCATGGGACAGCGCGCCGTATCTTGACAAGTTCACCCTGTTTGCCAATGAGAAGGATATGGAAAACAGCAAGAACCAGGGCTTCACGGTTCTGGATGCTGTGAGCGGCGCCTGCAAGGTAAGGCTCCAGGGCAATGTGATGGATTACACGGTTGGTTCCGCGAACGGGGATGTGCCGGACGGAATCCAGAAGATCATTGCAACTGTAATCAAAGATTATTCTTATATGTTATAAATGAAAATGTGCGCCGGGGGCTGCAGGTGTGCCTGACAGTCCCGGGGTGTGTTTGAAAATTGTGTTCCGTCAGCTGACGGGAATGAATTTTAAACATATCCTGGCGCAGCAGGAAGTTCCCGGTGAAGATAGGGGGATTTCCTTATATTCCAGTGCGTGTTTGAAAATCCATTCCCCCTGCCCTGATGGAGCCATCAAAGGTACCCCTTAGGACAAAGCAGGACCAGCTTCGCGGTTTGTCCGGTCCTGGGGCGTGTTTGAAAATTCATTCCCGCCATCTGCACGCCCCACTTCGCGGTATATTTGGTCCCGATTCGGTCAACGTAGCCCGCTACGCCTCCCTCATCGGAACCAAATCTCCCACAAAATGGGACGCACAGCTGACGGAAAGCAATTTTTAAACACGCCCCAATCCGGCAGTCCGCAGGACAGGGAGAGGAATGTGATTTTCAAACACGCGCTGAATTGTTAAAAAAATAACGTTATTCTTTTGGTAGAATAAAGACAGGAACTTCTGTCTGTGACAGGATTACGGCAGATTGATGAGGTGTTTTCGGATGGCTAGGGAAAAGACGGAAAAGGTGGTATTTACCTTCCATACCACGACGATGGCTATGAGGATGGAGCAGTGCGCAAAGGATGCAGGAAGCCCGGGGCGGCTGATACCTGTGCCAAGGCAGATCAGCGCCGGCTGCGGCATGGCCTGGAGCGCCCCGGCAGCAGAACGGCTAGGGCTGGAATCACTGATTCAGGAAAACGGGATAGAGACAGAGGGAATCCATAATCTTTTTTTATAAAGCTATTTTACGTTGGAGCGTAAAGGCAGGAGGTAAAGATGGGAGAGAACTATAGTTTTACGGTAAATGGAGTGATGCGCAGCACCAGTGAGGATAAACCTCTTCTGCGTTATCTGCGTGAGGACCTTCACCTGCATTCTGTAAAGGACGGATGCAGCGAGGGCGCCTGCGGCACATGTACAATCGTGGTGGACGGGAAGGCGGTTAAATCCTGCATCCTGACAACCAAGCGCGCAGTGGGGAAGAACATCATTACCACGGAAGGCTTAAGCGATGCTGAGAAGGAGGCATTTGTATACGCCTTCGGCGCAATGGGATCCGTGCAGTGCGGATTCTGTACCCCCGGCATGGTTATGGCGGGCAAGGCCCTGATTGACAGGGTGCCGGACCCCACTGAGGAAGAAATCAAGGTTGCCCTGAAGGGAAATATCTGCCGCTGTACCGGATATAAGAAAATCATCGAAGGCATCCAGCTGACCGCAGCCATCCTGAGAGGGGATGCGAAGATAGAGGAGTCCCTGGAAAAGGGCGATTCCTACGGGGTGGGAGAGCGTGCCTTCCGCCTGGATGTGCGGGAAAAGGTGCTGGGATACGGCGAATACCCTGGCGATGTGGAGATGGAAGGAATGGTTTATGCATCAGCCGTTCGTTCTAGGTATCCTCGGGCAAAGGTGCTGGATATCCATACCGGGGAGGCGCTGGCCCTTCCGGGAGTACTGGCCGTGCTTACGGCCGAGGATGTGCCTAATAATAAGGTGGGCCATCTCCAGCAGGACTGGGATGTGATGATTGCAAAAGGCGATATCACCCGCTGCGTGGGCGATGCCATATGCCTGGTTGTTGCCGAGACAAGGGATATCCTGGAGGAAGCAAAGAAGCTGGTTAAGGTTGATTACGAGGAACTGACCCCGGTATGTTCTGTCCATGAGGCCATGGCTGAGGACGCGCCCAAGGTCCATGAAAAGGGAAATCTGTGCCAGAGCCGCCATGTGACACGCGGCGATGCAAAAAAGGCGCTGGAGAATTCCAAGTACGTGGTGACCCAGACCTACACCACTCCGTTTACAGAGCATGGGTTCCTTGAGCCGGAATGCGCAGTTGCATTTCCTTATAAGGATGGTGTCAAGGTTTATACCTCAGACCAGGGCGTATACGATACACGTAAGGAAATCTCCATCATGCTGGGCTGGGACCCGGACCGCATTGTGGTGGAAAACAAACTGGTTGGCGGCGGCTTTGGCGGAAAAGAGGACGTTTCCACCCAGCATATCGCCGTACTGGCAGCCTTAAAGGTACAGAAGCCGGTTAAGGTAATATTCTCCAGACAGGAGTCCATTAATTTCCATCCAAAACGCCATGCAATGGAAGGAACCTTCACCCTGGGCTGTGATGAAAATGGAATCTTCACAGGACTTGACTGTGAAATCTACTTTGATACAGGCGCATATGCCTCCCTGTGCGGACCCGTGCTTGAAAGGGCCTGCACCCATTCCGTGGGACCATACTGCTATCAGAACACGGATATCCGCGGCTTCGGCTATTACACCAACAATCCGCCTGCAGGCGCGTTCCGCGGCTTTGGCGTGTGCCAGAGTGAATTTGCGCTGGAATCCAATATCAACCTTCTGGCTGAGAAGGTGGGCATTTCCCCATGGGAAATCCGCTACCGCAATGCAATCGAACCAGGCAAGGTGCTTCCAAACGGACAGATTGCAGACTGCTCCACCGCGCTGAAGGAAACACTTCTGGCGGTTAAGGATGCATATGAGGGCAATCCCGGCAGGGCAGGAATCGCATGTGCCATGAAGAACGCAGGCGTGGGCGTGGGCCTTCCTGACAAAGGGCGCGCAAAGCTGGCGGTCCATGATGGAAGGGTGGAGTTATATGCGGCTGCTTCCGACATCGGACAGGGCTGCGCAACCGTATTTGTACAGATGGTTGCAGAGGTAACAGGACTTAAGAAGGACCAGATTAAGAACATGGGCGCCAATTCCGAGGTTGCACCGGATTCAGGCACCACCTCCGGTTCACGCCAGACCCTGATTACGGGCGAGGCGGTGAGGATGGCCGCGGCAGACCTTTTGGAGGCCCTTAAGGAAGCCGGCGGTGACATGACACAGCTGGAAGGCAGGGAGTTCTTTGCTGAATTCTTTGACCCCACAGACAAGCTGGGAGCGGATGTCCCCAATCCAAAGAGCCATGTGGCCTATGGTTTTGCAACCCATGTGGTCATCCTGGACGATGACGGCAAGGTAAAAGAGGTGTATGCTGCCCATGATTCAGGCAAGGTCGTGAACCCGATTTCCATCCAGGGACAGATTGAAGGCGGCGTGCTGATGGGACTGGGATATGCCCTGACAGAGGATTTCCCATTGAAGAACGGCGTTCCACAGGCCAAGTACGGCACACTGGGACTGATGCGTTCCACACAGATTCCGGATATCCATGCGATTTATGTGGAGAAGGAAGAACAGCTGCCATTTGCATACGGCGCAAAGGGAATCGGCGAGATTGCCACCATCCCCACGGCCCCGGCAGTCCAGGGCGCTTATTACGCCATGGACCATGTGCTGAGGACAAAGCTTCCTATGGAGAATACATTCTATAAGAAAAAGAAATAAATGAATAAACGGCAGATGCTGGGAATGGATTTTCAAACAGGCCCCGGGGAGGGGGATTTCCTGACCAGGTATCTGAAACGGACGGCGAAAGGCAGGTATCCTGCTTTTCGCTTGTTCCACATAAGCGCATGTTTGGACGAAACACATTACAGGAGGTGACGGGATGGATGGTACAATCAGGTTCCGTTTCGCGGAGCGGGGAGATATCCCCCTGATTCTCAGGTTCATAAAGGAACTTGCTGATTATGAGGGGATGCTGGACCAGGTGGTGGCTACGGAGGAACTACTGGACCAGTGGCTGTTTGAAAAGCAGAAGGCGGAGGTGCTTCTTGGAAGCTGTGACGGGGAAACCGTGGGCTTTGCCTTGTTTTTCCATAACTTTTCCACCTTCCTGGGCCGGGCAGGCATTTATCTGGAAGATTTATATGTATGTCCCGGGTACCGGGGCCGTGGATTTGGGAAGGCATTTTTAAACCAGCTGGCTTCCATTGCAGTGGAACGGGGATGCGGCCGTCTGGAGTGGTGGTGTCTGGACTGGAATAAGCCAAGTATTGACTTTTATCTGGGCATGGGCGCCAAGGCCATGAGCGACTGGACGGTCTACCGGATAGACGGGGAGCAGTTAAGCCGGATGGCGGATCAGGGACAACAGCTTTATCACATAGACAGAACAGGAGAGTGAGGATTATGAAGCAGATATTAAAAGGCGGGACAGTGGTGACCGGAAGCGGCAGTTTCCGGGAGGATGTGCTCATTGACGGGGAAAAGGTGGCGGCTGTAGGCAGTACGGAAGAAATCGCGCGCCTGGCGGACCAGGACACCCAGGTGGCGGATGTGACAGGCTGTCTTCTGTTCCCTGGATTCATTGATGCCCACACCCATTTTGACCTGCATGTGGCAGGAACCGTGACCGCGGATGACTTTACAACGGGAACCAGGGCAGCTGTCAGGGGCGGCACCACCACAATCGTGGACTTCGGCACCCAGTATGCGGGCGAGAGCCTGGCGGACGGGCTTAGGAACTGGCATGAAAAGGCGGACGGCAAATGTTCCTGCGACTACAGCTTCCACATGTCCATCTCGGACTGGAACCCATCGGTCAGCAGGGAACTGGATGATATGATGGAAGAAGGCATTACTTCCTTCAAGCTGTACATGACTTATGATACCCAGGTGGATGACAGGACAATCTTCGAAATCCTTAGGAGGCTGAAGGAAGTGGGCGGGATTACCGGAGTGCACTGTGAGAACAGCGGCATGATTGCGGCCCTCCAGGCAGAGGCAAAGGCAGCGGGAAGGATGGGGGTTGAAAGCCATCCGGCCACGCGTCCGGCTGCCGCGGAGGCAGAGGCCATTGACCGCCTGCTGCGCCTGGCAGAGGTGGTGGATATCCCTGTAATCGTGGTGCACCTTACCTGTAAGGAAGGCTATGATGTCATCATGGAAGCAAGGAGAAGAGGGCAGAAGATATACGCGGAGACCTGTCCCCAGTACCTGCTTATGGATGACAGCCTTTACGGACTTCCGGGCTTTGAAGGCGCTAAATACGTGTGTGCGCCTCCATTAAGGAAAAAGGAGGATTCCCAGTGCCTGTGGAAGGCCCTGGCTGACGGCACCATACAGACGGTTTCCACGGACCACTGCAGCTTTACCACGGAGCAGAAAAAGCTTGGCATGGATGATTTCACCAAGATACCGGGCGGTATGCCGGGGGTTGAGACAAGAGGAACCCTTCTTTATACATACGGCGTGGATACAGGAAGGATTACCAGGGAAAAGATGTGTGAACTCCTGTCGGAGAATCCGGCTAAGCTGTACGGCATGTATCCGTTAAAAGGCGCAATTGCGCCGGGAAGCGACGCGGACATCGTGGTGATGCGGACCGGTGTGGATGACGTGGTAACGGCCGGTGACCAGATACAGAACGTGGACTATGCGCCCTTTGAGGGAAGGAAGCTGACCGCGCGCATCGAAAGCGTGTACCTGCGCGGCACCCAGGTGGTGAGGGACCATCAGGTTGTGGTGGAGAAGGCAGGTAAGTTTGTTAAGCGCGGGAAGTATGATCTGTAGGTTTTTTAAGTGCTAAAAATGCTGTGTACAGGTTTGGTGAGCGTGAGAAATGCTGTATATAGGTTTGCTAAACGCAGGAAATACATTTTATTAATATGAATCCTGAATGTACGAAGGCAGAGGTCTGCGGCGGTAAGCTGGAAGCCTCTGCCTTGTCTTACTAGAGCGTGTTTGAAAATTGCTTTCCGTCAGCTGTGCGTCCCACTTTGTGGGAGATTTGGTCCCGATGAGGGAGGCGTAGCGGGCTACGTTGACCGAATTGGGACCAAATATGCCGCGAAGTGGGGCGTGCAGATGGCGGGAATGAATTTTCAAACACGCTCTAGGAGGCCTGATCAGTTTACATCCCGAAACATGGCCATGGTATTGAAAAATACCGGAAAAGCTGATACAGTTAAATCCTGGTATCATGTCACAGGAATGGAAAAATATTACATATAGGAGGCAGAAGCATGAAGAACATATCAGCAGTATATTTCAGCCCCACAGGCGGCACAAGGAAGGCCGTCCTTAACCTGGCATCCGGGATGGGGGGAGACATCAGGGAGGTGGACCTTTGCACCCTGAAGGGAGAGTGCTCCTTTGAATCCGGGGACCTTGTGATAGTGGGAATGCCGGTGTTTGGAGGCAGGATTCCGGGGTTTGCGGCAAAGCTGCTTAAGCAGTGCAGGGGGAACGGGGCAGTGGCCGTTACCGTGGCTGTTTATGGCAACCGTGCTTTTGAGGACGCCCTGGTAGAATTAAATGATGCTCTAAAGGAACTGGGATTTAAAATCGGGGCAAGCGCCGCCCTTCTGGCAGAGCATTCCATGGCAAGGGAGGTTGCAGCAGGACGCCCGGATAATAAGGATGAGGAGGATGCCCGTGGATTTGCAGGAAGAATCCTGGAGAAGCTGGCAAAGGACGGATGGCAGGAACCCCAGGTCCCGGGAGACCGGCCTTACCGCGACTGGAAACAGATGCCGGTTGTTCCCCTTGCAGATGATACCTGCATGACCTGCGGCCTTTGTGCGGAACAATGTCCCACCGGGGCCATACCCGCGGATGCGCCCGGCACGACCGATTCCGGGACCTGTATGCTGTGCATGCGGTGCGTTGCTGTCTGTCCGGTCCACGCAAGGTCGCTGCCCGCCCAGGCCCAGGCCATGCTGGAGCAGAAGCTGGCCCCGGTCAAGGCAATCCGAAGGGAGAATGAACTGTTCCTGTAAGGCGGGAAGCGGCTGTTCAGACAGATTGGATGGGGAAGGTTAAGGATATGTACAGGTTGGATGGGAGAAGGTTAAGGATATATGATTGATTATGGGAAAGCCGGACTGGCTGTCATCGGCATGGGATGGATCGGGGAATATATGGTCCCGTGCTATGAACGCCTTCTGGGAAATGGTTATGAGTCCAGGATACTGGCAGTCAAGGCAACGGACAGGCGGCTTGAGGAATTAAGGAAACGGTATGGATTTGAGATCATGATAGGGGACTGCCTGGAACGGCTGAAGGCCTTAAGACCCGCCTTCCTGGTCCTTTCGGTCCGGCCTTACGAGATGGCCGGTGTGGTGGAAGGCACGGTAAAGCCTTATATAGGGTTCCTGAGGAACCAGGGCGCCCCCATGCCCCTGATAATTTCATTTGCCCCCAGCCCGCGCCCGGAATGGTATACGCAGGTCCTGGGAGAGGATGTGAGGACCGTATGCGTGCTTCCGGCCATGGAGACATCCATTGGAGGCGTCGACGTGTATTCCCTGGCCAGCAGCCAGGTTACATATGACCAGGGGATTCCCCTGGCCGAAGGACACAGGGAAGCCGTCGGCCGCTTCCTTGGGCCGTTGGGCAAGGTGTTATGGTGTACGCCCGAGGAGTCCATGGCCCTTTTATCCATGAATATTACGTACCATATGCTGTATCTTCTCTGCTTTGCCCTGGAAGGACATTATGGGGCAGGGGGGTGCGCAAGGGCGGCGGGAATATTATACGCCTTAAACTGTGGGAGACTGGGAAGACCGGGACTTGTAAAGCCTGTGGCGGAACCGGAGGAGGCGGATAAAAGACAGCTGGCCTGGCTGGAGAAGGGGTGGTACCAGGGGGCATTTGACTTTGCCGCCGGACATGGCAGGCTGCCGGACGGCGCGCCGTCCCCCAATGTCCGGGTCCTTGCGCCCCGGGCATTTGAGCTTCACCTGCTCTCCCTTCAGCTTGAGTCCAGGCAGTTCCTGGAGGAGAAGCTGAAGGACCACGCCACGCCCGGCGGCATGACGGAGAAGGCTGTGAAGGAATTTAAGCGCCTGTGGGAGGAAGTGCAGGGCGGCGCCCATGGATGCCGGATACCCCTAAAGGGCAGTGGGTCCATGGCCTATGACGTTTCCTACAGACTGGCGGAGCAGGTGTATCAGAGAGGAATATCCCTGGAGCGCGGATGAATGGTTTGGATATCCATCACTGCCAGCCCCGGATGACAGGCTGGATCTGCCTGCCTTCCAGGGCTTCTTTTAATGTATCCTCAATCAGTCCGGTCCTGGCTATCATGGAACTGGGCTTTTTCACCGGGTCATCCTGGCCAAAGGGCACGAAATAGATGTTCTTGGTGTTAAACAGTTCCCCGATATTCTTAAAGTTAATCCCCAAGGCATCATTGGTGGACACGGAGATGACCAGGGGCTTCCCGTTCCTCAGATGGGCCTTGGCGGCCATGAGCACAGGGGTGTCCGTAATCCCGCAGGCCAGCTTAGCCAGGGTATTGCCGGTGCAGGGGGCAATGAGGAGCACATCCAGATATGCACTGGTGCCAATTGGCTCCGCCTCCTCGATGCGCAGGATGGGAGGATTTCCGGCCATGCCGGTTATCCGTTTGATGAATTCCCCGGTATCCCCGAAGCGGGAGTCCGTGGTCTGGACATTGCCGGAGAAAATGGGGTACAGGATGGCCCCGGTTTCCTTCAGCTTCAGGATTTCCTGTTCCATCCTTGCAAACGTACAAAAGGACCCGGTCATGGCCAGGCCGATACTTTTTCCTTTTAATTCCATAAAAAACTCCTTTCTAACAGGCCGCGTCTATGGTTTTCAGATGCGGGAACACAGGGCCTCATACAGGATCCGTGCAGAGGACATGGGTGAGTACTTGCCGGGAAGGCCGGGGCAGAGCCTGGCACGGATGCCGTGTGCATTGCAGGCTTCAAGGTCAACCCCGCCCGGGGCCGAAGCAATGTCAATGACAACCGTGTCCCTGTCCATGAGGGCAGCAAGACCTGCATCTAAAACCATGGACGGTATGGTGTTGAAGATAAATGAATATCCGTGGATATGGGAATCCAGCTGTGCAAGGGGAACCGCCTCGTAGCCGTGGCACCAGGCGCGCGCCAGCTTTTTCGCATCCCGCCCAGCAAGGGCCACATGGGCGCCCATGCCTGTAAGCGTATCTGCCAGCGCCTCGGCGCACCGGCCGCATCCTGTTATCAGGCAGGAACTTCCCCGCAGGTTCATGGGACTTAGGGAAATGGCCTCGGCCACAGCGCCCTCCGCAGTGGCAACGGCATTTTTACAGGCCACCTCTTCCATTTTCATGAAGTCAATGCAGGGGATGTCATGGGCCTTGCAGTACTCCGTGACAGACAGGGGGATACTGCCGCCAAACAGTGTGTGGGCGGATGTGAGGCGGCTTAAGAAGGTGTTTATATCCATGTCCTTAAGCTGGTTTTCAGCGTGGATGTTTTTTTTGTCCTTTGAAAATGGCACAGGGCAGAGGATGATATCGGAATCCTCCATTGCTTCCCCCAGGGAAAAGGAGGGATTTTCATAATATAAGGATACTTCCTGCCCTGCCTGTTCTAACAGGCGTGACAGGTAAAGCTGTCTGGGGTCGCCGCCCAGAATGAGAAAGTGATGCATAAGGAACTCCTTTCATCTCATTATATTTTGTTATATGTGAAAAGGAAATAATTGGTGAGTGGTACCAATGGCGGATGTTTGTCATATTTCTGATAGTATAGAGAATGAACCGGGGGACAGAGAGTAAATGAGACACAGCATATTTGAAGGCAGCGCGGCTGCCATAGTAACGCCCATGGATGAATACGGCAACCTGGATTATGAAGCAATGGGCAGGCTCCTTGACCGGATCATGGACGGGGGGACCGATGCGGTTGTTGTCAATGGGACCACCGGGGAGTCCGCAACCCTGGACGACAGGGAGAAGCTGTCTGTGATGGAGTATGTGATTCGCCATGTGGACGGGAGGATTCCCGTGATTGCCGGGACAGGGAGCAACTGCACGGAACATGCGGTAAAGCTTTCCAGGGAAGCTGAAAAACTGGGGGCGGATGGGCTTTTGCAGGTAACGCCTTATTACAACAAGGCGTCCCAGGAAGGGCTGGTGCGGCATTTTACGGAGGTGGGGGACCATGTGGGGATTCCCATCCTTTTGTATAATGTGCCTAGCCGTACCGGCGTGGACATCCGGCCGGAGACATATAAGATCCTTTCCGAACACCCCAACATCAGGGGGACAAAGGAGGCCAGCGGCAATATGACGGCCCTGGCCAGGACGGCCGCGCTCTGCGGGGACGGATTCGACATCTATTCGGGCAATGACGACCAGACCCTGCCCATCATGGCCCTTGGGGGCAAAGGAGTGATTTCCGTGCTGGCAAATATCATGCCCGGACAGACCCATGACATGTGCCGCCTGTTCCTGGACGGGAAGCTTAAGGAGAGCCGGGAAATGCAGCTGAAGCTTTTGGATATCATGGAGGCGCTGTTCTGGGACGTGAATCCCATTCCTGTCAAGGCGGCCCTGTCCATCATGGGGGTGTGTTCCGACAGCTGCCGCCTGCCGTTAACGCCGATGGGACGGAAGCAGAAGGAACGGCTGGCTGCGGTGATGCGGCGGTATGGGATCTGCGGCTGAAGCAAAGGCAGGGCTGCGTAAGCGGGACCGGGAGGGCAGGAATAAAATCCCCCTCCCGTATTGCGAAAGAATTTGTCCTACAGTATAATATTTTCATACTGCATATCCGGGGATAGGGGGATATGCAATACGGTACAATCAATCATGGTCCATCATGGGGTGGACAAAAGGGGCGGGACATGGACTTAAGATTTATCAGCAGGTACAAATACAGGAGTATTTTCACAAAAACACTGGCAATCCTAATCGGGCTGATGTTTTTGCTGATCATGATTTTTTATGGTTTCAGTTATAAGGTGGTTTCGGACCAGATAACGGAGAAGTTCTGTCTTTCTAACCTGAATATGCTGGGGAAGACATGTGATGCCATTGACCTGACGCTTTCTTATATCAATCAGAGCATTACCCAGGTCAGTGAGAATGAGAATATCATCAGCACCGTGGTTGCGCCGTCTGAACAGGGGCAGCGGGATTTTGAGGTGGCGAACCTGCTGCATGCGTCCGCCGGGAAGAATCCTTCCGTTGAGGAAATCCTGCTGTATGTGCCATTTTCCCGTACCGTATATACATCCAGTCAGAAAGTCACTCCCCTTGACCGGTATGAGGGAAGGGATACCGTGGAAACGTTCATTGAAAATGCTTCCGGGAGTGCGGCATTCGGCAGTACCGATACACGCCTGTTCCACTATGGGGACGACGTGTATATGGTCCGGGATTTTCCCATGACCGGGATCAACCGTCTGGGGACCCTGTTTTATAAGCTGTCCCCGGAGGCGTTCCGCCAGCTGGCAGCGGGCAGGCAGGCGCTGTCAGGCCGTATCCTTGTGATGGATGCAGGAGGAGAGGAACTGTTTGGCGGGCCGGTGCCCGGCGGGGATGGCGGGGACGGGCTGGCGCGCCATGGGAAGGGCATGGCTTCCCGGGAGGAAATGCGGATAGCCGGGGATATGGACGGTTATATGGCTAACGGGGATATGGACGGTTATACGGATAACGGGGAGGGGCTGACATTCCGGGTCACCTCCGCCCTGACCGGGTGGGGATATGTGCTTTTGGAAGACCGCCATCTGTTTGCGCCGGAGATATCCGATATCCTGCTTTTAATCCTGCCGCTGCTCATCATGTTCTTTTTTGTCAGCCTGTTCCTTTCCCTATACATAACCCGTACGATTTATGCGCCCATTAACCGTCTGCTGTCCTCTGTCACCCGGAAAGGGATGCCCTTGCCATCGGACGGGGCAGATATACGCAACGAGTATGATCTGCTGACCGCCGCCTTCGACCATGCGGCGGTGCAGAACAGTGATTTGAACGCGGTCATCCGGGAGATTGCACCGGATATCGAGAAAAAACTGTTCCGCGACCTTTTGTCGGGACACTGGGAGCCGGGGACAGACCTCCGTGCCGCGTTTACAAGGGTCGGAAGCGTGTTTGGCTGTGAGGGAAGATATGTTGCTCTGGCCATCCTCCTGACGACCCCGGAAAGCGGACAATTGAACGAAGTTGAAGCGGGGGTATATTTCGTAGGTGCAAGGAACCTGCTGTACAAGCTGGCAGGCACGGACTGCGCCCTCCATGTCCAATTGTATGAGGGGAATCTGGCGGCTGCGGTTCTGGAATTTGACCGCCGGACCGCCGTGTTTAAGGTAAAGGAGTTTACATCCGGCCTGATACGCGATTTCTGCAGCGCGGTACAGAATGCCACCTTCCAGGTCCAGATTGGCCGCGGACAGGTATATGATTCCATGGAGGACATTGGATTTTCCTTTCAGCAGGCGCGCGAACAGCTGATGTATATCCGTTATATGGATCAGAGCACCGGGGAAAATGAGGGCGGCGGGGCGCCGAATGAACCGCGGTCACAGCTGGAATATTACCGCATGCGTGTGGGGCAGGTGGCAAAGATGGTGGAAGAGGAGGACATGGCGGGCGCACAGGCCCTGGCGGACCGTCTTCTTTCGGAGTGTACCTCAGATACGGAAAACGGGCAGAAGGCCCGGGAGGCATTGACCGACTATTGCAACGCGGTGGAGGAATGCCTGATTGAGCTGCATGTTGACTGGCCGGAGGGGGATACGGGCCTGGACTCAGGATACGGGGACAGGACGGTGGAGGAACTGACCGGAAAGGCACAGGAGGCGGGACGCGGGCTGGTATCCCTGCTGGAGGGCTATTATAAAAAACGGCGTCATAAATTCATCGTCGCTGCCCGGAGCTACATCGATGAGCATTATTCGGACAGTTCATTGTCACTCAACGGGGTGGCCGGGTATCTTGGGGTGAATCCGTCCTATCTGAGCAAGCTTTTTACGGAGGCGCTGCATAAGCATTTTAATGACTACCTGAACGAATGCCGGGTTGAGGAGGCGAAAAAGCTGTTGATGACAAACCGTCTGACCGTGAAGGAGATTGGTTACAGGACAGGATTTAACTCGGTCCAGAATTTTATCCGGGTTTTTAAGCGATATGAGAATGTCACACCCGGGCAGTACAGGGATTTGAAGCGTGGTTAGCGGTACCGGGAACGGGCCGGAGGGAATAGGATTCCTTCCGGCCCGTTTTGTGTGGACTGGGTTAGGGTAGACTGGGTCAGGTTGGACCGGGTCAGGGCAGGCTGGGTCAGGGTGGACCGGCCCAATGGCGGGGATGTCCGCAATGAATGATATCTGTGATGATTAACATTTTTTTTGCTGATGAAAGAATTGTGAACAATCCACAGGAAACGTCATTTACATTTGGGAAAGCCGTGGGTATAGTAAAAACAAGCCAGGCGGCCGCTGGTAAAATAAGAGAACCGTTATGAAGGATGGACGAAGGTCCATGGATTGAGAGGAGATAAAGGTATGATATTGAAAAAATTGTGTCGTGCGTCAAAACGTTCCATTATGGGTATTATGGCATTGGCGGCCGTGAGCAGCATGGTAATCAGCGGCTGCGGTTCAAATAAAGGAACCGTATCCGAAACTTCCACCCAAGCGCAGCCACAGTCCGCTGCGGCAGAAAATAATGAGGGCAGCGCTCAGGAACAGAAAGTGATGAAGCTGGCGGCAACCCTGATGCCGGACACGTCGCCTATCAAATGTCTGACAGACATGAGCGTTAAGCTTAAGGATGAGACACAGGGCGCTGTTGATATCCAGATATTCCCAGCCAGCCAGTTGGGGGGACAGCGTGATTTCGTGGAAGGCGTTTCCATGGGGACCGTGGAAATGTGTATCGTAGGCGTAGGGGCCTTAGAATCATTTGAACCCAGGTTTTCCATCTATGGGATGCCGTTCCTGTTTGAGGATAACGACCATCTCTATAAGTTCTATGACAGCGATATCAACCAGAAGATCCTTCAGGATTTTTGCGACCAGAAGGGAATGCGTGTGATTGGCCTGTTTAATGAAGGGTTCCGCACGGTCTGGACCAAGGAAAAGCCGGTTGAATCCCTGGCTGATTTTAAGGGGCTGAAGCTCCGGGTCCCGGAGGTGCCGATTTTCGTTGATATGTTCACCACCCTTGGCTGTAATGCGACGCCGCTTCCGGCGGGGGACGTTTATACGGCCCTGCAGACAGGAATGATCGAAGGGGTTGAACTTCCCGTCAGCTCTATTGTGGGCGGCAAAATTAATGAAGTGGTCAAGTATGAGACGGTTACAAACCATGTAAGCGGGGCCATGGTGGTTCTGATTAATGAGGGATATTATCAGTCGCTGACCGGGGAACAGCAGCAGATGCTGCTGGCGGCGGTTAAGGAGGCCTCCGATGCGGACCGGGCCAACATGGTCACGGATACTGAGAAATACGAGAAGGTGATTGCGGAAAGCGGAATCCAGCAGATCATCCCGTCCGAGGAGATGATGGCGCAGTTCCGGGAAGCCATGAACGGTGTTTCAGAGAAATATTTTAAGGATGTGATTGACCAGGAGACAATTGACCAGATCCGGGCCATGGCTGAATAGACGGTTTTGGGGCGCGCATATGGCGGGAATGGATGTTCAGACGCCTATGCCTGCCCCTTGTAAATGGAGGGTTTTTTATGAAACAGATTTGGAGGATTTTTGACAGTATACTGGAATGGGTGCTGGTAAGCTGCACCTTTGCAATGGCGGTGCTCTGTTTCACACAGGTGGTATTCCGGTATGTGTTTAACAGTTCCATCCCATGGTCGGAGGAGGCCAGCCGGTATTTATTCTCGGTGGTGGTATTTTTCGGTGGCATTATCTGCGTCAGGGACAAGGGACACGTGTGCGTGGATATCATAATACAGCAGCTGCCGTGCAGGGTAAGGCGCTATTACAGCCTCCTGCTCTATGCTTTGATGTTCCTGTTCTCCCTGTTCCTGGCAAAAGCAGGCTGGGAGCTTGCGGTTAAAAATATGTATCAGGTGTCTCCGGCCCTGCGGATCCCGCTGGGGTGGGTTTACATGACGATTCCATTTTCCGGCGTGTTCATGGGGATTAACAGTATCCGGCGCGCCATATGGGACTTCAGGGAAGGCAGCGGGGAGGGGAAGGTGGAGGAATGAATGCAGCAATCATAATGGGGATTCTTTTTTTTGTACTTTTAATCAGCGGATTGCCTATCAGTTTTGCCACGGGGCTGGCGGCCATGGTGTACATCCTGCTGACGCCGAATATCCCGGCCATCCTGATTCCGCAGCGGATGTTTGTCACGGTTGATTCCTTTGCATTGATGGCGATTCCCCTGTTCATATTGGCGGGCGAACTGATGAACAGCGGCGGGATTACCCGTAAAATTGTGGATTTCTCATCTAAGCTGGTGGGACATATCACAGGAGGGCTTGCACATATCAGTATCCTGGCCTGCATGATTTTTGCGGGCATGTGCGGTTCCTGTACGGCTGCAGGGGTTTCAGTGGGTTCCATGATGATCCCGGCCCTTAAGAAAGAGAATTATGATGTGGACTTCAGCGCGGCGGTCATCGCCAGTGCGGCGGTGTTGGGGCCGGTGATTCCGCCCAGCATCATCATGGTGGTTTACGCTTCCCTGACAGGCACTTCCGTTGCAAAGCTTTTTTTAGGCGGTATTGCCCCGGGAATCATCATAGGGATGCTTTTGATGTTCACGGCCTACCGTATTTCCAAAAAAAGGGGCTACCAGGCGAAGCTTGCCAGACGATGCTCCCTGAAGGAAATCATGGTGTCCTTCAGGAAATCCCTGGCGGCGCTGCTCCTGCCAATCGTGATTATCGGAGGTATCCTGTCCGGCATGTTTACAGCCACGGAAGCAGGGGCAATCGGTGTGGCATACGCGGGGGCGGTGGGCTTTCTCAGCGGTGAGATCCACATAAGCGATGTAAAGAGGATCCTGCTCAACGCAGCTAAGTCCAGCACCAACATCCTGTTCTTAATGGGGACGGGAGCGGTGTTCGGGTGGATCCTGACAAGCCTGCAGATTCCGCAGATGATGACAAGGCTGCTTATCGGAATATCCTCGCAGCCGCAGATACTGATGCTTATCATAATCGCATTTGTGCTCTTCCTTGGCTGCTTTCTGGCGGATGCCGCCATTGTCCCGGTACTGGCGCCGCTGCTGTTTCCGGTCATCCAGCAGGTGGGGATTGACCCGGTGGCCTTTGGCGTAATCCTCTGTACCACCGCAGTGGTCGGTAACATCACGCCTCCTGTGGGGGGACTGCTGTTTGTCATCAGCGGGGTGGGGAATGTCTCCGTGACAAAAACAGCCCGGGCCGTACTGCCGTTCCTGGCAGTGATTGTATGTGTGCTTGTGGCCTGCGGGATATTCCCGCAGATTGTTACAACCATACCAGACCTTTTGATGAAATGATAGGAGGGATGCTTACATATGGCTACTGAATTTGACATGGATATTAAGAAGCTGTACGGACTTTATAAATATCCGGAGAAATACCGGGTTTTACCGTTCCGTATATTTGGGAACCTGTATTATGTGGGAAATGCGGATGTGGGCGCGCACCTGATTGACAGCGGGGACGGCCTTATCCTGATTGACACCACTTATCCGTCCACGGCGGCGCTCTTAATCCAGTCAATCTGGGAACTGGGATTCCGGCCGGAGGATATACGTATCATTTTGCATACCCATGGACATTTTGACCATTTTGGCGGGACCGCGCTGATTAAGGCGCTGTCCGGGGCCAGGACCTTTCTGGGGGAGGCGGACGCCAGGATGTTCTGTGAACAGCCGCAGCTGGCCCTCTGTGCGGATTGCAGGGGATATGCGTATACCGAACCCTTTGTCCCGGATGTGGAAATCCGCGACGGGGACATCATTTCGCTGGGGAATACAGAAATCAAAGCGGTCGCGACACCGGGACACACGGATGGGGTCATGTCGTTTTTCTTTGATGTGACCGATGGGACGCGCGTCCTTCGGGCAGGGCTTTTCGGCGGGGCGGGTGTGAATACAATGACATCGGATTTCATTGCCCGTTACCACAATTCCCAGTGCAGGCGGCAGTTCCCGGAAAGTCTTGAGAAAATCCGCAATGAAAAGGTGGATATTACACTGGGCAATCACGCGGCCCAGAATCATACACTGGAAAAATATGAAAAAATGAAAAGCCAAAAAGACGGAGACAACCCGTTTATCGATTCCGGGGAGTGGCAGGAATTCATCCGGTCCGCGGGCGCGAATTTCCAGCGCATGCTTCTGGCGGAGCAGCGAAAATAATATAAGGGAGGGTAACAGGGATGGCATTGGCGGAGTTGAACTTTTTTTCCTACTATCTTGGGATGAACACGTCTGTGTTGGCGCTTTTGCCGGAGGAGAGGGGCATGCCCATATCAGATGACTCCCATAAGAAATATCCGGTACTGTATTTGCTTCACGGACATGGGGATGACCAGACCGGGTGGATCAGGAAGAGCATGCTGGAACTTAAGGTGAGGGACAGGGAACTGATTGTGGTAATGCCCACGGCCCATAGGGGATTTTACATCAATGGGAAACATGGCTACCGGTATTTTGATTACCTGGCAAAGGAGCTGCCCCGGGCGGTTGCGAATTTTTTCCACGGTTCCCTGGAACGGAAGGATAATTATATTGCAGGCCTGTCCATGGGAGGATACGGCGCCCTTTACCTTGCCTTGTCCTGCCCGGAACAATATGCGGGGGCGGCGGCGCTGTCGGCCGCGGTTACGCCGGGCGCTGTCCTGGATGTGGGCAGCCAGATGTTTTCCGTTCCGGATTTCAGGGAAAATATCGCTGACTGTTTCGGATGTCCGGAGCAGGCGGACGGCTCAGAATACGATTTAAGGCAGAAATGTCTGGAGCTGAAGAAAAGGGATGCGGCGGACTGGCCTAAAATAATGCAGTCCATAGGAACGGAGGATCCTTTGTATCCTGCGAACCTGGAATTTTCAAGGTGGCTGAAGCAGGAAATGCCCGGACTGGAATACCAATACACGCAAGCAGCGGGGAATCATGACTGGATGTTCTGGGACAGCCAGATTGATCCTGTCTTGAGGTTTTTCGGGCTATGAGGCAGTTGGGGGACCGGCTGGCTCAAAGAAAACAGCGGTATTAGACAGGCGCCATATTGACTGAAATGGCATTTTATGGTATATTTGTCTCCATAAAAGGAATAACAGTTTGGAGCTTTGCGCACAAATTCTGAAAAAGCCGGTTTTGACCACAGTCCTGAGTTGGTCAGACCGGTTTTATTTATTGAAAGCGTTATTCTTTTTAGAAAATAACGAATGGAGGAAATGAAACAATGGAGGGGAAATGGAACTCAAAAACAGGGCTGTTACTATGGGGAGGCATATTGGGGCTGGTGGCTGCCGCGCTGGCATTCATGGGAAACCCGGGGAACATGGCATTTTGCATCGCATGCTTTATCAGGGATATCGCAGGCGCATGTAAGCTGCACACGGCTGGGGTGGTCCAATATATGAGACCGGAGATTGCAGGTCTGGTGGCAGGCTCCTTTGTCATATCCCTGCTGGGAAAGGAATACCGTTCCACATCCGGTTCATCGCCCATGATACGGTTCCTTCTTGGCATGGTGACCATGACAGGCGCCCTTATATTCCTGGGCTGTCCGCTGCGCATGGTGCTCAGGATGGCTGCCGGTGACTGGAACGCATATGTGGGTCTGGCCGGTTTTGTG
The DNA here is from genome assembly GCF_020709765.2 of Clostridium pacaense. Classification (NCBI taxonomy): domain Bacteria; kingdom Bacillati; phylum Bacillota; class Clostridia; order Eubacteriales; family Clostridiaceae; genus Clostridium; species Clostridium pacaense. Next base: position 45,195 of record NZ_JAJFEB020000004.1, read on the forward strand.
CTGGGGGCAGCCACAGGGTGCTTTTTCCTGAAAAAGGGATTCAGCCTGGGGCGGGCCTATGATACAAGAAAGGAAAGCGGCTATATCCTTCCTGCCATTCTGGCGGTCCTGCTTCTGCTGAGCATCCTGACGCCGCTGTTTGCGGCAAGTACCGAAGGCCCTGGCAGCATGCATGCGCCTGTGGCGGCATCCCTGGCAGGCGGCCTCATATTCGGTGCGGCGGCACAGCGGTCAAGGACCTGCTTTGCAGGAGGCATCAGGGATGTGATCCTCATGAAGAATTTTGACCTGCTGACGGTCATCATCGGCCTGTTTGCCGTGATGACGGTTTATAACCTTGCAACAGGAGGATTTAAACCGGGATTTGCAGGACAGCCAGTGGCGCATACCGAGGCGCTGTGGAACATGGCGGGAATGTACGTGGTCGGCTTTGCCGCGGTGCTGGCAGGAGGATGTCCTTTGAGGCAGCTGATCCTGGCTGGACAAGGTTCCGGGGATGCGGCCGTCAATGTACTGGGGATGTCTGCAGGCGCTGCCTTCTGCCATAACTTTGGGCTGGCTTCCAGCGGTACGGGTACCACGCCTGCCGGAAGGATCATGTGCGTCGTATGTATTGCGGTGCTGTTCATCATTGGTTTTAGCTGTAAACGGAAATAGGATAAGTAGTGAGGAGGCGATGGAATGAAGGCGATTAAGGAGATTGATGTAAGGGGACTGTCCTGCCCGGAGCCGGTACTGATTGTGATGGATGAGATGGATGCCAATCCGGGGCAGGACCTGGCCGTGCTGGCAGATGCGGCCCACACCAGGGATAATATCGTGAAGCTGGCAGGGGAGTATAAGCGGGACTGCAGGGTTGGGATGAGAGGAAAGGATTTTGAAATCATCATACAGGGCTGACCTGGAAAAACATACAAGGCTGATCTGGAAAAAACATTTGCATATCCAGGCGAATCTGCTATAATAAAAGCAGCGGAAGAATAGCAGTTTGGAGCTTTATGCAGGTAATCGTAAAAGCCAGTGGCAGCCATTGTATTTGGTATGGCCGGAGTGGCTTTTTTGTTTGGGAAACGTTATTCTTTTGAAAACATAACCAAGAGAGGGGCCAGGAAATGAATCAGAACCAGCTTCATTACGGCATATCACTGAAATTGTATTTTGACAATAAGGCATTTGGTCCGGGGATGTCAACTTTGCTGCGGGGGATTGAGGAAACTGGGTCCCTCCAGGGCGCTGCCCAGTCCATGAACATGGCTTACAGCAAGGCCTGGAAGATGTTAAAGGAGTCGGAAAAGGCCTGGGGCTTCATGCTGACTGAGCGGGAGACAGGGGGAAGGGATGGAGGCGGTTCCACCCTTACGCCCCAGGCAGTCAGTCTCCTGGAGGCTTACGATGCGTTCATGAAGGAGAGCAGACAGGAGCTGGACCGGCTGTTTGAGAAGCATTTTTCACAGGAATGGGTAGAGGAATTAAAGATATCATCGAACTGACAGGAGGAAGGAACGTGGGACAGGAAGAGATTGTATTCTGCAGAGGCGGAGGGTGCACGGCGAAACTGGGGCCGGGAGCCCTTGCAAAGGTATTGGGGAAGATACCCAAGACAAAGGACCCCAATCTCCTGATTGGGTATGAAGGCTCGGATGATGCGGCTGTCTACAGGCTGACAGATGACCTGGCCATGGTACAGACCCTGGACTTTTTCCCGCCCATGGTGGAGGATCCATATATATTCGGGCAGATAGCCGCGGCCAATGCGCTGAGCGATATCTATGCCATGGGAGGCGATGTGAAGACGGCCCTTAACATTGTCTGTTTCCCGGAAGCCATGGATTTAAACATCCTTGGCCAGATCCTTCTTGGAGGAAGTGAGAAGGTAAGGGAGGCAGGGGGAGTGCTGGCAGGAGGCCATTCCATTGCTGATTCGGATGTGAAGTATGGCCTTTCGGTAACAGGAACCATACATCCGGACAAGGTATTTGCCAACAGCGGATGTAAGGAGGGCGACCTTTTAATCCTTACCAAGCCCCTGGGCGTGGGAATCGTATGCACGGCTTCCCGGATGGGTGAGGCATCGGATGCAGCCATGGACCTGGCAGTCAGATCCATGACCAGCCTTAACAAGTATGCCTCTGAGATTGTGCGCAGGTACAGGGTGCATGGATGCACGGACGTGACTGGTTTTGGTTTCCTCGGACATCTTTGCGAGATGCTGGGGGACAGCTATTCGGCCCTGATTTACAGGGACAGCATTCCTTTCATACCGGAGTGTGAGGCGTATGTGGAGGAGTTCTACCTGACCGCCGCAGCCCAGCGCAACCGGAACCATGTGGGGGATAAGGTGGAATTTGCAGGCTGCGGTTTTGCCCTGGAGGAAATCCTCTTCGACCCCCAGACCTCGGGAGGGCTGCTGGTATCCATGGACAGGGAGGATGCGGCCCCGGCCCTGGAGGAAATCCGGAAGCTGGGCCTGCCCTGCGCCATTGTAGGGGAAATCCGGCCAAAGGAAGAAAAGGCAGTTACTGTTAAATAAAACAGTACATGTGAAGAAAGGATGAAGGAAAATATGAGATTAGATGAACGCGGCAAACAGTGTCCGCTTCCTGTTATCGATACAAAGAAGGCATTGGAGCGCTGTCATGCGGGGGAAGTAGTGGAAGTGGTGGTTGACAATGAGATAGCGGTCCAGAACCTGCGCAAGATGGCGGACCATAAGGGACTTAAGTCCTCCTATGAAAAGGCCGGCGACAGGGAATTCCAGGTGAGGATAACGGCGGGCGCAGCAGGGCCGGAAAAAACGGACGGGGCTGGTTCAGGGGCTGGAATTGGCCCGGATGATGGAATTGTTTCAGGGACTGGAATTGGCCAGGATGACGGGGCTGGTTCAGGAACGGGAACCGGCTCTGATGCAGGGGATACCAGAGATGCCCAGGATACCGTCTGCCAGCCTGACTGCCGCAGGAAAGGCATGGTGGTGGTCCTGTCCTCAAATCTGATGGGACAGGGGGACGGGACCCTTGGGAAGCTTCTCATGAAGGGGTTTGTATATGCCCTGACCGAGCAGGACAGCCTGCCGGAAACCGTACTTTTATATAACAGCGGCGCATATCTGTCCTGTGAAGGCTCGGACAATGTGGAGGATTTAAAGAATCTGGAGGCCCAGGGCGTGGAAATACTTACCTGCGGCACCTGTTTAAACCACTATGGACTGGCAGATAAGCTGAAGGTGGGCAGTGTTACAAATATGTATGAGATTGTGGAACGCATGACAGGAGCCAGGCTTCTGGTGCGTCCATAGGAGTCAGGCGCTGCCGCGGATCCTTGTCCGCGGTGCGTTTCAGGGAAGGAAATGAATTGTTATGATGACAGACAGAACAAAGCAGCTGGTAATCGTAAGGGGCGGAGGCGATATTGCAACGGGAACCATCCACAGGCTTCACCGCTGCGGGTACCCGGTGCTGATATTGGAGACAGGTTTCCCATCTGCCATCCGAAGGTGCGTGGCATTTTCGGAAGCAGTGTATGACGGGTCAGCCGAGGTGGAGGGTGTGGCCTGTGTCAAGGTTTCCAGCTATGAGGAAGCCTGTTCCATGATGGAACAGGGGGTTGTCCCGGTAATGATTGATGAGCAATGCCAGGTCCTTGACAAGGTAAGGCCATGGGCTGTGGTGGATGCCATACTGGCCAAGCGGAATCTGGGAACCAGCCGTGACATGGCGGATAAGACCATTGGCCTGGGGCCTGGATTTACCGCGGGTCAGGATGTGGACCTTGTGATAGAGACCATGAGAGGGCATAACCTGGGCCGGATCATCGGCAATGGCAGCGCCGAACCCAATACCGGCATACCGGGAATCATCGGCGGCGTTGGGGCGGAGCGGGTCATCCATTCACCGGCCAAAGGCATTTTCCTCGGAAAGACAATGATTGGCGACATGGTGGAAAAAGGACAGCTGATTGGGACGGTTGTGACCGGACAGGGGGAGGTGGCGGTTGAGGCCTCCCTGACCGGACTTTTAAGGGGAATCATAAAGGATGGTTTTCCAGTGGTAAAGGGATTTAAGATAGCGGATATCGATCCGAGGAAGAGCGAGTATGAGAACTGCTTTACCATTTCAGACAAGGCCAGATGCATCGCGGGCTCCGTGGTGGAAGGGCTGATGATGCTGGAGATGAAGCAGGGCCATTAAACACTGAGGGAAATGACGGGAGTTAACAATGATTTATCTGGATAATGCGGCTACTTCTTTTTACAGGCCAAAGACAGTGGCGGAGGCAGTGGCAGAGGCCATTAACACCATGGGAAACTGTTCCAGGGGTACCTATGAGACAGCCCTGACCAGCGCAAGGACCGTGTATGAGACAAGGGACCTGCTGTCCGGACTGTTCCATGGGGATGGACCGGAGCAGGTTGCATTTACGGCTAATTCCACGGAGAGCCTGAATATTGCCATAAAAGGTGTGCTGGGTCCGGGTGACCGGGTGGTGACCACGGCGCTGGAACACAACAGCGTGCTGCGGCCCCTCTATGAGATGGAGCGCCAGGGCGTGGATCTGGTGGTAGTTGGCTGTACCGGGGAAATGGACCAGGGCGGGAGAAGTGAAAAGGAAAGACATAAGGGTGCGTTGGATTACGATGCCCTGAAGGCTGCCATTACCCCGGGAACCAAAGCCGTGGTATGTACCCATGCCTCTAATCTCACCGGCAATCTGGTGGATATCAGGAGGATTGGGGGCTGGTGCCGGGAGGCGGGCGCCCTGTTCCTGGTGGACGCATCCCAGACAGCGGGGGTGTTTTCCATTGATATGGAACGGGATAATATAGACATCCTGTGTTTTACAGGGCATAAGGGGCTGATGGGGCCTCAGGGGACCGGGGGGATATGCGTCAGGAAAGGAATCCGGGTGCGCCCCCTGCTGTCGGGCGGAAGCGGCATCATGACCTACTCCAAAACCCATCCCGTTTCCATGCCCACTGCATTGGAGGCAGGCACCCTCAATGCCCACGGACTGGCCGGACTCAGGGCAGCGCTGCTCTATATCAGGGAGCAGGGCGATGGAACCATAAGGGATAGGGAACTGGCATTGATGCGCCGTTTTCATGACCAGGTAAGCGCCATTCCCGGGGTATGTATATATGGGGATTTTGAACAGCAGGAGAGGGCTGCCATCGTGGCCCTGAACCTGGGGGATGAAGACTCGGGTGAGGTCAGTGATTACCTGGCACAGGAGCATGGGATTTATACCCGCTCAGGCGGGCACTGCGCGCCTCTGATGCATGAAGCCCTAGGAACCAGGGAACAGGGGGCTGTAAGGTTCAGCTTTTCCCATTTTAACACAGCGGAGGAAGTGGATCTGGCCGCTGCTGCCCTCAGGGCTTACTGACGCGGGAATGGATTTTCAACCGGCAGATGTATCAAACGGCACAGACAGAACATTTTTCTTCCAGGATTTCCGTGAGGGCTGTGCCGCTGCTGGTGTGGCAGCGCACGATTTCCGTACCATTCCCCACCTCGTCCAGGGCGCAGCGTATCATTTTATGTGAGACCGTGTTGGTGAACAGCACCAGCAGGTCGGGACGGCCGATCTGTTTGTCCAGGCTTGCGCTCATCTGGGTAAATACCTTTGCTTTGCAGTTGTAGTTCTTGCAGATTTTTTTGTACTGGCTTACCATGCGGTCATGGCCTCCGATGATGACAACACTCATGTGAAATCCTCCTTGTCCGTGATTCAGATTGTTGTGGCTGCTATATGGTTTTTTAGCTGCAGGTATCTTTACTGTTTCTATTTATGGTTAGTATTGACTAACTATAAAAGTATCATACAGGAAGGCGGGGGAATTGTCCAGCCATTTATTTGAGAAAGTTTTTCAAATAGCGCGGAGGCCGGATGGATTTTAACAAAATATACGGAAAATCTGGGTTTCTTCAGCCAATTAACAAGGTTGTGAAGGCCATGACGGTTAGGAAGGTTATGGGAAAAATTTCCCATTGCAATCTGGACGTGTGTCTGAAGTGGGATTCCAATGATGGGACTGGAGGGTTCAGCCGCAGTGAACTACCCATCGGCTTTAGACAACGGGTAGTCCACAAAATGACATGGGATTTTTATCTTTTAGTAATACCATTCGTCCCTATATTTTAATCATGATTCACCTTCTCGATGAAGGCCTTTAGATATTCATGGAATTTCCTGCTTTCTTCCGGCTGCTCAATTCCGGAAATGATGCGGGATTCAACAGACATGGCGATAAACTGTTTATTTTTTAAATAAATGGCTGCCTTACGGTTCCCTGCATCGATTTTTTCTACGTTTTGGGTTGTCATGTGCAGGATGAAGGAAGCATCCGGATTCATGAACCTGGCAGAAGGGCATTTTACGGATGTGAGATACATCTCATCCCCGCCATAGGCAATGATATAAACGGGCAGTTCATCATAACCTGTCTGCAGCCGTCTGTATCCGTTTAACGAAGCCTTGACGTCCTTGGTACCTGCGGCGAGTACAAAATCAAGGCCGGCTGTTTCTGGAATGATGCCTGTTACATTTTTACGGACCATATCCCAGAACGACTCCTCCTTTGCCTTGATTTTGGCAGCATTTTTCTTTTGGGACGCCTGTTTGCTTTTGACGACCAAAAGGGCAACCAGTACAATGATACAGATAAATAGTAATAATGGCATGTCACACACTCCTTTGTTTTTATTTGTTTATTATAATCAGAGTTGGCATGGTTGTATAGAATGATATGACACTAAAATCCCCAATCATGGCCTTCTGATCCTAAAAACTGTCGTCATCCTCCCCTTGCCTGCTCCTGTCAATTAACCGCACACTGTATTCCGTTGCAATCTCATATTCATGCGTATGCCGTGGAGTGGGACAGGCTGGGTTTACATAATATGAAAAATGTGCTATAATAGATAAATACCCGGTAAACGCTTGAACATAATGTGTTCAGAAAGGTGGGAAATTGTTCAAAAAAGGTGAATTCATACTCTATGGAACGGTAGGTGTATGTCAGGTAGAGAAAATCTCCAGGACAGACTTTTCAGATAATGACAGACTGTATTATTATCTGGTGCCAAGATACGAAAAAGACACGACCATCTGTATTCCGGTGGATAGCGACAAGGTTATGATGAGGGGCATCATGAGCCGGAAGGATGCCGAGCGTTTTGTTAAGGCATGGCCGGATGTGGAGTGCAAGGAGTATGCCAATGACAGGGAGCGGCCCCAGGCCTATAAGGAGGCTATCCAGTCAGGAGACTGTCTGGAACTGGCATCCATGATTAAGGAGATATCCAGAATGGAACAGTCCCGCAAGGGCAAAGGAAGGATTCTGTCTGTCCGGGAAAAGGACGGGGCAAAGGCTGCAAGAAGGCTTTTGTTCGGGGAACTGGCGGCCGCGCTTGATATTTATCCGGAGGAAGTGCCGGAGTATATCGAAGGCCACACCGGACTGCCCTGCCAATAAGATTGAGTGCCGCCTGATATATTCACGCCGGGCGGCACCATTACTGCCATGCGGCACCATCACTGCCATGCTGCACCATCACTGCCATGCGGCACCATTATTGCCATGCGGCACCAATTACTGCCATGCGCAGACACCGGTGCACTGTACTGTTAATTTACTATTTTCATTTAGTCTCAGCTGTGATACAATCTTGAGTTGGAAAGATATCATCATTAACTTGAGAAAGGCGGCATGAGAGATGGAGAAACATATATATACCCGTGGACAGATGTCAGAGGCTGTGTCAACGGGTATTTTTTTGACCCTGTCAGGCGGATTTCAGGATGCTTATACATATTACTGCCGTGGAAAGGTGTTTGCCAATGCCCAGACAGGCAACATCGTGCTGATGGGAAGCTACCTGGCTTCCGGCCAGTGGGGCGTGGCCCTGCGGTATTTTGGGCCGGTTGCCGCATTTGCAGCGGGTGTGTATATGGCAGAACACATCAGGCGGCTTCACCAGCGGGATGGGAGACTTCACTGGAGGCAGATGGTGGTGGCCATTGAGATCCTGCTGCTGTTTGCAGTTGGATTCATGCCCCAGTCCATGAATATGGCTGCCAACATCATGGTGTCATTTGTCTGTGCACTGCAGGTCGATGCCTTCCGTAAGATTAAAGGAAGTCCTTATGCATCCACCATGTGCATCGGAAACCTGCGCAGCGCCACGGAACAGCTGTACCGGTTCCGCCATACAAAGGACAGGGAATGTCTGGGCAGGTGCGCGCGGTATTATGGGGTCATCCTAATATTTGCAGTGGGTGCGGTGATGGGAAGCGTGTCCACATCCCTTATGGGGGAAAAGACCATCTGGCTCAGCTGCATTCTCCTTCTGGCAAGCTTCCTCATCATGTTCGTGCGGGAGGATATTGAGAAGAAAGAAGGGCTTTAAATAATATACCGGGTTATGACTGATATGTAACCCATACAGCTAAATGGGGAGAGGGGGTATTCACGCCTCTCTCTTTTTGGTGTATACTGGACAAGTAAAAAGTTACATAAAGGAGGAGAAAAATTGATGAATTGTCCGAAATGTAATGGAACCATGGAGATAAACCATATCCGGACTCATCTGGTATGGGTGGATGAACTGGACCATGTCCCGGACCCGGATAAACCTCTGGGCCCCACTATTGCCTATGTTTGCAGGGACTGCGGCTATATTGAATTTTACAGGGAAAAGAAAGTGTAAAAAAATAATACCTGTAGCAATTGTAACATCTGTGATATACACTTCTGGCAAGTTCCCCCATTTCCTTCTACAATCAGATACATAAGGAGAACGTAACAATTAACAGTCAAAACGAAGGAAATATAAGGAGGAAAACGTAAATGGTATTACCTCAATTTGAGTATCTGGCTCCTAAGACCATTGGGGAGGCGTGCAATCTGCTCCTTGAGCTTGGCAGCACGGCAAAAGTCATGGCCGGCGCCACGGACCTGATCCCGCCAATGAAGGATAAGGTGATTTCGCCGGAGTATATCATTGATTTAAAGAAGATTCCGGACATGGACTATCTGGAATATGATGAGAAGGAAGGCCTGAAAATCGGCGCGCTGACAACCCTGCGCACCATTGAGACCTCGCCCCTTGTAAAAGAGAAGAACCCGGCCATTGCCCATGCGGCCAAGGTGGTTGCATCCACCCAGATCAGGACCAAGGGCACCATGGCAGGGAATATCTGCAATGCATCCCCATCCTGTGACACTGCCCCCAATCTGCTGGCACAGGACGCAAAAATCCTGGTACAGGGCCCGAACAAGGACCGGGTCATCAAAATCCAGGACTTTTTCCTGGGCGTCAAGAAGACATCCCTGGAGCCAGGGGAAATCGTAACCGGCATCATCATCCCGCCGCTGGCTGAAAACGAGGGCGCCGCCTACATAAAGCATGCGGTGAGAAAGGCAATGGACCTGGCCATCATCGGTGTTGCAGTCAAGATTAAAGTAGAAGACGGCATCTGTACGGACGCCAGGATCGCCCTGGGCGCAGTTGCCGCGACCCCGATCCGCGCCCCCAAGGCAGAACAGGCCCTTATCGGCAAGGCCCTTACGGATGAAACCATTGTTAAGGCATCCGAGGAAGCCATGGATTCCTGTCATCCTATCTCCGATATCCGTGCGTCAGCAGAATACCGGAAGGATATGATCCGTGTGTTTACAAAACGTGCCATCAAACAGGCAATGGAAAGTTTATAGGAGGACGGGGATATGAAACATAGCATAAATTTAATCATCAACGGAGACCCCATTGATGCAATTGTAAAAGATAACCTGACACTTCTGGATTTCCTCCGCGACCAGCTGTTCTTAACCGGGACAAAAAAGGGGTGTGAGGAAGGCGAATGCGGCGCATGTACCGTGCTGCTGGACGGTAAGCCGGTCAATTCCTGCTGTACCCTGGCAGTGGAATGCGACGGCCACGAGGTGCTGACCGTGGAGGGCGTTGCAAAGGAAGGGATGCTCCACCCAATCCAGAAGCAGTTCATAGAGAAATGGGCCATGCAGTGCGGTTACTGTACCCCGGGCATGATCATGTCAGCCAAGGCGCTGCTGGATGTGAATAAGCATCCGACGGAACTGGAAATCAGGGAAGCCATTGAGGGCAACCTGTGCAGGTGTACCGGCTATGCCAAGATCGTGGAGGCAATCCAGGCAGCCGCCGCAGAGATGGACTGGGAGGAGGAATCAGAGAATGCATAAAGACTGTGACAAACATTATTTTAAGAAACCGGAGTTTTACCGCCTGACCGGTGAGAACAATTACGTCAGGATTGACGCTGAGGATAAGGTGACAGGACACGGCCAGTATGTTGGCGATATCATGTTCCCCGACATGCTTACCGGTAAAATGGTCAGAAGCCCTTATGCCTCCGCCAGGATCATTTCCATTGACACCAGTGAGGCTGAGAAGCTTCCAGGCGTAAAATGCATACTGACAGCCAGGGATTTTGAGTGGAAGTCCTTTGTCGGAAACGGGGAATTCGCGGCCGAGTTCGCGGACAAGGAAGTGCTGTGCTCTGAAAAAGTGCGCCAGGTAGGCGATGACATCGCAGCGGTGGCGGCTGTGGACGAGGAGACAGCCCAGAGGGCCGTTGACCTGATTAAGGTGGAGTATGAGGTGCTTCCCGGTGTGTTCGACCCCTTTGAGGCCATGGAAGAGGATGCGCCCGAGGTTAACTGGGAGGGCAAGGGCATCCACAATATCGGCATGCAGTCCGTGATGAAGGCGGGAACGGATATTGACCAGGAATTTGACCAGGCATCCTATGTGCAGCACAGGGATTATAAGACCCACCGTATGGTCCATGCGGCAATGGAACCTCACGGCGCGGTGGCCACCTACAGGAACGGCACCTATACCATCTGGATGTCCACGCAGATGTCATTTGTGGACCAGTTCTGGTATGCGCGCTGCCTGGGCGTGGGCGAGAACCAGGTGCGGGTGATCAAACCCCTGGTGGGCGGCGGATTCGGCGGCAAGCTGGATTCCTATTCCTTTGGACTCTGCGCCGCCAAGATGTCGGAGCTGACAGGGCGCCCGGTGCGCATGATCCTGTCACGTGAGGAAGTATTCCAGACCACCCGTAACCGTCATCCGATTTACATGCACATTGACACTGCCTTTGGGGCGGACGGCAGGCTCCTTGCCAAGAAATGCTATCACGTGCTGGACGGCGGTCCTTACGGCGGTTCCGGTGTTGCGGCGTGCGCCCAGTCCACATTGTGGGCCAACTTCCCGTATAAGATGAATTCCGTGGATTTCCTGGCAAGGCGCGTGTACACCAATAACCCGTCCGCCGGGGCCATGAGGGGATATACTGCCTGCCAGGTGCATTTTGCACATGACCTGAACATGCAGTTCGCGGCTGACCAGCTGGGCATGGACCCGGTGGAATTCCGCAAGATCAGCGCGGCTGACCCGGGCTACGTGGCTCCTGCTGGCCTGGCAATCACCAGCTGCGCGTACAAGGAAACCCTGGATACGGCTGCAAAGGAAATCGGTTGGTATGAGAAAAAGGATAAGATGAAGAAGGGAGAGGGCATCGGCTTTGCAGGAACCGGGTTTGTATCCGGAACCGGATTTGCAGTGCTGGAAGCTCCCAACCAGAGTTCTGCCTGCGTGACCCTGCGCATGAACAAGAGGGGCATGGCCACCCTGTACATTGGTTCCCATGACATCGGCCAGGGTTCCGATACGGTCATGACCGCCATTGTGGCTGAGGAACTGGGGCTTCCCATGGATATGGTGAAGACCTTCATGTCCGACACCTTCCTTACGCCCTGGGATTCCGGTTCTTACGGAAGCCGCGTGACCTTCCTGGCAGGCAATGCTGCCCGCCGCGCTGCCGTGGACGCCAAGCGCCAGCTGTTTGAGGTCATTGCCCCCATGTGGGGCGTCATGCCTGAAACCTTAGAGTGCCTGGACGGAAAGGTAATCAGCAAGGAGAATGCAGAATTCCAGATGCCCATTGGGGATGCCATGTTCAAGTACATGACCGTCAAGGGCGGGGATGAGCTGATTGGCGTGGGCTCCTATTATCACCGCACCGACAACTCCCAGTACAATGGAAATAACACCACCAACTATGCGCCGGCCTACAGCTTCTCCACCGGGGCAGCCCATCTGACCGTGGATGAGGAGACAGGCGTGCTGGATATTGATGAATTCGTATTCGCCCATGACTGCGGCCGCGCCCTGAATAAGAGGGCTGTGGAAGGACAGTTAGAAGGCTCCATCGGGATGGGCCTTGGATATGCGGTCTATGAGCACAATGTGACCAAGGAAGGTAAGATACTGAACCCCAACTTCCGCGACTACCGTCTGCCAACCGCCCTTGACATGCCTAAGATGCGTACTTTCTACGACTTTGCACCGGATGAGGAAGGCCCCCTGGGCGCAAAGGAAGCTGGCGAAGGCTCCGCGGCTCCGGTGGCTCCGGCCATTGCCAACGCGGTTAATATGGCAACCGGCGTATACTTCACGGAACTGCCTCTGGATCCGGAGCATATCTGGAGAGCGCTCCATGGCATGAAGGATGACAGGAATTCCAAGTAGCCGGCTCCCATAAGCAACTGGATAAGAAACCAGATAAATAACCAGATAAATAACCAGGAAGGCGGCTCCTTGCCGCCTTCTTTCAGATACCGGGCGCCGGGCGGCGGATTTAAGCCGGGCAGCGCTTAGTCATAGGGCCGGAGGCAACCCGGCGTCATCAATGGAAAGGAGGCCATGGCATATGGGCCGTCAGTTAAAGAAAATGCGTCTTCCAAACGGTATGGAGGCAGAGGAAAGGGCCTGCGGGGATTATGTCTGTAAATACTGTGGCGGCAAAGCCACTGCCTGTAATTTTGTAGCGGATATGTGCCTTCAGGTATATGCCCGCCATCAGGGCCTGTGCGGGGCTTATATTGAAACCGATAAGTATGTGGGGTATATCACGGAGTGCAGCACCTGCCGGTACCAGGGGATTACAGGGGAATGCGGGTATGCGGGGAAGGCCGTGATGGGATAAAGGATTTCCATCTGGATGTAAATGCATGTATATGTTATACTGTCCCTATCAAATACAGGAGGCAGTCAGATGGATAAGATAGCACAAGCCCTCAGGGCCGTCTTAACGGAAATACAGGCAATGCCTGAACCGCAGCAGCCCCGGGTCACGGACAGGAAGGAATTTGCCCTGCTCTTAAGCGGCATCGCCACATGCCGTAAGGCGCCGGGAATCCCGGTACACATGGGATATGAAAATCTCTACAGGTGTCAGGATGATAAGGATGCAGAGGAACTGAAGGCCCACCTGTTCCGGCTTTACGGCATCCATGACAGGGAAAGCCTGGAGGAGGCCTGCATGAAGCAGTATACATCGGGCAAGGAGTATGAGCAGTTCATGACCTTCTGGTGCGGCGCGCCGCTGTTTGACCTTAAGGAGCTGGGGGAAGAGGGCAGGATGGCCTTTGAAGAGCGGATTGACCGTGCCTCCATGTTCCGTCCCTACCTGGAGGAACGGGGATTCTATGCATGGGATATCAATGAGCGGATTGGACTGGGGCGGAAGGCATTTGCGTGCGGCATGATAACGGAAGAGGAGTTTTTTGGGATATTCGATTATCAGATAGCCAAGGCGCAGGTGTTTTACCACAGTTTCAAGGAATATGCCATAAGCTGTATCTGCGGGGCTGTTTATTTTGTCCCGGAAAACAATGAGGAGGATATGCTGTCCTTCCTGGACATCAATGCAAACCTTGTACGCCATCTTCTGGAAGAAGGCGGGGCGTGGTACAGGAATGCCTGGTATGTGCCGGATGAGAGGGAATGGGTCCAGCTGCTTCCCCATAACGGCGGCTGCATTGTGTCAAAGCAGATTGAAGAGGGAAGGGCCATCGGATATATGTACCGGGATGAGGATACCAGCGACAAGTGGCCGGACACGGGCTGGCGTTTTTTTGCAGGCGATGAGACGGATGAATATGTAAATAATCCCGGACATGCATCCATCTGGTCCCTGAATACCGTATGCAACCTGTATCCTTACATACTTGGGTATGTGGAGGCAGGGGGCGGGAGCGCATTTGGCCGCAACAGCAAGGGCCAGTGGGAGCGTGAACGCTGAATAATGGTACATCATATTTTTCCCCAGGCAGGGGGAAGGGAAAAGACCTTCGGTTGTTTTGTTTACGGCTGAAGGTCTTTTGCATTTACCTGGAAATCCTTTATATGGGACATTCTGCGGGTACGGATGCTGTTACGGTGGAAATGAGCCGCAAGGCGCCATGTAAACGTAATTGGACAGCGTTGGATTAGATCCTGCTGTCAGAATAATACTTCACCCAAGTACTTATCATGGGGCATTACCAGGCATCTCTCAATGGACTTCCAGTGGCTGTCATAAAGATTTTTCTGGGCAGTTCCATAACTTTCCTTTGTATCAAATTCCCAGTAAAGCACATACTTGACGCTTTTGATGATGCGGGTGATTTCTTTGGGAGGCAGACCTTCCCTGATCTGTTCCAGGTCTATATGGTATCCTCTCTTAACCAGCCGCAGCAGGAGTAATCCCTCCTGTTTCTTTAGAAAATCCTGGATTTCCAGCATTAATGATTCAAATTCATCCACCTTCTGGGGCTTAACCTGATAGATACATGTTTCTGCAAATGGCATATTTAATTTCTCCTTAACCGTTTTATTTTATGAGGCACCTCCGGAGGCTGTTCCGGTTTGTTAAATACAGAATACAATAGAATCCATCAACCATCAACAGGAATGCAGTAAATATTAAGGATTCAGATACTATCTTTCCCAATCCGGTTATTTTACAATTAAGATAACATATACTGCCAGGAGGAAAAGAGATGCGTAAGTGGAAGGCCATATTTTCAGTATTAACGATACTTTTTGCTGCGGTTGGTTTGCTGAGGCTGGTGTCATTTGATATTTCCACGCCAATAATGTTTGTATTTTTGGGATTGTCAATGATAGTGAATGCAAAAGAAAGTTATGATAAAGGTTCAAAAGGGGAGGCGGTCTGTCTTGGTGTAATGACGGTCCTGCTTTATGCGGTTACAGCATATAACCTGATTTCCCGGGTATTGTAAACCTCAATATATGATGTACTTTAATGCGATGGATTGCTGCGATGGCTTTTGGGTAAATAATGGTCTTTGCATTGTTTATCACCAAATGTATGTATGCACTGAAAACGGGATGAAACTTATGGGTGTGCCGGATGAAGCGGCAAATAGTTATACTGAAGGCAGGATACACTGTAAAAGCAAAAAGCCGTGACCTGGAATCGTCACGGCTTTTCGCTGTATACATATTCAAAACCCCGGAAGAATACAAACCAGCGGATCCTATTCCAGGGCATGCATCAGAACTGGTTCTGAGGTGAATGGGGTGATTTTAATTCACCCACCGATGATTTTGCAATCTTAATGGCGGCCTTGGTCACAAAGAATGCAAATATGTAGCTTATGACGAACATGATGGGCCAGTCATGAATCACGCCGTTTACAAATACAGCGGAGGTGCTTGGCAGGAATCCGGCTGCCACAGCCCCTTCTATCTCCGGATTGTTAAACACGTTTACCGCGGTAAGGACAATGGTTGCGGTGGTGTTAAAAAACAAGGTGGCCACAAAATTCTCCAGAAGCACATGGGGCAGGGTTTCCGGCTTCAGCCCCAGCTTCCTTCCAAGGGCAAAGGACCAGTCGGTCAGCGGGAATATCATGCCTGTCAGCGAAATCACAAGAAAGGCGGTTCCCCAGTTCTTCACAAGCAAAGGCACCGTGAACGTAAGTTTGTCAACAAAGATGGCAGAGGTTGCCATGATTAAGGAGATGCATATGGCTACAACAGACGAAATAATCATACCAAAATGATTTTTGTAAAAGTTCATATAATTTGTCCTTTCTGGTCTTTCATACAAAGCCTGGCATGAACATGGGTACATGCCAATCAATTTCTTTACAACCAGGGTTGGATGACCGGTACCTGCCCGCATGTGCTTCTGTGGCGCGGAAGATACCGGTCTTATACTTACAGCCCCGAAAACGTTACCTTTTCATCCCTCCCCCCAAGGCGCTTTTACGTATTCCCCAATACATACAAGGCGCTTTTTTATGCGGCATGTTTCCATGCCCTGCGGCGGCGGGCCAGATACAGCCCTTTCCCATCCACAAGCCGGCGGCTTTAAAACCAGGAGAACGCAGGAACTTTTGTTTTGCAGCCGTGGCTTGTGCCGGTTATTTCCATTCTGGTGACGGCCGGACCGATGCAGCTGTCCTGCATGGACAGCGGATGCCCCATATTGGTATATGTAATCATTGGTATATGCAATCAAGGGCGCACGATCATGACCGTGCCTTCCAGGTCACCCACAGGCAGCATCAGCAGGGCGCCGTACTTTGTTTCCAGATCCTCCACGGCCTTTGCAACGCCGCGGTATTTCATGTCATCACATCCTGTCAGCAGGATCACGCCTCCCCTCCCCATGCGGGGAAAGAAGAATTCCAGCCCGGACAGGGTTGGGTTATAGAGGCAGGCATCCATATAGACAAGGGCAAATGTCTCTTCCTCCATATCAAACGCAGTTTCCGGGAACCATCCTTTTTTGACGGTTACATTGTCCGGGAAGGGCATGCGTTCCAGAAGCTTCTTTTCATCCGCACCCCCAAAACGGCCGGGTTCTGCTTCGGAACATCCCAGTTCCAGCTCCTTTGCCACGTCCCTGGGATCAAAGCCCTCAAAGGTATCGAACAGGTAAAGCCTGCGTTCCGGCATCAGGGCATTGAGCTGCCAGGAGGTATCCCCCCTGTAACATCCCAGCTCCGCCACATTTCCCTCCACTCCCAGGCCGTCAAGACGGCGGCACAGGCGGCGCAGGACGCTGCAGCGGATGGAGAACTGCTCATGGATATCCCTTATGAATACAATGTCGTTGAGGAATCCGGCCCGGATTGCCATGTATTCCAGTGCATGGCTTCTCTCCGCGTCCGTGGTGGCTATGACAAGGATGTCCGGCTGAAGCCCCACGGCCAGGTCAACGGGCATCACAGGCATGCCCTCGATTTCTTCCTTCAGTTCCCCTTTTTCCAAATCAGAGAACACGTTCCAGGCCTCAGCCCTTAAATCCCCCATACCCACCAGCTTCATTTCCATCGGATTCAGCATTTCCGCAACAGCCATCCCCAGACTGTCGGCGCTAAGAATTACAACTGTTTTCATATAGCCCGCACCCCTTTGTCATCTATTTAACAATAGTGTAGACGGGACAGTGGAAAAGAACAAGTAGTACAGGTTACACCTGATGCCAGATTACATTTGTTGCCAGGATTCCATCTGTGGCCTGGCATACTTAATAATTCCGGTGCCGGATGGTATGATGGAACCAGCACGGTATATGCAATCCGGCGCCACAGGAAGGTCCGGCATGACGGTAACAGGGGAAAATGCCGGAGGGTACGTCCGGAAATAAAAGATACAGGAGGTAACAATGGACAAAGTTTCAATTCAGATTAATGGGGTAATGCGGACATTCATCATCGGTGACGCAGAGGGCTGTGTAAAGCCGTCCGAGACGCTGGTCCATACCCTCAGGGACAGGCTGGACCTGACGGGGACCAAGATAGGATGCGACCACGGGGCCTGCGGCAATTGTACGGTTATCTTAAATGGCGACCCGGTTGCGTCCTGCATGATCCTGACCGCTGACTGTGACGGGGCTGCGGTGACCACCATCGAGGGGCTGGAAGACCAGGCAACAGGGGAATTGAGCATCCTGCAGAAGGCCTTTGTGGACAATTCGGCATTTCAGTGCGGGTTCTGCACGCCGGGAATCGTCATGTCGGCCAAGGCCCTGCTTGACAAAAAGCCGGACCCAACCAGGGAGGACATAAAGGAAGCCCTGTCAGGCAATTACTGCAGGTGCATCAGCCATTATCAGGTCATGATTGCCATTGAGGATGCCATTGGACGGATGAAGGACATCAGGGCAAAGGGGGAGGTATAGTATGGGCGGCAGCAATTACAGATACATAGGAAAACATGTAACACGGGCGGACGGCAGGGATCTGATATCCGGCCGCCGCCAGTTCATAGACGATGTGCGGATTCCGGGAATGCTCATTGCCAGGGTATTGAGAAGTCCTTATCCCCACGCAGATATTGCGGATATCAACGTGGAGAAAGCAAAAGCCCTGCCCGGAGTCAAGGCAGTACTGACCTATAAGGACGCCCCTGACTGGAAATGCGGGCTGCCGCAGCACAGACGGGTCCTGGACCGGCGTGTCCGCTTTACCGGGGACAGTGTGGCACTGGTGGCGGCTGAGACACTGGAGGCAGCGGACGAGGCATGCAGGCTGATTGAAGTGGAGTATGTGGAACTGCCCTTTGTGCTGGACTGCGAGGAGGCCATCAAGCCTGGTGCGCCTCAGCTTTATGATGAATTTCCGGGCAATGTGCTGCCCAAGGTAACGCCTTTTTCCGAGGAGCCTTTTAATCAGATCCATGTGGGGGACGTGGAAAAAGGGTTTGAGGAAGCAGCATACGTGGCGGAAGGATACTACTGCTACGACAAGCTGCCCCATCCGCTGCCGCCGGAATCACCGGGCGTGATTGCCCAGTGGACCAGCCCCAGCGCAGTGACCCTTTATTACAACGGCGGCGCGCCCCATCTCCAGAAGTTCAACACAGAGGCATCCATACCCGGCGTGGCGGTGCGCGTGATTGCATGCCACTCCGGCGGTTCCTACGGAAGCAAGCAGCTGATTCCCCATCTGGCCCTCCAGGCCATCGCCCTGGCCCGCGAGACGGGCCGGGCCGTGAAGCTGATGATGGACCGCACGGACCACATGCTGTCCTATGAACTGCGTCAGGGCAGCCGTATCCGCGGCAAGGTGGGAATCACGCAGGACGGCATCATCAATTCCATCCAGGGCATGTGGTACATTGATTCCGGCATGTCCTCCACTTACGCCCAGGCCATGACGGCCGTGGGGCTGGGGGAGGCCCAGGCATTCTGCGGCAAATGTAAGAACTGGGACCTGGATACCATGCTGATTGCCACCAACCACAGCTCCCAGGCGCCCATACGGGGATTTGGCGGGCAGGAGTTGAAAGGCGCGCTGATTCCCCTTGTTTGCACGGCAATCCGGGCAGCCGGGATGGATCCCTATGAGGTATTTAAGAAGAATTTCGTAAAAGCCGGGGACTCCTATATCTGGCGTGACTATAAGTGGTGGGAAGTGCGCTCCGTGGACTTTACGGCTGCATTTGAGGAATCCGCGGCCAGCTTTGGCTGGAAGGACAAATGGAAGGGCTGGGAGGTCCCAACCTGGGTCAGTGAGGACGGAAAGCGGGCCATCGGCGTGGGCGTGGGTGTACACGGCAATGCGGACATCGGCGAAGACCCCACGGAAGGGTTTGTAAAGCTCCATCCCTTTGGGAGCGTGACCGTGGAAATGTGTATCGGTGAAACAGGAGGCGCCCAGCGCCATGCCATCCAGAAAATGGTGGCGGAGGTCATGAAGGTTCCCTTTGACGGCGTCCAGCTGGTGAACTCCGATACCCATGGGACGGGATACGATGCAGGCATGATCGGTTCCAGGGGAACCATCACCATGGGCACCTGTGCGGTCCGGGCTGCCAATGATGCCAAAAAGAAGCTACTTACGCTGGCATCTGAGAAGCTGCACATGGATGCGGAAGAACTGGATACGGAGGACTTCCTGGTATTCCCGAAGAAGAATCCGCAGATGCGCCTTCCCTGGATTGCCATTACCGGCACACCTGAGATGACCATCACCGGAATGGGGCTTTACCAGCAGAACTTTGACAAGCCCAACTTCGCCCTGTATTTTGCAGAGGTGGAGGTGAACCTTGAGACAGGGGAGGTCAGGCTGCTCCGCGCCCTGGAGGGAACGGATGTGGGCCAGATCATTGACCCGGTCAATGTGCGGATGCAGGCAGAAGGCTCCTTTGGCGCTGCAGGGGCTGACACGGCCCTGTTTGAAGAGATGGTCATGGATAAAAAGCTGGGACGGTTTGTCAGCGGTAATATGATTGATTATAAATGGCGCACCTTCAATGAGTTCCCGCCCTTTGACACCGTGATACTGGAGAGCCAGTTTGATACGGAATCCTTCCATGCACTGGGATTCGGTGAAATCAGCGGTTCGCCCGCACCTTCAGCCATCCTGATGGCTGTGTCCAATGCCATCGGTGCGGAAGTGAAGGAGTATCCCACCACGCCGGCCGTTGTGTTAAAAGCCATGGGAAAGATTGAATAGAGGGGGAATGGACCATGAAACAGTTTAATCATGTAAATGCTGCCAGCTTCGAGGAAGCGGGCAGGATGTTAAAAGATTCAAAGGGCGCGGCCCAGGCCATGGCCGGAGGCTCGGACCTGCTGGGCGTCTATAAAGACGGTATCTTAAAGACATATCCTGAAACCGTAATCAACCTGAAGAAGATTCCGGGGTTTGACGTCCTTGAAGCGCAGGAGGACTGCCTTAAGATCGGGGCTGGCTGCAGGCTGAACCGGATTGCTGAGGAACAGGCTGTAAAAGAGGCATGTCCGGCCCTTGCGGAGGCGGCGTATTCCGTTGCATCCCCCCTGATCCGCTCCATTGGGACCATTGGCGGCAACATCTGCCAGGATGTGCGGTGCTGGTATTACCGTTATCCGGATTCCGTGGGGAAGGCTCTGGACTGTAAGCGCAAGGGAGGAAAGACCTGTTATGCCATTAACGGTGAGAACCGTTACCATTCCGTGTTCGGCGGCATGGACTGCCACGGTTCGCCGTGTGCAAGGTCATGCCCGGCAGGGACGGATGTGCCGGGGTACATGGAAAGGCTCAGGGAAGGGGACTGGGACGGGGCGGCCAGGATCATCCTGCGCTATAATCCCATGCCAATGATGACCTCACGCATCTGCCCCCACCTGTGCCAGGATGACTGCAACCAGTGTACCTACGGGGACAGCGTCAATGTCCATGGGGTGGAGCGGTCCCTGGGCGATTATATCCTGGAGCACGCAGAGGAATACTATACCGCGCCGGAAAAGGAGAGCGGCAGGAAGGCGGCCATCATCGGCGCGGGTCCCGGCGGACTGGCTGCGGCCTATTATCTGAGGAAAGCCGGACACAGGGTGGTTGTATACGACCGCATGGAAAAGGCAGGAGGGGTGCTGCGCTACGGAATCCCCCATTACCGCCTGCCAAAGGATATTGTGGACGCCTATGTGGATGCCCTTGCGCATATGGGCGTGGAGTTCCGGCTGGGTGTCTGCGTGGGGAAGGATATCACGGTGGAAGAGATACAGCAGGAATCCGACAGCCTTTATATGGGGACCGGCGCGTGGAAACAGCCGGTGCTGGGACTTGAGGGGGAGAACCTGACCCAGTTCGGCCTTAACTTCCTGGTGGAGGTCAATACATATCTGGAGAAATCCATGGGCAGCCAGGTGCTGGTGTGCGGCGGAGGCAATGTGGCCATGGACGTGGCCCTGACTGCCTCACGTCTGGGGGCAGAAGAGGTGAAACTGGTATGCCTGGAACAGGAACATGAAATGCCAGCTGCTTCAGAAGAGATTGCCAGGGCAAAAGAAGAGGGCGTAAAGCTTTATAACGGCTGGGGACTGGGCCGCATCGTGACGGACGGCAGCGGGAAGGTGACTGGCCTGGAAGCTAAGAAATGCCTGTCCGTGTTTAACGGTGAACACCGTTTCTCACCCGTATATGACGAGGAAGACCGGATGGTCATGGATGCGGACACCATCATCCTGGCAACAGGACAGAGGGTGGATTTAAGTTTCCTGGGAGAGCGGTTCGGGGAACAGCTCCAATCCGCCAGAGGACTGATTGATGCGGATACGGAGTCCTTTAAGACAAAGAAGGAAGGAATCTATGCCGGAGGGGACGCTGTCACGGGGCCGGATATTGCCATCCGGGCCATTCAGGCGGGCCGTGTTGCCGCCGCAGGGATGAACCGGGATTTGGGCGGTTCTGAGGAGGACGGCCCGGCGTGCGGCGGGGTACCGTGCGGCAGTGAGGAAGGCAGCCGTTCACGGTGCAGTGGTGCAGGAACCGGCAGTAATTCATTCCTCCACTTTGATCCCAAATCCGTGGGGACAGGGATATCCAACAAGCTGCAGGAGCTTCCCCTGGAGGAGCGGAGCCTGGTAAAAGAGGATGCTGCCTCCTTTGACCGCGGGACTGCCATGGCAGAGGCTGGGCGCTGCATGAACTGCGGCTGTTACGCTGTTTCCCCGTCCGATATAAGCCCTGTGCTGGTGATGGCAGAGGCTGAGATCGTTACCACGGAGCGCACCCTGTCTGCGGAGGAACTGCTGACCAGGGAACTGACGGTCCAGGACATCCTGAACCCAGGTGAGCTGATAAAGGAAATCCGTGTGCCACGGTTAAAGGGCCGGATGCATTATGACAAGAAGCGTGTAAGGGATGCCATTGATTTTGCCATTGTCTCCCTGGCCTCCTGCCTGGATGTAACGGATGATGTCATCCAGGGCGTCAGGCTGGTATACGGCGGCGTGGCTCCCGTGCCATACCGTATGACCCATGTGGAGGAATTCCTCAAAGGAAGGACCATAACGGAAGAGGTGGCGGAAGCTGCGGCAGAACTGGCTGTCAGGGATGCGCGGCCCATGGGAAAGAATGAATATAAGCTGTTCATGATGAAGGACCTGATGAGAAATGCAATCCTGAAGGCCAGGAGCGGGGATTAGGCGCGTATCTGTAAAATAGGATTTAAAAGAGGGATTTTTCCGCTGTTTTGGAAAATCCCTCTTTGTAGCCTGCTGCGGCAGGAGGATGGAAGTTGGAAAGTGAGGTATGCATATGGAAGGATTATTTACCGGAACCACGCAATCCGGATTAGTGATTGAAAATGGGGTTGTAAAGAGCGGAAGAAACTGTGAAGGCAGGATTGAGGTGCCGGAGGGAACGGTTGGAATCGGCGCCCAGGCCTTTTACCAGAATAAAAAACTGACCGGGCTGAAACTGCCCCAGGGGCTGAAGCGCATTGGGAAATACGCGGTTAACGGATGTGTGGACCTGGAGTATATTGAAGTGCCTGAAAGTGTGGAAGAACTGGAGGAGGGCGCGCTGGTTAAGAAGCTGGAGAGCAATTTCGGATTCACCCATGTGGTGGAGACGAAGGAGTATTACCCCCAGATCCGATGCGTGGAGGGTTCATTTACAGATAAGGCCATCCTGGAGATGAAAAAAAAGGATGGGTGGGACAAGTCCCACTCCAATGAGCATATTGTGGACCTGGTGTATATCAGGTGATAAAAGGATAGAACCGGCCGTCGTCCATGGCCCCGGCTTTTCTTATGCGCAGGCTGGTATCCAGCGTGATATCGTTCCCGCTGCAGGCTGCCTTTATCCAGACTGGATAAAACCCCTCTTTCCACGTGAACAGGTGCAGGACCTGGTTAAAGGTACAGGTCCTCTGCCTGGGGAGAAAGAGGAGGCGCATCATATCATCGGAAGAAGAGTAGGTCTTACCCGGCTCCATGACAGGACGTACGGTATAAATGCGGTGCTGGTAATCCTTTATGCCCAGCAGCTCACAGGTATTGATGAAATGCTGTCTGAAATCCTGGTTATTCATGTGGTACGCCCCCTTTTTCCCTATACCGCAGGCTTCATGATTACAGCGCTGCCATGCAGGTCGCACAACGGGACCAGGGAAAGCCGCTGATCATCCTTTTCATAATCAGCCACCGCCTGTGCCGCGCCCTGGAACCGTTCATTGTTATAATCATGCATCAGTATCATGCCTCCGGGGGAAAGTCTGGGATAAAAGTATTGGAGGCCCGCCAGAAGCGGCGCGTAAAGGTCTGCGTCCAGGCTTACCAGGGCATAGGTTTCATGATCCAGCCCGGACGCGGTCTCCGGGAAATACCCCTTACGTATCACCGCGCGTCCGGGAAACGGCAGCCGGTTTAAGACCGCTGCTTCACTTGTATCGGAAAAATCCCCTTTCTTTGCAAAGGAACATCCATATTCCTCTTCTTTTTGTATATCCCTTGGATCGAACCCCTCAAAGGTGTCAAACAGGTACAGCCTCCTGTCAGGAAACAGGGCATTGAGTTTCCAGGCCGTATCACCCTTATAGACGCCAAGTTCGGCAATCTGCCCGGGAATGTCCTGCTGATGTAACCGTCTGGCCATCTGCTTTAAGGTAGCGCTGCGTATATCAAAGCAGCGGTAAAGCTCCTCGAGAAGGAGGAACTCCCCGCGGAAACCAAGGGACAGGGCCTGCTCCTTCAGCTGCCTGGTCCTGTATCCATCGGTGATGCCTGTAAGGATACAGTCTGGGGACATGGCTACCGCCTGGTCCACCGGGAGGATGGGGACGCGGGGCGGGAATCCCATCCTGATCCTGTCCTCCTCCCCCATATGGTGAAGGGCAGGATTGTTGTCCCCGAATGCAATCAAATCCATCTGTTCTGTATTCAGCAGCCTGGACACGGCACGCCCGAACTGTCCTGCGCCTAATATAATCACTGTTTTCAAATTAAGACCCCTCCCAATATACCTACTTATATCATAATAACCGGATTCAGGGAAGTTGGCAATACTACAATCTTATCACTTTCAACAAGTGTAAAAATCTGCTATAATGTAGCATATACTACTGGTCGTTAAAAACATAACAGTGTTATAATCTTGTTAAGAGTTAAGGGGAACGTTGGGGGCGTTTCAGGACATGTCCGGGCGGGGATGGATTCCCGGGCATGTGCTGGTAAGGCTGGTAAAAGTTCATATTGAGGGAGGGGGATTTTTGTGAATCAGGAATCGGGCGCTGCCGTACAGATGCCGCATGCGAATTTTGTCTCGCGTCTGCTGTATCTTCCAAGGGGAATTTCCAGGCTTGAGAAGCTGGGACAGAGAAAGGTATTTCCAAAGAACCATATGCTGGTCCAGGCCGGAACAAAGCCGGGCTACTGCTACATTGTCAAGAGGGGCAGGGTGGCTGCCTTTGAGACCACCATAACAGGGGAGGAGCGGATTTACAATTTTAATGAAAGCAACTCCATCCTTCTGGAGGGGAACCTTCTCTTTGACCAGGAATCCCCGGTTAATTTTAAGACGGTCCTTCCGTCTGAGCTGATACTGATTACAAAGGACATGCTTTTGGAGGGGATTGCCAGGGACCCCCAGTTATCCATGGATATCATGGAATCCCTTTCCACCAAGTTCCTTTCCTCCATGGAGCAGATACGGCATACGAATTTCCATAATGCGGCCTGGAAGATATGCGACCTTCTTCTTATATTCGCAGAGCACTACGGAGTACCCTATGACGGCAAGATTCTGATTAAGGAGAAAATCAGCCAGCAGCTTCTATCCAACCTGTTAGGAATCAACCGGGTTACGGCCGTCAGGGCAATCAAGGAGCTGAAGGAGATGGCCCTGATTGAACAGATTAACGGATATTACTGTATCAGGAGCCTGGAGCAGCTGAAGCGGCATCAGGAGAGGATTTGCCAGTAAGGCGGGCAGGTCAGGTGAATTGCCTAAAAAAGCAGGCAGGAGGCTTCCGGAATCCCAAGAGCCTCAAGCTTTTCAAGCATTGACCTGAATTCAAACATGATAAGTTCCTCCAGCTTATCCGCAAACCCGGTAAAGTCGTTCTTTTTCACGCATCCTATAAAAAAGTCCAGATAGGACAGATAGAATGACTTCAGGTCATCCGCATCCGTGCGCATACCGCGCAGCGGATGCCCCCACATCAGCTGCTGGAACAGTTCTGCGTATGCTGTCCTGACTGCGTGGAAGGGGGCGTGATGGATGAAGAACTTGAGGATGGAAAATGCAGTCAGTTCATATCTGTCCGTTTGTTTCAATAAATCCAGATGCTGCCAAAACTGGCATATTGCCTCGCTGTCAAGGGAAGCAGCGGTCAGTTCAGCCACATCCTTACAGGAGAGGGCAATGGCCTGGAGACCCTGCGCACAATCCAGCAGGCGCCTGCGGGCAACGGGCTGGGTTAAATCGCAATTATCAGCAATTTCCTCCTGCGAGAGGATCCTGGTTCCCAGCCCATTGATGGACTTTGTTACGCCGATGCTGTTGAGCAGGTTCAGGGTACGGCGTACCGTGCTGACGGAAACATGTTTTTCCTTTGAAAGCTTATCCAGCGAGGGAAGGAAGGAGCCGGCCGGATAGAGGCCGCGGTTGACGGAAATCAGGATTTCCATGCCAAGGGAGTAACGGAGCTGGGAAGCCTTCTCATAGCTGTACCAATGGAATTCAATCTGCTTGCCGGCAGGGGACATCATGATACGCTTGTCACAAAAACCAATCAGGGCCGTGGAAAGCTGTTCCTGAAAATCCTCCACCGCAATCCTCAGCCTTTCCCACTCCTTGTTGCGGCAGAGCCTAATCATGTTAAAGAGTGGATTGGCTTCTTCCTCGAAGTGTTTTATGTTCTGGTCTATACTGAGGAAGGGCGCCTGGAAGAACATGAATATCCTCCATACAAGGCGCATCAGCAGATCATTATCCAGGGAACCATAAATGTGTTGCAGGATCCGGATCATGGCATGGGAAGGAAGAAGGCGGCTGTCAGAGGAAAGCGCCTGGATTTTATCCAATGTTTCCGGTGAGGCGTTTTGAAAGCCAATGCACTGTGCATGGCTGAACAGGGGCCGCATGGAGCGGCTTACGTCAATCAGCCCATCTTTCCTGAGGGCATAAAATGCCTGTATGTGCTGTTCTATCTCCTCAGATGTGTATAATACCCTGACAGAAGCCCCCACGCTTCTGGACAGACTGATATAGCCCTCCTGTTTCAGGCTCAGATAGGCGGCACGGACCGTGTCAATGGACACAAGGAACAGCTGGCTGGCTTCTTCCAGCGTGGGCAGGCGTGCCCCGTAACGGTACGCGCCAAACCGGATCTGCATCAGCAGTACGTTGTAGATGACCTGCTGCAGTTCATTCTCATTTATCAATGTCACATCCCCCTATCGTATGAAATCTGCTGTAAATTAGGC
The DNA here is from genome assembly GCF_020709765.2 of Clostridium pacaense. Lineage (NCBI taxonomy): Bacteria > Bacillati > Bacillota > Clostridia > Eubacteriales > Clostridiaceae > Clostridium > Clostridium pacaense. Next base: position 72,240 of record NZ_JAJFEB020000004.1, read on the forward strand.
CCTGATTTTCTCGGATTATATAAGATTTTACCATACTATTGGAGAAAAGGTAAGGCGGAAATCAGGGCGTAAGAATTTCCGGAACCTGATATTCCTTTCATATTCTTTTAATAAACGGATTCCACAAACAGAAAAGTCGTGTATAATAAGAATAGGGACGATGGTGTGACCTGCAACCATATGAATTTCAAAAGCTGCACAGAGCAATTAAATCCTCTGGCGGCTTTTTATTATGCAATGGACCATCCTTCCCTGGCAGGATGGCACATATTGAATGTCTTATATAGGGTGGCCTATATAGGAGGGCACGGGGTGAATAACGGTATGAGAATGGAGACAACAGCTGTGAAGAATAATCAATTAATCAAAACAAACCTGCTGATCAGTATCGTCCTGATTGTAGGATTTTCCATGACCGCGTTTTTCAGTTACAGGGCCAATTACCAGGCCACTCTTAATAATATTGAACAGGTTGCATCGCTTACAGGGGAGGGGATCCATTACCAGCTTACGACCCTTCTGACAAAGCCGGTCAACATTTCGCTGACAATGGCCCATGACAGCCTCCTGGTGGAGCAGCTGTCCTGTGAGACAGAAAACCTTGAGAATGGGGAATATGTCCAAAGGCTTCAGACCTACCTTAAAACCTACCGGGATAAATACGGGTTTGATTCTGTTTTCCTGGTATCGTCAGCTACCAGGCGGTATTATAATTTCAACGGTATAGACAGGGTGCTGGCTGAGGATGATCCGGAGAATGGCTGGTATTTTGACCTGATGGACAGCGGCCTTGGATATTCCATGAATGTGGATAACGATGAGGTGGATGGTTCGGATGATGCCATCACGGTATTCGTGAACTGTAAGGTGGCGGACAGCTCCGGGAATATACTGGGAATTGTAGGGGTGGGAATCCGCATCAGCTACCTGAAAGAATTCCTTGAGGGCTATGAGGACAAATACAACATGAACATATGCCTGGTCAATGAGGACGGTATAATTGAGGTATCCACCACATATACGGGTTACAGTAAGACAGACTGGTTTGAGGTTCACGGGCAGGAGGGGATACGGGATGAAATCATGGGATTTAAAGAGGATACGGAGAATCTTGGATTCTGGACCGACAACTCCCTGGACCAGGGGAAGAGTTTCGTGGTCACAAGATACATACCGGATCTGTCCTGGCACCTTGTCATAGACCAGGACAGCGAGGATACGGTCCATGTGATACGGGACCGCCTGTACCAGACCATCCTTGGCATTGCTGTCATCATTTCCATTGTGCTGTTCATCATCACCACGGTCATACGCAATTTTAACAAGCAGATCACAAAGCTTATGGAGGAGCGGGAAAATGCATTCCAGCAGGCAACGGAACAGCTCTACGACAATATCTACGAACTGAACATTACCAGGAACTGTACAGGAAACCAGCGCACGGCCCAGTACTTTGAAAGCCTGGGAGCCCAGGGGCTGCCCTATGACCAGGCACTGCGGGTCATAGCGCAGAAGCAGATTAAGAAGGAATTCAGGCAGGGTTACATCTCTACCTTCACTCCTGAGAATGTAATCCGGGAATATGAAAATGGAAACAGCCACCTGAAATACGATTTCATGATAACCCAGGATGGCAGCGGTTATTTCTGGATGCGCATTGACGCGTATATTTTCTTTTCCCATGAGGATAACTGCCTGCACATGTTTACCTACCGTAAGAATATTGATGAGGAAAAGAAAAAGGAGCTTCTGGCTTATATTGATGAGATGACACGGTTCCTGACCAAGGCCGCAACCAAGCGCAAGGTGACTGCACTGCTGACAGAGGAGCCTGAAAAGGCATACGCATTCTTCATCTTTGATATTGATAATTTCAAACAGGCCAATGACTGCTTTGGCCATGCATTTGGGGATTACTGCATACGGGAATTCACCAGGATCATACGGGAACATTTCCGGGAGGGTGATGTGCTGGGACGGATTGGCGGTGATGAGTTTGTGGCATTCATTCCCATTCCGGGCGCGGACTGGGTCAGGAAGAAGGCGGCGGAACTCTCACATGCCCTGGACACGGAATGCACCAGGGATGGAAAGACATGGAAAATGTCCGCAAGCATCGGGATATCGGTGGCTTCGGAAGAAGACCGGGACTTTGACACACTGTATGAAAAGGCAGACCAGGCGCTTTACCGCACCAAACAGAAAGGGAAGAATGGTTATACGGTTGATTCGTAATCTGTCTGGGCCGGTGAACTGATTTTAAACTCCGGGTTGACAATACATCAGGTACCTGCTATATTTATATCAGGTACCTGATGTAATTTACGTGTACGGATACCGGGGTATCCGTAAAATCGTCCATATGGCTGGCCCATGCCGGCCCGGAGAGGAGTGGTATATATGGAACAAACACTGACACAGCCCATGTCCAGGGAAAACCTGGGCGCCAGGGTGGGGATATTGTCCGCGGCCGGCAACCTCCTGCTTTTTGCCTGTAAGTATACGGCCGGAATCACGTGCGGGAATGTGGCTGTCCTGGCGGAAGGGTATGATAACCTGATGGATGCATTAAACTCCCTGCTGGTATTGCTGGGATTCAGGATGTCCGGGCGCAAGGGGGACAGCCTTCATCCTTATGGCCATGGCAGGGTGGAATATGTCCTTGGCCTCATTATTTCCATGACCATTATCCTGGCAGGAGTTTCCATGTTCCGGGAATCCATACACTGGATCCGGCACCCGCGGGACCGCTCATTGCCCCTTCTGGTCTATGGGGTATCCCTCCTGTCCATCCTGGTCAAGTGCGGTATGTCGGCGTATACCAGACATGTGAACCGTGAGCTGGATTCCATGGCCCTGGCTGCCTGTGAGCAGAATGAGGCCGCGGACATCAAGATGACCATGCTGACCATTGGCTCTGCGGCCCTTTATTCACTGACCGGACTTTCAGCGGACTGGATTGTGGGAATCATGATCAGTGTGCTGGTCATGAAGGATGGATTCCAGTCATTCATCAGTCACTTCACACTGCTTCTGGGCGAGGGGATATCCGGACAGCAGCAGTCCCAGATTCAGGCGGTTTTTGACGCAAGGAAGGAACTTGTGACATTAAAGCAGATTGATTTCCACGATTACGGTCCGGAGCGCAGGATTGTGTCGCTGCAGATCACGGTAAATCCATCCTGTTCCCAGGAGGAGGTCAATGGATGTATGGACGGCATTGAAGGAGAACTGAGGGCGCTTGGGCTGAGTCCCGTTTTTTCGTTGAGTATGGAACAGATTCTGGGGTAGCTGGAATATAAGAAGGGTGAGCCATGAACATCACGGTTTCAAAAGAAAATTATCTAAAGGCCATATTGTATTTGAAAAATAAGAATGGGCATGTGCGGGCCATTGATGTGGCATCGGCACTGGACGTCAAAAAACCAAGCGTTTCCATTGCGTTCCGTAAACTGGCATCGGAGAACCTGATTAAGGTACATGAAAACCATGAGGTTGACCTGACGGAAGATGGTTATGCAATTGCGTCTAAAATCAACGATTCCTATGAAACATTTAAACGGTTCCTGTGCAGCATCGGGGTCCCGGAAGAGGTCGCGGAGCATGACGCATGCAGGATAGAGCATTATTTAAGCCCTGAATCCATAATAGGTATCAGGGGAATCATGGAACAGGCGGCAGAATGAAAGGAGTTGGATGTGGGTTATATGAATGAGGGAAATATGAATGAGGGAAATATGGATGAAGGAAATATGAATGAAGGCAATATGAATGAAGGCAATATGAATGAGGGAAATATGAATGAGGGAAATATGAGCGAGGGCAATATGAATGAGGGAAATATGAGCGAGGGCAATATAAGTAAGGGAAATGAAGATGAGAGCAGGAAGCAGGACATGGAGTATGGCATAGAACCAAAAAAGGAACATGGCATGGAAGTCAAAAAGGAACATGACATAGAACCAAAAAAGGAACATGGCATGGAAGTCAAAAAGGAACATGGCACGGAACTCAAAAAGGAACATGGCATGGAACCCAAAATGGGCCAGGATGCAGGCTATGACGGGGAGCGGGGGTCATACTGTGACGCAGACTGTGATAGGGACCAGGGTATAGGCCAGGAGCAGAAGGACAATGGAAAAAACCTGTCCGAACACTTCTTTCATATCGGAATGCTCTTACACCGCTACCAGACAGAGGCTTACAAGGAAAATGGCCCCATGGGAAGCCCATTTAAAGGCCAGGGCCGGATCCTGGCAATCTTAAAGCTGAAGCCGGAGATAAGCCACAGGGAACTGTCCTATCTTCTTGGAATCAGTACCCAGTCCATGAGCGAACTATTAAGAAAGCTGGAGAACAAGGGCTATGTGAAGCGCGTGCCAAGTGAACATGACAGACGGAGTATGGATATCATACTGACGGAAGAGGGCCGCAGGGCGGTAGAACAGGCGGATGGGTTTGACGGCAGGGACACGGACCGCCTGTTTGACTGCTTTGATGATCAGGAGCAGAAGCAGTTTAAAGGTTTTTTGGAACGCCTGGAAGACGAAATCATAAGGCATTTGGATCCGGAGCATCCTTCTGACTATACATTTGGCAGGATGAAGGAAATGCATGATTATATATTAAGCCGCGGCCACAGCCGCAGGGAGCATTTCCATGGGGATGGCCCCTTTGGCAATGGTTTTGGACGCGGCCGGTATGAGGACGAAAGGGATCCTGGAAGGCGTTTTGACAGGCGGAGACGGTAATGATGGGAATATTGGCTGGTTTATTATCCGCTGAATTTTCATCGCCTGGCTTATTAGCAGATAGTTCCTTAACCGCCGGTTTTTCAGCACCCGGCCTTTTCAAGGGATTGGATGTTTCCCTGGATATCTGCCGGTTCCCCTGCGCTGTCCTCCAGCCGGTCCAGTTCCCTGAGAATCCGGGACATGAACAGGACAGCCGCCCCAAAGGAAACCACGTCTGCGATTGGCCCGGAATACAGGGTCATGGTTACGCCGGACAACCTGGGCAGGATTAATGTTAAGGGGACGCTTAAGATAAAGTCCCTGAACAGGGACAGCATCATGGACAGCGTGGGCCTTCCGATGGACTGCAGGAAGATGCTGCAGGATTTCTGGATGCAGCAGAGCACGATCCCTCCCAGGAAAATGCGGAAGGCCAGCACTGCAAACTCATTGTACAGCCCGTCCTCACTGCCGAATAGGTTGATGATCTGTAGTGGGAAGGCCTCAAAGCATATCATGGATATGAGTCCCACGCAGAACTCGGCCATCATCATGGTCCTGAAGATGGATTTTACCCTGTGCCAGTGCCCGGCGCCGTAATTATATCCCACGATGGGCTGGGAGCCGGCCGCAATCCCGACCACAATGGATATCACGATCTGAAATACCTTCATGACAATCCCCACCACGGTCAGCGGGATGTCAGCCCCATATTTGGACTGTGCGCCGTAGATGACCAGTACATTGTTCATTACGGCCATGATGACCACAATGGATATCTGCGTCAGGAAGCTGCTGATCCCAAGGGGCAGGATATGCTTCAGTATGGCGGTATCCGGTATGAAGCTGCTCTTTTTCAGGCGGAAGGATTTTGCCCTGGCCAGGTAGTATACTGCCAGAAGGGCAGACACAATCTGTCCTGTGATGGTAGCCAGCGCCGCTCCCTTCATGCCCCAGCCCAGCACGAATATGGCTATGGGGTCAAGGATTACGTTGATGAAACATCCGATCAGGGTGGAACCCATGGCAAACTGAGGGCTGCCGTCGGCACGGATGATGGAATTCATGGAGTTGGTAAACATGAAAAATGGAATACCGATGATCAGGCAGGAGAAATACTCCCTGGCATACCCCATATTATTGGCGGTTGCGCCGAAGCCCACCAGGATGCGGTCGCGGAACACTGCAAATACCAGGGTCAGCAGGATGGCGGACGCGGTGATGATACCGACGGCATTTCCCACGCTCTTGTGCGCCTGCTCCCCGTCCATCCGTCCCTGGCAGATGCTTAAGAAGGCGGCGCATCCGTCACCCACCAGAAGGGACAGGGCAAGGGCGATGATTGTCACGGGAAATACCACATTGGTGGCTCCATTTCCCAGAAATCCAACGCCGCGGCCAATGAAAATCTGGTCCACGATGTTGTAAAGGGCAGATACCAGCAGGGACATGATGCAGGGGATGGAAAACCTGAGCATCAGCCTTCCTATGGGTTCTTCTGCCATGTAATGGTTTGAATCCTGATTCATAAAAACCTCCGTTTGATTTTCTTTGATTTTCTTTTTTTGCAGACATAAAAAGGCTGCAGCCTCCGTGAATGACCTTCACGACAGAAGCTACAGCCATATTGCAGTATCTAATATATCAAAATTTCCCGGTCTGTGTAATTGTGAAAAATTTACAAAATTTTCCTTGGTATATATAGTGCAGATTTACCATACGGACGCTGCAGGATCTGCTGGATGGACGCTTTTTAGGGTGGGGTCTGGTGGGTGTGGTGAAATCCATTCCTGCCTTTTACGGATTATACAAAATCATATGCAGGATTGCGGTTTTATGCCCTGTGTTCCTGTAAGAGTGGACACAGTCAGCCTTAAACCGTATGCTTTCGCCCTTCCCCACCGTGAACCGGTGTCCATCGGCGCTGATTTCAATACGGCCTGCAGATATTGTGATGAATTCAGTGGTGCCTTTCAGGTGCGGCTCTGATTCCCAGAAACTTCCCTCATCCAATTCCAGATAATAGACTGCAAACCTGCGGTTCTCATCATCCGGGAAGATGGAATAGTTTTTAACCTTCCCGCCATCTTCAAGCAGCGGCTGTAATTCTGCCGTATCCACAATCTCATAAGGACTTTTCGGGCGGACGGTTAAAGCGTCGAAAGGCACCTTCATGCCATTTGAGAGTTTCCAAAGGGTTGAAATGGTTGGATTTCCCTCCCCCCGTTCAATCTGTGCAAGCATACTTTTGCTGACACCGCTTAACTTTGACAGTTCGTCCATACTCAGCTTATTTTCTTCACGCAGTCTCCGTATATTTTTAGCGACAATCAAATTCATGGAATCCATCAAACGTTCCTCCTTCTTATTGACAATATAACGAACAAGATGTATTATTATATCGTACAAGTACAATATAATAGTCATTTTGTACTATTATATAATTTATGACAGGACTTGTAAAGAGGAGGGCACAAATGTTTCATTTATCCGATTTCCTGATTTACTGTTTTATTACAGCGTACACCCCAGGCGCCAACAATTTATTATCCATGAGCAATGCGGCACGGCTTGGCTTTCGCCGCAGCTTCCGATTCAATCTTGGTATACTGGCCGGCTTTTCCGTTGTCATGACGGTCTGTACGGTTTGCAGCACAACGCTGTACACCCTTCTGCCCAGATTAAAGTTAACCATGCAGTTTTTCGGGGCGGCGTATATGCTTTACCTTGCATGGAAGGTCTTAAAAAGCCCGGTCAATCCAAGTACGGACAGCAGTAAGGAGGCCAGCTTCCTATCCGGTATGATACTGCAGTTTGCCAATCCGAAGATTTATATTTATGCGGTTACGGCCATGACGCTTTATATCCTTCCAGTGTATCATTCCACCGGGGCAATCATTGGATTCACCATCCTGCTGGCGCTTATCGGCGCGTCCGGCTCCTTTGTGTGGGCGCTGTGCGGTTCGGCGTTTTGTAAATATCTTGCCAGGCATGCAAAGGGGGTCAACCTTATGATGGCGGTCCTTCTGGTTTACTGCGCGGCCGCGCTGTTTGTGCAATAAGGAGGTTATGGGCGTAACCTGTTGACCACGGACGCGGTATCTGTATATAATCCCATCAGGACATGAAGGCGGATTCAGGCGCTTTCAGGAAATTTAATTAAGAAGAGGAGATATGTATATGGGCGATTGGTGGAAGAAGTCCGTTGTGTACCAGATTTATCCCAGAAGTTTCAAGGATTCCAACGGGGATGGCTTCGGGGATCTCCAGGGAATCATCCAAAAGCTGGACTATCTGAAGGAACTGGGAATTGATGTCATATGGCTCAGCCCTGTCTATGATTCACCCCAGCAGGATAATGGCTATGATATCCGGGATTACCGGAAGATGTATGGGAAATTCGGCACCATGGAGGATATGGATGAACTGATTCAAAAGGCCCATGACCGGGGGCTTAAGATTGTCATGGACCTGGTTGCCAACCATACCTCGGATGAACATAGGTGGTTTGTGGAAAGCAGGAAATCAGGGGATAATCCTTACAGCGGTTATTATATCTGGAAGGATCCAAAGGACGGGGGAGGGGAGCCGAATAACTGGGGTTCCAGCTTCTGCGGCAGTGCCTGGACCTATGACGGGACACGGGGGCAGTATTACCTGCATTTTTATGATAAGAAGCAGCCTGACCTTAACTGGGAGAATGAGACCGTGCGCAGGGAGGTCTATGACCTTATGAAATTCTGGATGGATAAGGGCGTGGACGGCTGGCGCATGGATGTGATTGCCTCCATTTCCAAGTATACGGATTTCCCGGATTACCCGGAAGAGCCAGGCAGGCGTTATTATACCGGGTTCATGCATTCCAATGGACCGAGGCTTCATGAGTACCTTCAGGAAATGAACAGGGAAGCGCTGGCAGGTTATGACTGCATGACCGTGGGGGAGGCGCCTGGCTCCACTTCGGAGAATGCCCGTCTGTTCGTGGACCCGGGACGGAAGGAACTGAATATGATTTTTACATTTGAACATATGAACATTGACCGGATCCCGGGCCATGTGAACCGCAAGTGGGCATTGAAACCATTTGATGTCCGGGATTTAAAACGGGTCATGTCGGACTGGCAGGAAAAGCTGGAGGGACATGGATGGAATGCCCTCTATCTGGAAAACCACGACCAGCCCAGGGTGATTTCCCGCTGGGGCAATGATACCTGCTACAGAAAGGAATGCGCCAAGGCCTATGCCACAATCCTTCACGGGATGAAGGGCACCCCCTATGTGTACCAGGGGGAGGAAATCGGAATGGTCAATGCTTCATACCAGCTGGAGGAGTATGAGGACGTGGAAGTGAAAAATGCCCTCCTGGAGCTGGTGGAACGTGAAAAGACCATCAGCAGGGAGGAATTTCAGAAGGCAGTATGGAATAAGAGCAGGGACAATGCCAGGACCCCGATGCAGTGGACAGATGGGGAGAATGCAGGATTCACCTCCGGCACCCCGTGGTTCAAGGTGAATCCGCGTTATAAGGAAATCAATGTGGAGGAAGCCCTTAAAGACCAGGATTCCGTGTTCTATTATTATCAGAAGCTGATCCGGCTCCGCCACCAGGAGGAAATCCTTACAGAAGGAAGCTACCGCCTGTTACTTCCGGAGGATGAATCCCTGTTTGCGTATGAACGGGAATACAGGGGGAGGAGATGGCTGGTGGCAGCGAACCTGACGGACCGGCCGGTTCCGGCCGGGCGGCTGGACGGTATCCTGTATCCCGGCTGCAGGGCGGTCATCCAAAACAGGCCGCAAATCTTGGAGGATGGCATGATGCAGCCATATGAAGCCTTTATAGTGGAGTCGTAAATTGGGAACGGATTGTTCCCGGCCAGCAGCTTTGGACTGCTGGCTTTTTTTGTGTCCAATTCCATCTGTCCCGCAGCAGGATTTTAAACAGACATTTTGGACACAAGTATTGGACACTTTAATTAGACACGTTACGGGGTGGTATGGTAAAATTTTTATATGACTATGAAATCAAGGCAATTCCAGCGTATTTTAAGTGTCTAAAAAAAGTTGGCACCGTATTTGCTTAATATATAAGTGAAATGAAAATCAAACAGAAAAGGGAAGGAGTTCCAATATGAAGAAGATTTTGATAGCCACCCACGGGACCTTTGCTTCCGGGGCGGAGAGCACGGTCCGCTTCCTTATGGGGAATGTAGGAAATATTACCTGCATCAACGCCTATGTGGACCAGGATGAGAATCTGGTGGAGACACTGGAACAGTATTTCGCCCAGATCCGGCCGGAGGATCAGGTGATTGTGCTCACGGATATCAAGGGCGGAAGCGTGAACCAGAAAATCGTGCCATATGCAGTCAGGGAAAATGTATTTTTAGTCGCAGGTTTTAACCTGCCGCTGCTGGTGGCCCTGGCCATTGCGCCGGAAGGAATCACGAAGGACGGGATTAAACAGTATATCGAGGATTCCAGGAATCAGATGGAGCTTGTGGAACTGGTCAACCAGGAAGGACAGGATGAGGATTTCTTTGGGTAAACAGTGGCGTTTACCGCAGGGCGGCGTCTAAGACAGGGACGCCAGAAGCCCATAATGAGAGAGGAGAGAGATTATGGTTAAGGCTTTAAGGGTAGATGAGAGATTGATCCATGGACAGGTGGCCATGGCGTGGACAAGGGATTTGGGGATACAGGGCATCATGGTTGCTGATGACGAGGCAGCCGCCAATGAGATGCAGAAGATGACGCTTAAAATGGCTGTGCCGGACGGCATCAAATGCATCATCAAGACAATGCCGGAAATCATTGCCTTGCTTAACAATCCAAGGTCTGAGGGGATGAGGATACTGGTATTGGTAAAGACGGTGAGGAATGCCCTGGAAATTTATAAGGCCGTACCTGGTATCGAATATGTGAACATCGGCAATGCAGGACGGTTCACCAGCGGCGACGGTACGGAGCGCACCATCATTTCCCGGTCGGTAAGCCTGACGGCCGACGAGATGGAAGCCTTAAGGGAACTGGTGGAGCTGGCTCCGGATACAGCCCTTCAGATGGTTCCTTCCGATGAAAAGAAGCTTGTTTCAGAAGTATTGTAAATCATAGAAAGAAAGGGGATTCATTCATGTTAGCACATTCATCCATACTTGTTACTGCATTTGTGATTGCAGTCATGGTACTTATCGCATCCGGTGTCAGGGACCTGCTGGGATTCACCATGCTGGACCGTCCCGTATTCATCTGCCCTATCATAGGGTGGCTGTTCGGGGATATACAGCAGGGACTTCTCATCGGCGCATCCCTGGAAGCCGTGTTCATGGGAATCGTAAATATAGGAGGCGCATCCGCAGCAGAGTGCGGAATCGCAAGCGTGGTGGGCTGCGCATTTGCCATCATGAGCGGAGGAGGCCCTGAGGTTGCCCTCCCGCTGGCCCTTCCCATCGGAATGCTGGGACAGCAGGCGAAAAATATTATCTGGATCGGCATCATTGGCTGGTTTGCGCCTGTATTTGATAAGCTGGCTGAGAATGGGGAGGACAAAAAACTTACAAGACTCCACTATGGCTTGTGGTGTTTGAACTGGGGGCTGTACTGCCTGATCCCATTCTTTGCAATCCTTTTCGGCTCCAAGGCAGTGGAAGCTGCGGTCAAGGCAATCCCGGCTGTCATCATGAACGGCCTTACGGTGTGCGGGAACCTGCTTCCTGCCGTAGGTATGGCCATGCTTCTAAAGCTTCTGTGGAACCATAAAATCTGCGTTTACTTCTTCCTGGGATTCGTGCTGGTGGCCTATCTGAAGCTGCCCCTGATTGCCCTTGCAGCCCTGGGGGTCATAGCAGCCCTGCTGGTGGCGCAGAGGGATCTGGAACTTAACCAGCTTATAAGGGTAAAAGCCGCTGCACCTGCCACTGTCCCTGCAGAGGGGATGTTAGATGAAGAAGAGGAGGATTTTTTCAATGTCTAAGATAACCGATGTTTCCAGAGAAGAAAAGAAGATGCTCAGGTCCGTATTCCTTCGTTCCTTTACCTTATATACATCCGTGACCCCGGCGAAACAGGGGGCCTCCGGGTTCTGCTATTCCATGATTCCATTCATCAACCGGTTTTATAAGGATGATCCGGAAGGGAAGAAGGAGGCCATGGCAAGGCATATTTCCTATTTCAATACCACGGTTCCCATGTCCACCTTCATCATGGGACTCTGCGGCGCAATGGAGAAGGAGAACAGCGAGAATAAGGATTTTGACGCGGGTTCCATCAACCCGATTAAGACCAGCCTCATGGGACCGCTGGCAGGTATCGGTGATTCCATATTCTGGGGTGTGTGGAGGGTCATCTGCGCGGGCATAGCCATCAGCATGGCCCAGGCAGGCAATGTGCTGGCCCCCCTCGTGTTCCTGCTGTTATTCAACATCCCAAGCAACGTGGTGCGCTACTATGGCACGTTTTTGGGATACAGCCTGGGTTCTGAATATATTGAGAAGCTGTACAGCGGCGGCCTGATTACCGTCCTCACCAAGGCGGCCAGTATCATGGGACTCATGATGGTAGGCGGTATGGCCAGCAGCATGGTGGTATTTAACAGTAAGCTTTCATTGTCCATGGAAGGAACGGAAATATTCTCCCTCCAGAACATGCTGGACCAGCTGTTCGTGGGCCTGGTCCCGTTATGCCTTACCCTTTTATGCTTCTATCTTCTGACAAAAAAGAAGATGAGCATCAATGTGCTGATTGTGGGGGTGATTGTCCTGGGCATCGTGCTCTCCGCATTGGGAATCGCGTAGTTTTGAAACCGCGTAGTTTAGGAACCGCATGGTTTTGTAATTGCATGATAACAAATCCCCATGGTATGATGATGGTAAGGTAAAAGAACGGATCTGTCCCGTTGAGGGAAGAGGAGAAATGGAAATCAGGTATGAGGGAGGATCTTATCCATGCAGGCAAAAGAACGGGTCTATGAAGCGCTAAAGGAATCATGCAGCGGCAACCGGAAGATAACGGCGGCAGATCTGGCAGACAAACTGAACCTGAGCCGCCAGGTGGTGAGCCATTATCTTACAAGGCTCATGGAGGACGGGCTTGCGGTAAAAACCAGTACACGGCCGGTGTACTGGTTCCCCGTGACCTCGGAGGATCTGGAATTTTTCGGGGAGGACGTGTGGGGGAATGCAGGGACGAAGCCAGACCAGGCCGCTGCCCCGGGCGGGTACTCAGATGCCGCCGCGCGGCCTGCCATGCACGGTAATCCGGATGCCGCCGCGCCGCCTGCCATGCATGACAATTCAGATGCCGCCAGGCCCTGCTCCGTGTTCTCATCCATGGTTGGATATGCGGGAAGCCAGAAGCAGACCGTGGAAATGTGTATGGCGGCCGTCAATTATCCGCCGGATGGTCTGCCCATGCTCCTTACCGGTGAGAGCGGGGTGGGAAAAAGTTTCATTGCCCGCCTGATCCATGCATATGCCCTGAGCCAGGGGGTCATTGAAGCCAACGCCCCCTTCGTGGTCTTAAACTGTGCGGACTATGCCAATAACCCGGAACTTCTCTCAGCCACATTGCTGGGATATAAGAAGGGGAGTTTTACCGGGGCAGACAAGGACCGGGACGGACTTTTAAAAGAGGCGGACGGAGGCTATCTGTTCCTGGATGAGGTCCACAGGCTGTCCTTTGAGAACCAGGAAAAACTGTTCCTGTTCATGGATTCAGGACAGTACCGCCCTTTGGGCGACAATATGTGGAAATCCTCCAGGGTGCGTTTCATTTTCGCCACCACGGAAAACCCGGATGAAGTCCTGCTGGAAACCTTCCGCAGGCGTATCACCCTTCAGGTTCCCATCCCCAGCATGATGGACCGCCCCTTAAAGGAACGGCTTCAGATGCTGTATCTCTTTTATCAGAAGGAAGCCAGGAAGGTGGGGCGCCGGATTGAGGTGGAGGGAGAAGTGGCGCAGGCCCTGATGCTCACGCGGCTGCAGGGGAACATCGGAAAGCTGGAGAACCTGATACAGGTCAGCTGTGCCAATGCATTTTACAGGCAGGGGGGAAGCGATATACTGCATATTACCATGAGGGAACTGCCTGAGGCAGACTGCCGCAGCCAGCTGTCACAATATTACGGCCTGCCTTCCATCCTGGTGGACGGGGAGGGGCTGCCCTTTGACCAGGCAGAGCTGCCTGAGGAGGGGACGGTGAGGGAGATAAAGGCGCTGTGGGAAGATATTTCCGGAATCCCCTTTGAACGGATGGAACCTTCGGTGGACAGCGTATACCTTAATTTCAAACGCATGGTGAAGAAACTGAAGGCCCGGGAACACGCCGGTTACAGGGGGGAGCCGGATTGGAACCTGTTTGTTCCAATCTGCCGTGAAATCCTCTGTTCCTACGGCGTGGGGGAGGTAAAGATTGTCCTGGAAGAGTTGGGGTTCCTGCACGGCTTATTCAGATCCAGTAGTCCGGGGGAAGACTTATTCAGGAAACTGGATGCCTATTTTGAGCAGGCCATGCCCAAGGCATACTATGTGGCGGGACAGATCTGTAGCAGGCTTTATGAGATGGACCAGGAAACGGGAGGCGCCCTTGATTTCCTGTTTGCCCTGTCCCTCCACGAATATATGGTGGAAACCATGGAATTCCATGGACTGATTGTTGCCCATGGGGATTCCACGGCCAGCAGTATCCAGAAGGTTGCCAACCGGACCTGCCGCACCTTTGTGTTTGAGGCCATCGACATGCCCATGGAGACGGCGGTGGAGGATACCATAGCAAAGGTCAGGCAGTACCTGGAACGGGTCAATGCGAGGAAGGGGATGATCCTTCTGGTGGACACCGGTTCCCTCAGCCAGCTGTATTCCTCCATCAAGAACGATTTGGCGGGAGATCTGCTGATCATCAACAATGTGACCACGGCCATTGCCCTGGATGTGGGTATCAAGATGCTGGGGCGGTGCTCCTTCCTGGATATCGTGAAGGCTGCCAGGGAGACATATGCCTTTGAAATCCAGTATTTTGAGGGGATATCCAGGGGCAGGAACATCATCGTGTCCTGCATGTCCGGCGTAGGCATAGCGGAAAAGCTTCAGGAGGCCATGTGCAAGGTCATCGACCAGTCCCTGATTGACATCGTGACAATGGATTACCAGGAGCTGCGCAGGCTGCTGGATGAGAACCCCAGGGAGTATTTTAAGCAGACCCTGCTCATACTCACCACTTCGGCATTGCCGGAACATGTTGGGGTGCCCTGGCTGAATATCTACGACATCCTGGATGGCAAGGGGGAGGACCAGCTTTGGGGGTCCTTTAAGGGACTGATTACCAGGGAGGAATTCGAGGAGCTGAAACGGGAGTACATCCGGTTCTTTTCCATAGAAGGAATTGTCAGCCGCCTCCGGTTCTTAAACCCCACGGTGGTCATCAACGAGGTGGAACTGGTCCTTATGAAGTACGAGCAGTATTATCACCTGGAAATGACCGGGCATGTCAGGCTGAACCTGTATATGCACATTGCGTTCATGATTGAGCGGCTTATGACCACGGACCCGGTGCAGGAACAGACGCGCGGACTGTCCCCCCAGGAAAATCGGTTTTATGGGATATCCAGGGAGGTTTTCAAGGAAATGGAGCAGAAGTACAGGATCAGGATGAATTCCTATGAACTTTCCCTGCTCTATGAACTGTTCAGGAGAATCATCATTGAAGAAAAGGATTAGACATATAATCCTTGGGAGGTAAAAGATATGCCAATTAAAGTACATGGGGATGGAAAGGAATTCCATCTGTATAACCATAAGGTAAGCTATATCATGACAATCCTGCGCAACGGGCAGCTGGGACACCTGTACTATGGGAAGGCCATCAGGGACCGGGAATCGTTCGGACACATGCTGGAGATACGGATCCGTTCCATGGCCCCCTGCTTTTACGAAGGCGACAGGGAGTTTTCCATGGAGCACATCAAGCAGGAATACCCGTCCTATGGACACGGGGACATGCGTGCCCCGGCGTATGATATCCTTCAGACGGACGGAAGCCATATCACGGAATTTGTCTATGAAAGCCACCGGATTTATCAGGGAAAGCCTGGGCTTAAGGGGCTTCCCGCAGCTTACGCCGAAGATCCAAAAGAGGCGTCCACCCTGGAGATTGTCCTTGGGGACGCATGGATAAGGACAAAGCTGGTCCTTACATATACCATTTATGAGGACCTTCCCGTCATCACAAGGAGCGCCAGGTTCATTTGTGATAATGAGGAAGGAGTGGTCTTAAACCAGGCCATGAGCGCCAGCGTGGACCTTCCGGACAGTGGGTTTGAGATGGTGGAGCTGACCGGAGCCTGGGCCAGGGAGCGGAGTGTGAAGACCAGGAGGCTGGAACACGGAATCCAGTCAATATACAGCATGAGGGGATGCAGCAGCAACAATTATAATCCCTTCCTTGCATTGAAACGGCCGGATGCAGGAGAGTGTTCAGGGGAAGTTTACGGCTTCAGCCTGGTGTACAGCGGCAATTTCCTGGCCCAGGCAGAGGTGGACACCTATGAGGTCACCAGGATCATGCTGGGCATCCATCCCCATTGTTTTTCGTGGCCCATGAAAAAAGGGGAGGAATTCCAGACACCGGAGGTGGTGATGGTGTATTCCGGTGAAGGACTGAACGGTATGAGCCAGACCTACCACAGGCTTTACCGGAGCCGCCTGGCCAGGGGACCATGGCGGGATAAGGCAAGGCCCATACTGATTAATAACTGGGAAGCAACGTATTTTGATTTTGATGAAGAAAAAATCCTAAGACTGGCCAGGACCGCCAAGGATGTGGGGGTGGAGCTGTTCGTCCTGGATGACGGCTGGTTCGGCCACAGGGACGACAGCAGGTCCTCGCTGGGGGACTGGTATCCCAACCAGGCAAAGCTGCCGGACGGGGTAGCCGGAATCGCCCGCAGGATAGAGGCCATGGGACTTAAGTTCGGTCTGTGGATTGAGCCGGAGATGGTGAACAAGGACAGTGATCTTTACAAGGCCCATCCTGACTGGATGCTGTCCGCGCCGGGACGCAGCGCCTGCCACGGCAGGAACCAGTTTGTGCTGGATTTTTCCAGGGAAGAAGTGGTGGATCATATTTACCAGATGCTGATAAAGGTGCTGGACGAAGCCCCGGTTTCCTATATCAAATGGGATATGAACCGGTGTATGTCGGAGGTCTATTCCCACTGCGCCCGGCCGGAGGAACAGGGAAAGGTATTCCATCGGTATATACTGGGGGTTTACAGCCTGTATGAGAAGCTGATTGGCCGATATCCCCATATCCTCTTTGAATCCTGTGCCAGCGGAGGGGCAAGGTTCGATCCCGGGATGCTTTACTATGCGCCCCAGTGCTGGACATCCGATGACACGGATGCAGTGGAACGGCTGAAAATCCAATACGGCACATCCATGGTCTATCCTTTGAGCAGCATGGGCACCCATGTGTCGGCCGTACCCAACCACCAGGTCCTGCGCATCACGCCTCTTGAAACCAGGGCGAATGTGGCGTACTTTGGGACCTTTGGATATGAACTGGACCTGAATCAGCTGAACGGTGAGGAACTGGAGAAGATAAGGCTGCAGATTGCCTTCATGAAGGAGAACCGGGAACTGATCCAGTCCGGTACATTCATCAGGCTGATAAGCCCGTTTGACGGAAGGGGCAACGTGACTGCCTGGATGGTGGTATCCGGGGACCGCAAAAAGGCCCTGATAGGATATTACCGGATATTGGAGCCGGTAAATGAAGGATACCGGAAAATCCGCCTGTCCGGCCTGGAGGAAGGGATGATGTATCACGTATCCATACAGGGCGGCGGATATCACGGGGGATTTAAGGAAATGGACGTGTACGGCGACGAGCTGATGAATTACGGCCTTATGGTATCCGATTCCTCATCCGGGGACAATAAGGAGAAGTACGACGGGACCAACGGGGATTATCAGTCCAGGATCTATATACTGGAGGCATGATATGGAAATGAAGGCGGGGAAGATATGAAAATCGGAGACAGGGAGGCGCTGGGGGAGATATGGAGAAACAGGACAGCCACGGCGTTACCATAAGGGAACTGGCAGAACTGGCAGGGGTCAGTACGGCCACGGTATCCAATGTCATACACGGGAAGACGAAGCGGGTTTCCCCCGGCACCATACGCCGTGTCCAGGAGCTGATCCTGGCCATGGGGTATGCCCAGGGAGGAGAAAAGGCGGCGGGAACACAAAAAGGTTCCCGCCTGGTCGCATTGGTGGCGAATCCCCACAAGGTTTATGAGGATGCCATTGGCGCCGATCCCTTCTATGGGAAAATCATAGGCATGGCAGAGCAGTGTCTCAGGGAAAAAGGATATTATATGATGTTCTACTCGTCCTCCGACATGGATGACATTTTCAGGATGGTCATGGAACAGGAGGTGGAAGGGGTCATAACCCTGAGCTTCCATAAGAATGACTGTGACAAGATCGCGGGCCTTCTAAAACGCCCGGTGGTCTCCATCGATGGCTGTGGATGCCGGGGAAATGTGCCCAACGTCGGCCTTGACGACTGGCAAGGGGGAAAACTCATGACCGAATATCTGCTTGCATGCGGATACGGTCCTGTTTATGTGTGCGCAGGAAGGGACCATGGGGTGGACCATGTGAGGTATCTGGGATGCCAGGCCGGTAAAAAGGAGCGGGGTAAGAAGGACGGTAAGGAGGAGGGTAAGGCGGACAGCGGCCAGGTGAGGTTCGTATCTTTGGGCATGGACCATAAGAAGCGCAGGGAAACATTGGAAGCCCTTGTGCAGCCTGTGAAGGCTAACATAAAGGCGGGACTAAGACCGGCCCTGTTCTGCCTGTCGGACCTGTATGCCCTGGAAGCCCTGGGATACTTTACGTCCCAGGGCCTTAGGATAGCCCGGGACCTTGGAATCGCAGGCTTTGACGATATCCCGTACGCATCCTTATTAAGTCCTGGGCTGACTACGGTACGGCAGGATATGAAACGCAAGGCAGCCCTGGCAGTGGAAATGCTGGCGGATATGGTGGAGGGCAGGAATACAGCCGGGGAAGGAAGGGAAATCCTGCTTCCTGTAAAGCTGGTGGTCCGGGAGACAACAAGCCGATTGGATTTGTGGGATTTGCATAATAATGTAAGGGAAAATTGTGATATAACAACAAAAATATAAATGGTAATAAAAAAATACTTGCTACATTACATGTATTGTGCTATATTAAATCCAAGGTTATTGGAAACGTTACCGATATCGTTACCGGGAAGGTTTCTGAGAACATTGTATAAAGGTAACACAGCATGGAAAGTGTCCGCGGCAGAGAACGTGGATACGGAAGGAGGATATCATTATGAAACTGAGGAAACTGGCAGCACTTTCACTGGCAGCAGCTATGGCGGCAGGCACACTGGCCGGGTGTTCTTCCAAACCTTCAGGAACCGTACAATCTCCTGCAGGAGAAGCGGGGGAGGGGACGCAGTCAGGGGAACCGGTATCGGCCGAAGGAAAGGGACAGATTTACTACCTGAACTTTAAACCTGAGGTTGCAGATGTATGGGTAGAACTGGCTGAGAAGTACACGGCTGAGACCGGGGTACCGATGAAGGTCCAGACCGCGGCGGCCGGGACGTATGAGCAGACCCTGAAGTCTGAAGTGGCGAAGAAGGAACCCCCCACACTGTTCCAGATTAACGGACCCATTGGCTATAAGTCATGGGCTAAGTACTGCCTCGATTTAAGTGATACGGAAATCTACGGCCACCTGGTAGATAAGACCATGGCGGTGACCGATGGTGACGGCGTGTACGGCATCCCCTATGTGGTAGAGGGCTACGGGATTATTTATAATGACGCAATCATGCAGAAGTATTTTGCCCTGGACGGCGCTAAGGCAGCATCCATGGATGAAATCCATGACTTTGATACATTAAAGGCTGTTTCCGAGGATATGCAGGCAAGGAAAGCAGATCTGGGAATTGACGGCGTGTTCGCTTCCACATCCTTTGCGCCCGGCGAGGACTGGAGATGGCAGACCCATCTTGCAAACCTTCCGGTTTATTATGAATATAAAGATGACGGTGTGAGTGACAAGGATGCTATCGACTTTAGGTATTCCGATAATTTTAAGAACATTTTCGATTTATATTTGAATAATTCCTGCACGGACCCGAAGATGGTAGGCGCTAAGACCGTAGAGGATTCCATGGCTGAATTCGCACTGGGCAAGGTTGCCATGGTACAGAACGGCAACTGGGGATGGAGCCAGGTAGCCGGCGTTGAAGGCAACACTGTAAAAGCAGAAGATGTGAAATTCCTTCCAATTTACACCGGAATGTCCGGCGAAGACAAGCAGGGTTTATGTATCGGTACCGAGAACTTCTTTTCCATCAACAGCCAGGCCAAGGCCGAGGACCAGCAGGCGTCCCTTGACTTCTTAACATGGCTGTTCAGTTCTGAGACAGGTAAGGACTATATAACAAATAAGTTAGGTTTCATCGCGCCATTTGACACTTTTACAGCTGATGAGAAGCCATCCGACCCACTGGCCAAAGAAGTTGACAGATACATGGGTAATGGCGATCTGTATTCTGTATCCTGGAATTTCACTTCCTTCCCAAGCCAGACCTTTAAGGATGACTTTGGAGCATCCCTGTTACAGTATGCACAGGGCGGGAAAGAATGGCAGGCGGTTGTGGATGACATGAAGGCAGGCTGGGCAAGTGAAAAGGCCATGACCAAATAAGATTTTAAGGACCGGACTTGACATGGGTGAGCGTAAGGAATCTTCCTCACCCATTTCGTTGCCTGAGGGCCTTTACCTGAGGGATGAGGATCATCATGTGATTTTTAAGGAGGGTGCGCCATGCAAAAATCAATGAAACGGTATTTTCCGATTTTTGTGCTGCCAACGCTGATTGCGTTTATCATTGCATTCCTGTATCCGTTTATCATCGGTATCTATCTGTCATTCACAGAATTTACCACGGTACGGGACGCTGCGTGGGTGGGCATAAGTAATTATAGAAAGATATTTTTGGACCAGAACTTTATAAACGCCCTGTTGTTTACCGTGAAGTTCACCATTGTATCCGTTGTTACGATCAATGTGTTTGGGTTTTTGATGGCCTATGCCCTGACAAGAGGAATCAAGGGGACGAATCTGTTCCGTACCGTATTCTTCATGCCCAACCTGATCGGCGGCATTGTCCTGGGCTATATCTGGCAACTCCTGTTAAACGGCATCCTGGCCCGGTTCGGGGTCACCCTGTCCTTTGACGCCAAATATGGCTTCTGGGGCCTTGTTATTTTGATGAACTGGCAGCTGATTGGATATATGATGATCATCTATATTGCCGGGCTTCAGAATGTCCCGCCTGAGCTGATTGAGGCGGCTAAGATTGACGGGGCCACGAAGACACAGACACTGCGCCGGATTACAATCCCCATGGTGATGCCGTCCTTTACAATCTGTCTTTTCTTAACCCTGACCAATTCCTTTAAGCTGTTTGACCAGAACCTGGCCCTGACGGCGGGAGGGCCGGGAAGGCAGACCAGTATGCTGGCGTTGGACATCTACAGTACATTTTACGGCAGGGTGGGTTGGGAAGGCGTGGGCCAGGCCAAGGCAGTTGTATTTTTCATCATGGTGGCGGTCATTGCCCTGACACAGCTTTATATAACAAGGCGTAAGGAGGTGGAAAACTGATGGGCAGGAAGGATAAAAATACAGATGACCAGCAGATGGAGGTCAGCAGGTTCACAGGCATGATGATGACGATATTCTTTTCCGTACTTTCCCTTGCATTCCTGTTTCCCATACTCCTGGTTTTCATGAATGCTTTTAAGAGTAAGCTTTATATCAGTGACGCCCCGTTCCGGTTCCCGATGGCAGAAGCCTATGTGGGTCTTGGAAACTATTTTGAAGGCGTGAGGAAGACGGGATTTTTCATGGCGTTTGGGCGTTCCCTGTTCATCACGGTCTGTTCCGTGGCGGTAATCGTCCTGTTTACCTCCATGACCGCATGGTATATCACCAGGGTTAAAACAAAGTTTTATAGTATTCTCTACTATGTTTTCGTATTTGCCATGATAGTGCCGTTCCAGATGGTCATGTTCACCATGTCCAAGACGGCCAATGACTTATATCTGAATTCCATCTATGGACTTGTACTTCTGTATCTGGGATTAGGAGCAGGACAGGCGGTATTCCTGTTTTGCGGGTTTGTGAAGGCAATACCGCTGGAGATTGAAGAGGCGGCCATGATTGACGGCTGTTCTCCTGTCCAGACTTATTTTCATGTGGTATTTCCGATGCTCCGGCCGACTGCTGTCACGGTTGCAATCTTAAATGCCATGTGGATATGGAATGACTATCTGCTTCCCAGCCTGATCCTTCCCCAGGAAAAAGGCACCATACCCATGGTTATCCAGAACCTTAAGGGCGGTTACGGTTCCATTGACATGGGAGCCATGATGGCCATGCTGGTCCTGGCAATTGTGCCAATCATTATTTTTTATCTGAGCTGCCAGAAATACATCATCAAGGGTGTGGCTGCAGGTGCGGTAAAGGGATAGGCATATACGGAAAATTCAGACATAATTAAAGGAGGGACACGATGCGGGAATGTGGTATGTTGCTTCCGGTTGCCAGTCTGCCGTCCAGGTACGGGATTGGAGCGTTTTCTAAAGAGGCATATGGGTTTATTGATATATTAAAGAAGGCGGGGCAGCATTACTGGCAGATTCTGCCTTTGGGGCCAACCAGCTACGGGGATTCCCCATATCAGTCATTTTCAGCTTTCGCGGGCAATCCGTACTTTATCAATCTGGACAGACTGGTGGAAGAAGGTCTCTTAACAGAAGCAGAGTGTACCTCTGCCGATTTCGGTGACAATCCCAGGGCGATTGATTATGGGAAATTGTATTTAAACCGTTTTCCATTACTCCGCAGGGCCTATGGACGGTGGAAGGAGAAGGGACATACGGCGGCAGAGGCCAAAGGAAGACTTTGGCCTGAGACGGTGGAGTACTGTTTTTATATGGCGGTTAAGAACCGCTATAAGGGCAGGACCTGGACATTGTGGGATAAGGATATCCGCCTCCAGAAGCAGGGGGCCATGGAGGTGCTCCGGCATGAACTGGCGGATGAAACCGGATTTTACGCGTTCCTCCAGATGAAATTTGAAGAGCAGTGGAGCGCGCTTAAGTCCTATGCCAATGAAAATGGAATCCGTATCATCGGGGATATCCCCATCTATGTGGCACTGGACAGCGCCGACACATGGTACCATCCGGAGCTGTTCCAGCTGGATGAGGACAGGAATCCGGTGGCGGTGGCAGGCTGCCCTCCCGACGGTTTTTCGGCCACAGGACAGCTGTGGGGCAATCCGCTGTATCTCTGGGAGTATCATAGGGAGACTGGATATGAATGGTGGATGCGGCGCATGGAATATAGCTTCCGCATGTACGATGTGGTGCGCGTGGACCATTTCCGCGGCTTTGACGAATACTATTCCATACCGGCAGGAAGCAGTACGGCGGTCCGCGGAACCTGGAAAAAAGGCCCAGGCATGGATATTTTCCGGAAAATGCAGGAAAAGTTTGGAAAACTTAATATTATTGCGGAAGACCTTGGATTTTTGACACCATCTGTGCTAGAATTAGTAAAAGATACAGGATTCCCGGGAATGAAGGTACTGGAATTTGCATTTGATTCAAGGGAGGAAAGCGATTATCTGCCCCATAATTACACTTCGAACTGTGTGGTTTACACTGGAACCCATGATAATAATACCATCAGGGGATGGTATGGGGAGATGGGGGAAGAAGACAGACAGCTTTCCGTGGATTATATGAACAATCCGCATACGCCTGTAGAGGAAATCCACTGGGATTTCGTGCGTCTTGCGCTGTCAAGCGTGGCAAAGCTGGCGGTGATTCCGGTCCAGGACTATCTGGGGCTTGGAGGGGAAGCGCGGATTAATACGCCATCCACACTAGGAGGAAACTGGAGATGGCGCATGGTTCCCGGGGAAATAACAGATGAGATTGCGGTAAGGTGCCGGAAGATGGCAAAGCTTTACGGCAGAGGATGACAGGGGATGTGTATTTCTTATGGAATCGATTAATATTAAAGACGTAGCCAGAATCTGCGGAGTGGGCGTAAGTACGGTGTCACGTGCCATTAACAATCATCCGGACATTAATCCGGAGACAAAGAATATGATCATGCAGGTGGTTAAGGAACATAATTATATTCCGAATAACAGCGCCCGCAACTTAAAGCGCACGGATTCAAAGGCTATCGCTGTTTTAATCAAGGGAATCAGCAACCCCTTTTTCAGCAAGATGATCCGGATTTTTGAAAAGGAAATCCAGAAGAAGAAGTACTCGTTCATCATGCAGCATGTGGATGCAGGAGAAGACGAGGTGGATGTGGCGCTTGAACTGATTAAGGAAAAGAAGCCCCGGGGGATTGTGTTCCTGGGAGGATTTTTCTCACACAGTAAGGAGAAGCTGGAACAGCTGACGGTCCCCTTTGTGCTCAGCACGATTGGGATGACGGATTCCCTGGAAGACGCCTCCTTCTATTCCTGGGTTTCCGTGGATGATTTTGCGGAAAGCTATAAGATGACGGATTACCTGTGCAGGCTTGGACATAAGAGGATTTTAATCCTGGCAGCCACCCAGGACGATGAGAGTATCGGAAAGCTGCGTCTGGAGGGATACCGGAAGGCCCTTAAGGACAATGGAATCGAACCGGATGAAAATCTCTGCATTTTTTCCGGGGTAGGAAGGGACTGTTACACCATGGATTACGGCTTTATGGCCATGAGCCGGATCCTGGAAGAAAAAAAGACGGATTTTACCGCGGTGTATGCCATATCGGACAGTATTGCCATCGGTGCCTGCAAGGCCATCACGGAACACGGCATGAAGATACCCGAAGACTATTCGGTGGCTGGATTTGACGGACTTGACATCGCCCATTACTATAATCCGACGCTGACTACCATAAGGCAGCCAGTGGAGGAGATGGCGGAAGCCACCATTAAGATCCTGTTTGACGTGGTACGCAATCATGCGGACCATCAGAAGCGGGTGTTTAAGGCGGAGTTAATGGAAGGTGAGTCAACCCGCAACGTAACATGGAAAACCTGAAAATCAGACTCGTATGACAGAAAACAGTCCGGTACAGTGCCTATAAGGGATGGCACTGTGCCGGACTGCTTTTATGAAGGCCCAAACGGGATTGGGCCTGCCTGGCCGATATTCCTTTCCTGCTTATCGCGGCGTTTATTCTCATACATCCTGTCGTCCGCAAGCTTGATAAGTTCCTCCAGATTCCCGCATTCCCCGCTGAAGGCAATTCCGTAACTTATCCAAAGCTCAAATGGATATTCAGACGAATTGGAAAGCTCTTTTAAGGACCACTTGGCATTATCCAAGCCAGCCCTGACCCGTTCAATCCCGTCCTGAGGTGTGATCAGTAAAAATTCATCCCCTCCGTACCTGCTGACAATGTCCCCTGTTCCCGCCGCTTCCTGGAGGGCATGGGCCACCGCTGCCAGATACCGGTCCCCGGCGTCATGCCCAAGATTATCATTCACCGGCTTTAGGTTATTCAGGTCGGCAAAGCATACGTAAAAGGGATTCCCCTCCTCATAATCATGCTTCATGGCATTCAAGGCCGCTTCACGGCTCTGGCAGCCGGTCAGGATATCATAAAACGCAAGCTTTTCCAGTTTATCCACCATGATTTTATGTGAAATCAGCTCTTTGCGCACGGTATAGCTCTGCCTTTCAAAATGCTGGAGCTTTGTCAGGGTATGGATATGGCTGATTCCGATATAATACCCAATCAATACGCATATGCCTGATTTCATTCCCCAGAGTTTTATGATCGGTTCATTGCTGGGGGTGAAATAAATCAGCAGGTTCAGGTCCAGATAAATAAAAAGGGAGAGCACAAGGCAGAGGGAGAAAATAAGGTTTACCGGCTTGTCCGGATTCTCCTCTTTTTCCGCCCAGTCATTAAATTTATGCTGAAGCACCCAAAAACCGAAACCTGCCAGTACAAAGCCTGCCGCAATGGGATAGGGCTTCAAGCTGGCTATGCTGCTTATGATCCGGGAGTCAAAGGCCGCAAGGGACTGGTTCACAAGCAGGGCAGTGCCCGACCTTGTGATGAAATTAAATGCCAGGCCGATCATTGCGCCCTGTATACCGCAGAACAGGCTCATGGTCCACGGCACCCGGTAGATTACCGCAATTTCCAGCACCAGGAAGATGGCGAAAATCGTCCAGTTGATGATCAGGTAAAAACGCAGCTGGGAAATCAGCATGAACACCTCGTAGTTGATGATGAAGGTTATGATGCTGCTTTTCCATTTGGGAAGCTTCTTCCCCGTGAGATAATCAATATAGGAGAACATCTGGTGATTGTATATGTAATAACAGATTGCCACAAACATGGTATAATAGCCGTTCCAGGGCAGTACCAGCCTCATTTAGATTACCCCCTTCTTAAACTGCATCTTATAATCGTACATCCGGCGGTCGCTTTCGCGTAACAATGCATCCAGGTCAAAGGGTTCATGATGGGACGCCGACACGGTCCCATAGCTGAAGGATGGCCGGTAGCCTTCCCTGCCCATGTCCTTCAGGCGTTCATTGACTTTTGAAAGCATGGACTCCAAAGCGTCTTTTTCCGTGCTGTTGGAGACAATCAGGAACTCGTCACCGCCAACCCGCGCAAGGATATCGCTTTTATTCAGGCTTTCATTGAGGCTGTTTGCTATTATTTTCAGGTACTGGTCGCCCTCGGGGTGTCCCAGGGTGTCGTTGACCATTTTCAGCCCGTTCACGTCAATATAGGCAACCGTGACATCCAGCCTGTCCTTCTGCATGGATTCCAGCATTTCCATTGCATATCTCCTGGTAAATGCCCCTGTCAGGCTGTCTATATAGGCCAGCTTCTGCAGGCTCATCTGCCTCTTTACATGGTCGGCTCTTTCCTCCTCCAGCCTGTAGTATTCCGCTTCATAATGGGCTTTCTCTATGATCCTGTAAGTATGTACCAAAAAAAGTATGAACTGGATCATCAGAAGGATGCAGCTGCCGATCAGAAAAACGGATAACAGGAAATAGGGCAGTACGAAAACACAGGAAATGCTGTCAAACAGCAGATATCCCACCGCATACCACTCAAAGGAGACCAGCTGGTTGAATCTCTTTTCATCACTGGTTAAAAGCGTGATCCATTCCACAAAGGCCTGTCTTTTCCATAGCATGTGGGCCAGGTTCAGGATGAGGAGGGTCATGACCATGGACAGCAGGAAGGTCATATGATTCAGATAGACATCCCTCAGCATATATCCGGTAACCATTGAGATGACGGCCAGGCAGATCAGATGAACGGCGGTGAAGCAGATACTGAAAAAATTGCCCCAGAAAAATAGGTCCATCTTATTCCTGGTCCTGATTGACCGGAACGTCATCCCATACCCGCAGAGTATCAACACATACACGATAAATAAGGGCAGATGGACATACCAGCCTAAGAACAGGATACCCGCTTTTACAAAAGCCCTCAGGGCATATTCTGTCCGGGTGCCTGACTCCTCCTCTTTTATGCCCGGCATGTGGACTGCCTTGGACTCATGCAGATAGAGAAGGACATATATTACAATCCACAGGAAAGGAAATACGTACCTCATTTGCCAATCATCCCCCTTCTCCCATTAGGAATATATGGGATTTTCTTTCAGTATACCAAATATCCGTCATTATGTCCCATGGTACTTGAAATAAATTTACTTATTACCTTATATTTTATCTTATATTTCAAGACTGTCCTGACCGGGTTTTCGTGATTTTGTAGATTTCTTTTTATCAATGACCACAGGAACAGAGTTGCTTTTTCTGCCAATAGATGGTAGGATATAGCATATCGAGTTTAGAGCAGCTGGTGCCGGCGGCTGAAGTTCCGTCATGGAGACATGACCGATCCTCCAGGCGCCGGGTAATAGGGAAACAGGTGTGAATCCTGTACGATCTCGTCACTGTAAGCCGGGAGCCCATAACCATTGTCATGTACAGCCACTGATCCGGTCCGGATTGGGAAGGCGGTTATGGGTGTTGAGCGGCAAGTCAGGAAACCTGCCAGCTGTTGGTACAGGAATATGGTTCCAGACCACGAGTAATTGGTCGTACCGGTTTACGGCGTTTGAAGCGCGCCTGGGCAGTCCTTTCCACCGTGATTGTTATATATCGTGATTGATATATATGGGGAAATGAACCCCTCAGGCATGTTTATGACCGCAGATTTCTGACTCAGACGGTGAATGACTGCTTTTGCGGAAATCTGCTTCAGGGTATGGTTATAAGTATTTACAGCCCAGGGACGATTCCGCAGGGCATGCGGGTCCCTGTGAGGAAGGAATCAGATGCACAGGGAATGTTCCCTGTGTTTTTTTGTGTCTGCCGTACTGGGGAAATCTTCAGCTGCTTCTGGCGTATTCCTATACTTAGCCGGATTGCCGTCAAAGGACGTGCTCCCGATGCATCATCATGTGGGCATGAATTTTCAAACACGCCCTAAGATGGTTCCGGAACCGATATGGTTTAAAATAAGGAGGAAGAGAAGATGAAAATCAAGAAACTGGCAGTATTACTTACAGCAGCAGCCCTTACGGCATCAGCCGTGGCAGGGTGTTCAGGCACAAAGGAAACAGAGGCAGTGGCATCCGGTGCAGGGACAGGGACGGCAGCAGAAACCACAGCAGGAACCACGTCAGCGGAAACCACAGCAGCGGAAAACACGGCAGAAGAATCAGGTAAAGAGGAGGCTGCAGACGCAATGGCACAAGAAGATGAAGAGAACTATGATACAGGTGATGCTTCCAAGGATAACACCAGGAACCAGGACGGGATTGGTGAGGATGAGCTTCTGGTGGTCAGCTTCGGCACCAGCTATAACGATAACAGGCGCCTGACGGTAGGGGCCATTGAGGATGCAATGGAGAAGGCATTTCCGGATTACTCTGTCAGAAGGGGATTTACCAGCCAGATCATCATTGACCATGTGAAGTCACGTGATAATGTTGCTATTGACAATGTGGGCGAGGCGCTTGAACGCGCGGAGAAGAATGGGGTCAGGAACCTGGTCATTCAGCCCACCCATTTAATGGACGGCCTGGAGTACACGGACCTTGTGAACGAAGTGGCAGGGTATTCGGATGCCTTTGAGAAGGTGGCAATCGGTAAGCCGCTTCTGACCACGGATGATGATTTCAAAGCTGTCATGAAGGCCGTTACCGAGGCAACGGCTGAGTACGATGACGGGGAAACAGCCATCTGCTTCATGGGGCACGGTACAGAGGCGGATTCCAACCATGTATACGCAAAGATGCAGGATATGCTGGCAGATGCAGGATATGGGAATTATTATGTAGGAACGGTTGAGGCGGAGCCTGGTCTGGAGGATGTCCTTGCCAAGGTTAAGGAAGGCAGCTATAAGAAGGTAGTCCTGGAGCCGTTAATGATAGTGGCAGGCGACCATGCCAACAACGATATGGCGGGGGACGGGGAAGATTCATGGAAAACTGCATTTGAGGGCGCTGGCTATGAGGTGACGTGCCTTGTACGCGGCCTTGGGGAGATGGAAAAAATCCAGCAGCTTTTTGTGGAACACGCACAGGCGGCAATGGACAGCCTGTCAAAATAATCAGGTAAAAAAGTAATCAGGTAAAAAGGTTATCAGGTAACACAGGAAGAATGGGCGGTCGGGACAATGTTGCTGATCGCCCTTTTAAAGGTGGAATGAAGATGAGATTTAAAAAAGCAGGATTATCTGCAGTCATGATTGCAATGATGCTTTTGGCTGGGGGATGTGGGGGCGGAACGCAGGCAGTTGGAAGCGGGGCACAGGTGGAAGGAAGCGGGGCACAGTCACCAGGGGCTGGTGCACAGGCAGAAGGAAGCGGGGCACAGTCACCAGGGGCTGGTGCACAGGCAGAAGGAAGCGGGGCACAGGAGCCAGAGGCTGGTGCACAGGCAGAAGCAACCGTAACACAGGCGCCAGAAACTGAATCAGACCAGGATAAAGGAGAAACCACTCCCAGGACCCCGGACAGTGAAGCCAATGAACAGACACCTGTATACGCTGATGAGATAAAAGACGGGGTATATCCTATAAAAGTGGAATCCAGCTCCAACATGTTCCAGATTACCGCCTGCGAACTCACGGTAAAGGACGGCACCATGAGCGCGGTCATGACCATGGGAGGCACCGGATACCTGAAGCTGTATATGGGAACCGGAGAGGCGGCAGGAAAGGCTTCCGAGGCTGATTTCATCCCATATGTGGAGACGGCAGAGGGCACGCATACGTTTAAGGTTCCTGTCAAAGCCCTGGATATGGAAATTGACTGCAGTGCATTCAGCAAAAAGAAGGAGAAATGGTATGACCGTGTCCTTATGTTCCGCTCTGATTCCCTGCCGCCGGAATGCGTTGCTGGGGGAAATGTCACAACGGCAGGAAGCCTGAGCCTGGAAGATGGGATGTATACGGCTGAGGTTGCCCTGACAGGCGGGTCCGGAAGGGCCTCCGTTGAATCCCCTGCATCCCTGAGGGTGGAAGATGGAAATGTCTTTGCAACCATTATCTGGGGCAGCGCCAACTACGATTATATGAAGGTGGACGGTGGGAAGTTTGACCTCATAAGTACAGAAGGCAATTCTGCGTTTGAGATTCCGGTGGCTGTATTTGACAGGAATATACCGGTTATCGCGGATACGGTAGCCATGAGTGAACCCCATGAGATTGAGTATGGGCTGATCATTGATTCAGCCACAATTGTAAAGGTTCAGTGATGAGAACAGGAAAGATAATAACCACAACCATGATAATCTGTCTTCTGATGGCAGCTGCCTGCGGATGCGCCGCGCCAGGCCGGGAGACAGGCGCACAGCAGCAAGCAGCAGGGCCACAGCAAGCAGCAGGGACACAGCCAGGCCAGCAGCAGGCAGCAGGGCCACAGCCGGACCAGCAGGCAGCAGGGCCGCAGCCAGGCAGTCAGCAGACAGCACATCCGCAGCCATCCAAGGACTCCTGGGATGACCGGGAAGTCATCCGCAGCATGGAACTTCTGTACGCGGACCAGTTTTCCGTGGATTACTATGACGACGGATGCGCCATGATATCCATCAGGGACAGCGGGCGGTTCCTGGTGGTTCCTGAACAGGGAACGCAGCCCGAAGGATTGCCGGAGGATGTGACGGTCCTGCGGCAGCCGGTTAAGAATATCTATCTGGTTGCAACCTCGGCCATGGACCTGTTTAAGAGCCTGGACGCCATGGACCGGATTACCCTGTCCGGCACGGACGCCCAGGGCTGGTATATTGAAGAGGCAAGGCAGGCCCTGGAAGATGGCGGTATGTTCTATGCCGGCAAATACAACGCCCCTGATTACGAGCTGATCCTATCAAAGTCATGCGGCCTGGCAATCGAATCAACCATGATCAGCCATTCCCCGGAAGTAAAGGAACAGCTGGAACAGCTGGGCATACCCGTGCTGGTGGAGCGCTCCAGCTATGAAAGCCATCCCCTTGGAAGGATGGAGTGGCTGAAGCTGTACGGGGTGCTTACCGGCCGGGAGGAGCAGGCAGAGGCATGTTTCCGGAAACAGATGGAGAACCTGAAGCCTGTGCTGGACCAGGATGCCACGGAAAAGACAGTGGCATTTTTCTACATCAGTTCCAACGGATATGTGAATGTGAGGAAGTCCGGGGATTATGTGGCTAAAATGATTGAATTGGCTGGCGGGACCTATGTTCCGGAAGGCCTTGACGGGAACGGCAATGCGCTGTCCACCATGAACATGCAGATGGAGGCGTTTTACGCAGCGGCAAAGGAAGCGGATTATATTATTTATAACAGCACCATTGACGGGGAACTGGAGTCCCTTGCCCAGCTGTTGGATAAAAGCAGCCTCCTGGCGGATTTTAAAGCTGTGAAAGAAGGAAATGTCTGGTGCACGGAGAAAAGCCTGTTCCAGGAAACCATGGGCCTGGGCAATATGATACTGGATATCCATCGGATCCTCACTGAGGAAGCGCCGGACCAGGAAGAAATGGCCTACATGCACAGGCTGCGGTAAGGAGTTGTCCCAATGTCTAAAAGAACATACACACAATACTGCATTACGTTCAGCCTCCTGGGGCTTATGATGTGTCTGCTGTTTTTATGGAATATTAATTCCGGCAGCGTCCATCTCACCGTGGGGGAGATAGGGAAAATCCTGATTGGGCAGACAGATGAAGGGACCGCGTACCACATTGTGTGGGATATCCGCCTGCCCCGCATCCTGTCGGCCGTCATGCTGGGAGGGGCGCTGTCCGTGTCAGGCTTCTTGCTGCAGACTTTTTTTGCCAACCCCATTGCAGGCCCGTTCGTGCTGGGGATTTCTTCCGGCGCCAGGCTGGTGGTGTCCCTGGTCATGATCCTTTTGCTTGGCAGGGGCATATCCATCAGTTCCGGGGGCATGATACTGGCGGCATTTGCAGGGGCCATGATATCCATGGGGTTCATCCTCCTGATTTCGGGGCGGGTAAAGAAAATGTCCATGCTGGTCATCTGCGGCGTGATGATAAGTTATATCTGTTCTGCGGTGACTGACTTTGTCATCACATTTGCAGATGACGCCAACATTGTCAATCTTCATAACTGGTCCATGGGAAGCTTTTCGGGTATGTCCTGGGATAATGTCCGGGTAATGGCGGCCGTGATTTCCGTGTCGCTGCTCCTGGTGTTCTGGATGGCCAAGCCGATCAGCGCATATCAGCTGGGGGAGGTGTACGCCCAGAACATGGGCGTGAATATCCTGCGGTTCCGGGTGGCGCTGATCCTGCTCTCCAGCATATTGTCCGCCAGTGTGACAGCATTTGCCGGACCTGTCTCCTTTGTGGGCATTGCGGTGCCGCATATTGTGAAGCGCATGTTGGGTACAGCCAGGCCCCTGGTGGTCATTCCGGGCTGTTTCATGGGCGGAGCTGTGTTCTGCCTGTTCTGCGACCTGATTGCCAGGACCGTGTTTGCGCCCACTGAGCTTAGCATCAGCTCGGTCACGGCTGTTTTCGGCGCGCCGGTTGTCATCTATATGATGGTGAAGAACAAAAAGGGCATGCAGTAAGGAGGGAACCATGGCGGAGGATTATATTGTTACAGAAAACATGACGGTGGGATATGGGAAGGTGCCTTTGATTGCCCGGATTGAAATCCACGTGAAGCGCGGTCAGATCGTGACCTTGATCGGGCCGAATGGAGCCGGGAAATCCACCATACTGAAAAGCATCATCCGGCAGATGGACCTGTTAAAAGGCGCCGTGTACCTGGACCATGCTTCCATGAAGGACATGACGGAAAAACAGATAGCCAGGCGTATGTCGGTGCTGATGACGGAACGGATACGGCCGGAGCTTATGACCTGTGAGGATGTGGTTGCCACCGGGCGCTACCCTTACACGGGACGGCTGGGAATCCTGAACCAGGAGGACCATGAAAAGGTAAGGGAAGCCATGGAACTGGTCCATGCAGCGAATCTTGGGAAACGGGACTTCATGGAGATAAGCGACGGGCAGAAGCAGCGGGTCCTTCTGGCGCGGGCCATCTGCCAGGAGCCGGAGGCCATTGTCCTGGATGAGCCTACTTCTTTTCTGGATATACGGCACAAGCTGGAGCTTCTGACCATCTTAAAGGATCTGGTGCGGGAGAAACAGGTGGCGGTACTCCTGTCCCTTCATGAACTTGACCTGGCCCAGAAGCTGTCAGACTATATTGTGTGTGTCAATGGGGACACCATTGAACGCTGCGGGACCCCGGAAGAGATTTTTACATCCTCCTATATCACACAACTGTATGGGATTTCCAAAGGCAGCTACCATGCAGAGCTGGGCTGTCTTGAGATGGAGCCGGTAAAGGGAAAGCCGGAGGTCTTTGTCATAGGCGGGAATGGAAGCGGGATACCGGTTTACCGGAAGCTCCAGCGCAGGGGCATTCCCTTTGCGGCCGGTATCCTTCATGAAAATGACATTGATTACCCGGTTGCCAAAGCCCTGGCCGTAGAGGTGGTGTCGGAAGCTCCCTTTGAACTGATAAAAGATGAAACCTATGAGCGGGCGGCCGCCCTCCTTACATCCTGTGGACAGGTCATCTGCTGTCTTAAGGACTTCGGGCCGGTGAATGAGAAGAACCGGCGCCTGGCAGAACTGGGCAGGAGCAGGGAAAAAATCATATGATGGGGTGAAACATACCGTCCCTTCCGGATGCGAGGCATAAGAATCCGGAAGGGGCGGTATTTTGTGGGAAAAAGTAAATGCTATTCAATCTGGGTATTGAGAAGAAGCCGGATGGAGGGGGACATGCGCAGTTCTTCAGCTGGAATCCCACGCGACAGCAGATACCCTTCCGCAACAGGGAACAGCCTTGTGATCATTTCCCTCACGGCAGCGCCGCACTGGTCTGGTTCATGATTGCGCAGGCAGAGGAATATGGCGTCTGAAAACTGCTGTATGATATGGTCGGATCCGGAAGCTTCCGGCAGGGATGCCTTCAGCGGGTAGCCCCAGAGAAGGAGTCCGTACAGCTTGGAGTAGATTTCCCGGATACCAGCCAGTGGATTGTGGGTGGCGATGCAGATCAGCAGATGCCATAAGGTAAAGGCGTGCTGCCCCGAATCCCGGTGCTGTTCAATCACGCAGACCAGCTGGGAGTATTGTTCCCGGGTAAGTGACAAAAGGGTGGAGCTGACCACTTCCTCGCAGCTGTAAGCTATGATTTCAAAGGACTGCAAAAAGAGGGACAGGTTGCGGCGGACAGCAGGGCTTTGGAAGTCAGGAAGGTTGCAGCGTACGCCTGCAGGGAAGATACGGGTCCCCACACCATTGACGGAAACCGCTGCGCCTGTCTGGTTCAGCATATGGATGGTCCGGCGGACCGTGCTGACGGACACGTTATATTTCTCAGACATCTTCCCATAGGAAGGAAGATATTCCGCGTCCTTGTATTCCCCCAGATAGATTCCATGGAGGATTCTCATGGTCAGCCCATAGCAGATCTGGGGCCTTTCCCAGTAAATCCGCCAGACAAAGGAAACAGGTTCACTTTCCGTCATAGGAGCCAGTGAATGCCGGATGAATTGGAACGCCTTTTTTACGGAACTTCCCTGAAAATGAAGCAGCGCTTCATGAACCTGTTCCCTGTCCCCGGCCTTGCACAAGGACAGGATGGCTTCCAGCTGTTCCCGGACATGCATGTTTTTCCTCATGGAAGCTTCTTTATTATCACTGATGAACATCAGGCCAAGAAACAGGGAGGTTTCCCAGAACAGATTCATGGCCAGGGGATTCTCCAGCTTCTGCAGGGCATAACAGAACAGATACAGGACATCATCAGCTCCGGATCGCTCCACAAAGGGGGCGATGTATGCCAGGTCCTTATCGTCCATGCGCATGAATCCTTCCGTCATCAGAGGGATGCAGACCATCTCCACGGCCCTGGCTAACCCGGAAGCAGCGGCCATGCGCCCTGAAAAGAACTGGCGGATAAAAGCCCTGTATTCTTCATCGGTCTGCCTGAACAGGACCCTTGTCTGCCTTCCGTTGTGCATGTCAATATAGCCTTCTGCCCTCAGCCGCTGTAAGGCAGTGGCCACGGTCTGTGAGGAAACACTGAATTCACGGCAGAGGGTGTCGATGGAAGGCAGGGTATCTCCATATTGGTAATATTGGAAATGGATGCGGAAAAGAAAGTACTGGTAAATCAGGTTATGGACCCTTAGTTTTGTTTTCAACAGTCAAATACCTCGTATAATAAAATGAATTCTTTCGTCATGCAGTCTATTTTATCATTTTATGGAGGCCATTTCCAGAAGTCTGTTGAATTTTCTTTATACTTGAATTATAATAAAAAGACATGCACATGAACAAGGTACCTTGCGTTATGCAATCACCGGGAAGCAGACAGTATGGGTGTTATCAGGAAAAGAAATAGGAGCAGGGGGAACCAACAGGATGACGGAACAGGAAAAGAAAAACGCAGCCGGCCGGGACGGGACCAACGGCATGCCGGCCGGTTATGAATATGACACGCTGATGAACCTGCTGAGGGTCAGTGTAAGCAAGCATTTGCTGGATGAGCATTTCACACTGGTCTGGGCCAATGAATTTTACTATGACCTCATTGGCTGGCCGCGCGGTGAATATGAGGAAATGTTCCATAACCAGCCGGACCTTTACTATCAGGATGACCAGGAGCTGTGGGATGACCTTACCCAGACCGTCATAAAAGCACTCGAGTCGCGCCAGGGCGGATATCAGATGGTATCGCGTCTCAGGCGGAAGAACGGGGAGTATATCTGGGTCCAGTTCTCCACCAGGTTTTCAGATGAATATATAGACGGATACCAGGTGGCGTATTCCGTGCTTACGAATATTGATGACCTGGTGCAGATGCAGAGGGAGCGGTCCGTCACATATGAGAACCTTCCGGGTTTTGTGGCAAAGTACAGGATTGACCAGGACCTGGGCATGGTCCTGCTGGACGCCAACGCCCGTTTCATGGAGTATTTCGGGGATAATACAAACGGGGAGCTGCATGCCCTTCAGGGACAGAACATAAGGGACAATATGGAAACAATCCAGTCCCACAGGAACGAACTGCTAAAGGGGGAGCCGGTCCGTTTTGTCATGCATGTCAAGGACAGGAAGGGACAGAACCTGTGGCTTCAGGTGAACGCCGCCTGCATTGACTGGCAGGAGAAAAGCCCTGTATACCTGGCTATCTTCATCGATATAACCGATGTGACCGAATTAAGGGAAATGCAGAAAAAGCTGACGGAGCAGACAGCGGCCCTTAAAGATGCCCTTACCGTGGCAGAACATGCCAACCGGGCCAAATCAGACTTCCTGTCACGCATGAGTCACGAAATCCGCACCCCCATGAATGCAATCATCGGCATGACCACCATTGCAGCCGCCTATATTGACGATAAGCAGCGTGTGGCGGACTGCCTGGAAAAAATAGGGTATTCATCCAAGCACCTGATGACACTGATTAATGACGTGCTGGACATGTCCAAGATTTCCGAGGGAAAGATGAGGATTGCCCACGAACCGTTCAAGCTGGAGACCGTGGTGGAGTCCATTTCCTCCATCATCTATCCGCAGGCCAGGGAAAAGGGGCTGGACTTCACCGTGCCTCTGGTGGAACTTACGGAAACGGAACTGATAGGTGACTCCCTGCGGCTGAACCAGGTCCTTCTCAACCTTTTATCCAATGCCCTTAAGTTTACCCCCAAAGGCGGCAGCATCCGTATGGAAATCCGGCAGATGCTGAAAAAGGACGGCAAGATCCGGATTCGTTTTACGGTAAGCGATACAGGAATAGGAATGAGCAGCGCATTCATGGAGCGTCTTTTTGTGCCCTTTGAGCAGGAAGAAATGTCCGCGGGCCAGAACGCAGGAGGCACGGGCCTGGGGATGCCCATTACCAAGAATCTCGTCACGCTGATGGGCGGCACCATAACCCTGCAGAGCGAGCTGGGGAAAGGGACATCCTTTACCGTGGAGCTGGATTTTGACCTCCCGAAGGATAAGGGGAAAATGCCTGCGCCCAAACAGTATGTGATGGAATCCCTGAAGGTGCTGGTAACGGATGACGACAGGGACAGCTGCGTCCATACAGCCCTATTGCTGGAGAACCTTGGAATCCGGTCGGACTGGGTCCTGACCGGTAAGGAATGTATAAACCGCGTCCGTCTGGCCCACCAGTCCGGGGAGGATTATGACGTCTGCCTCATTGATTTAAGGATGCCGGATATGGATGGGGTTGAGGTAACCCGCCGGATAAGGGAAATCGTGGGAGCCGGGACCATGATTATCATCATAACGGCATATGACTGGGGTGCAGTTGAGAACAGCGCCAGGCAGGCCGGAGCCAACGCATTCATTACCAAGCCTATTTTCGCCTCCACCCTATATGATACCCTGCTTTCCGTGACCGGAATAGAACGCGCCGTTCGCCCTCCGGCAGGAAAGTCACAGCGTCCCGAACTGGCAGGGCATCACGTGCTGCTGGTGGAGGATAATGTGCTCAACCGCGAGATTGCAGTGGAACTGCTGCACATGGCCGATATCACGGTGGAATGTGCGGTCAATGGAAGGGACGCCGTGGACCAGTTCCTGGCCCACGGTGATTCCTTTGACCTGATCCTCATGGATGTACAGATGCCGGTGATGGACGGCTACGAGGCAACCCAGGCCATCCGCGGCCTGGCCCATGAGAGGGCCGGGAGCATCCCCATCATAGCCATGACGGCCGACGCCTTCCATGAGGACGTGGTGAGGGCCGGGGAGGCTGGTATGAACGGGCATCTGGCAAAGCCCATTGACCCGGATTTATTATATGAAACCCTGGCCGAATGGATTGGCGGACATTTTCATTAAAATAGCGGGAAAGAATTGCTCTTTGAGTTTTGATATGTTACCATGTCATGGTACGAAGAACGAAAAGAGGAATGGAATATGGGAAAATTATACGGAATCGGCGTGGGGCCGGGAGACCCTGAACTGCTGACCTTAAAGGCATACCGGATCCTTAAGGAGGCGGATGTCATATTCTGCCCTGAAAAGGAAGCCGGGGCGGGCAGTTTTGCATTTGACATCATAAAAGACCTGCTTAAGGATACAAAGGCCAGGATTGTGAATCTGGTCTATCCCATGCATTACCACGGTGTGAAGCTGCGCCGGATGTGGGAGGAGAATGCGGCCCTGATTGCAGGGGAGCTGAAGGAGGACGGGACAGGGGCGTTCATCACCCTGGGGGATCCGGCTGTTTACAGCACCTTCATGTACACCCTGCCATATATGGAACAGGCGGGCGTTGAAGTGGAGGTCGTACCGGGAATCACATCCTTCTGTGCCGTGGCGGATTCCATGAAGATGCCCCTGGTGGCCTGGGATGAGGACCTTGTGGTGGCGCCTGTGCGCAAGAACAGCAGCGAGGACCTGGGAAAGGTATTGAGGGAGCACGACAATGTGGTGCTGATGAAGCCTTCCTCCAATCAGGAGGCGCTGATCCAGGCCATCCGTGAAAACCATCTGGAGGATAATTTTGTCCTGATTACCAAGTCTGGAACAGGGGAGGAGCGCCTGGTCACGGATTTTGAGGAGCTTAAGCAGTACGATATCCCTTATCTTTCAACCATCATCATTAAGAAACAGGGGAGGCAGACCCATGATTGTGTGTGACTGCCTTCATAAGACATTCGGGACGGTCACGGCGGTGGACGGGGTGTCCATGGAGATAAAGGACGGGACATTCCTGGGACTGCTTGGTCCCAACGGCGCCGGGAAGACGACGCTGATGCGTATGATGACCGGCTTATTAAGCCCGGATACGGGAACCATCCTGTTTGACGGGCAGCCCATGGACCGGAACGCGGTGGCGGTCAAGCAGGCAATCGGCGTTACCAGCCAGCACATCAACCTGGATAAGGAGCTGACCGTGGAAGAGAATATGGAATTTGCAGGCCGCCTTTACCGGATGGGAAAGGCGGATATTGCTGCGTCCACGGACAGGCTCTTAAGCTTCCTTGGCTTGGAATCCGTGCGCAGGCGGGTATCCCAGAGCCTGTCAGGAGGCATGAAGCGCAAGCTGATGATTGCCAAAGCCCTGATACATGATCCCAGGTATCTGTTCTTAGATGAACCAACGGTGGGCATCGACCCCAATGCCAGGCGGGATATCTGGGATTTCCTCAGGATGCAGCACAAGGAGGGGAAGACCATCCTCCTGACCACCCATTAT
This sequence comes from Clostridium pacaense, assembly GCF_020709765.2. Taxonomy (NCBI): domain Bacteria; kingdom Bacillati; phylum Bacillota; class Clostridia; order Eubacteriales; family Clostridiaceae; genus Clostridium; species Clostridium pacaense. The sequence continues at coordinate 111,859 of NZ_JAJFEB020000004.1, forward strand.
ATAGAGGAGGCCCAGCACCTGTGCGATGACGTGATGCTGATTGACGGGGGAAAGATATTCCGGGAGGATACCCCGGAGGGTCTGATTGCTGAAATCGGGCCTTTTAAGGTGGAATACGAAGGGGAGGATGAGCGGATGAAGTCAGAGTTTTTTGGCAGCCTGCCGGAGGCAAAGGCCAGGGCGGCCTCCCTGGATGTGCCCTGCAGCGTTCTGCCCTCCACCCTGGAGGACGTGTTCTTTCACCATACCAGCAAGGGGGTGGGAGGATGGAAATAACCACGATCCTGTGGAGGGAATGGCTGTTCCTCAAGAGACGTTTCTGGCGGGTCACATTTTCACAGATGGTGTCCCCCTTCCTGTATTTCGTCACCTTTGGGATGGGACTGGGGAGAATGATGGATGTGGGCGGGCGCCCCTATCTCTACTACCTGATTCCGGGACTGCTGTCCATGACCACCATGCGCAACAGCTATACCTCCGTATCCACCCGTATCAGCGTGATGCGGCTCCATGAAAAAAGCTTTGAATGTTATTTTTATTCCCCCACCCGGATGTATCTGCTGGCTGCGGGGCATATCCTGGCCGGCGCGCTGCGTGGCATGTATTCCGGCGTGTTCATCGTGATCCTGGGGCTGGTATCCGGGGCGGACCTGGTGTTAAACGGCTGGCTTCTGACCGCAGTAATCCTTAATTCACTGATATTTGCAGCCCTGGGCTTCTTTGCGGCCATGATGATTGAAAGCCATTACGATATGAATAACTTTACCAATATCGTGATTACCCCCATGTCTTTTTTGTGCGGTACCTTCTTTTCACTGGACGGCATACCACAGGCATTAAAGTGGGTTGTGGACATCATGCCCCTGACCCATACCACCCGCCTGATCCGGGAAATCTCCTTTGGGGGCAGCGTAAGCTTTTTGTCCATGGGCGTATCGGCCCTGTTCGTGGCATTGTTTACAGGCTGCTGCGTGTGGTCCTGTTACCGTGAGGCGAAGGCGTGACTAGTACTAGAAAAGGGCATGCAGAAAAGATAAGGGTTAGCCCTTGAAAAATGTTTCCATTACTGATATTCTGGTCTGTGTGAATTGAATAAATGATAGGTCGAGGGATTACAGTTGAAAATAAAAAAGAATGAACATGTGATAAAGGAAGTGTTTCCAGGTTCCATTGCAGAAGAAATGGGGATTGAACCAGGGGATGTGCTGCTTGCAATCAATGACCAGGATGTGGAGGACGTCTTTGATTACAGGTACATGATAAAAGATGAATATATTGAGGTGCTGGTAAGGAAACAGGACGGCGAGGAATGGCTGCTGGAGATTGATAAGGAGTACGACGACGATTTGGGCATTGAGTTTGAAAACGGACTCATGAGTGACTACCGCTCCTGCAGCAACAAGTGTATCTTCTGCTTCATCGACCAGATGCCGCCGGGGATGAGGGATACCCTGTATTTTAAGGATGACGATTCCCGCCTTTCTTTCCTGCAGGGGAATTATATCACCCTGACCAATATGAAGGAGAGGGATATTGAGCGGATTATCCGGATGCAGCTGGCGCCCATCAATATTTCCGTGCAGACCACGAACCCGGAACTGCGGTGTAAGATGCTTAACAACCGTTTTGCGGGGGAGAAGCTGAAGTATCTGCAGATGCTCTATGACGGGCATGTGGAGATGAACGGACAGGTTGTGTGCTGTAAGAATGTGAACGACGGGGCGGAACTGGAACGGACCATGGATGACCTGGCCCGGTACCTGCCGTTTTTAAGGAGCGTATCGGTTGTCCCGGCCGGAATCACCAGGTTCCGGGACAACCTGTTCCCCATCGGACTGTATACAAAGGAAGAGGCAGGGGCCGTGATTGACATGGTAGAAAGCCGCCAGCAGGAATACTATGACAGGTTCGGCCTGCACTTCATCCATGCAAGCGACGAGTGGTACATCACGGCAGGCCGGGAGTTCCCGGAGGAGGAGCGCTATGACGGTTATATCCAGCTGGAGAACGGCGTGGGTATGATGCGCATGCTCATCAATGAATTTGATGAGGCCCTGGATGAGGTGGTTCACGGCGCGGGCCATGAAGCGCTGTCAGGGCAGGTAAGGCGTACGCTTACAATTGCAACCGGGAAGCTGGCATACCCCACCATCCGCGGGTTTGCGGACAAGCTGATGAAGGCGTTCCCCCACCTGACCATCCATGTGTATTATATCAGGAATGATTTCTTCGGGGAGACCATCACCGTATCGGGTCTGATAACGGGACAGGACCTGATCGGGCAGCTGAAGGAGCGCCAGGATAAGGGGGAGGACCTGGGCAGCGTGCTGCTGATTCCTTCCAATATGCTGCGCATGGGGGAACAGGTATTCCTGGACGACCTGACGGTGGAGGATGTGGAGCGGGAACTGGGCATGAAGCTGGCTGCGGTTGAACCGGGCGGGAAAGAATTCATTGACGCCGTCCTGAATCCGGAATATACCATGGACCGGAACAATGAAAACTTTGTGTATATCAAGGCTTATGACAGGGATATAGTTTAAATCTATAGAAAGCCATAAAAAATAGGAATTATCCGTCTCTTTTCTGTTTGTGCTATGATGACTGCAATCAGGAAAGAGGGGAAAATGTATGAAGACATCGGAATTTTTTAAACAGAAAACAGTGCTGTCCTTGGAGGTATTTCCGCCCAAACGGACAGCGCCCGTGGATACCATATATAAGACACTGGATGAACTTAAGGGCATGACGCCGGATTTCATCAGTGTGACCTACGGGGCGGGAGGCAGTGAGAACAGCCGCGCCACCCTGGAGATTGCATCCTCCATCAAGCACAGGTACGGGATTGAAAGCGTGGCCCATATACCCTGCCTGCATCTGACAAAGGAAGATGCTGCAGAGATACTTTTACAGTTAAAGGCCCATCAGATTGAGAATATCCTGGCGCTGAGAGGCGACCGCATCCCGGACAGGGAGCCTGCGGGCGATTTTAAGTATGCCGCGGATCTGGTGGGATTCATCAGGGAGCACGGCGATTTTAATATCATTGGCGCCTGTTACCCGGAAGGCCATCAGGAATCCGGGGGCCTGGTGCGGGATATCCACAATCTGAAGCACAAGGTGGACGCAGGGGTCAGCCAGCTGATTACCCAGCTCTTTTTTGACAATGAGTATTTTTACCGTTTCAGGGAACGGCTTGACCTGGCGGGCATCCGGGTTCCGGTGGAAGCAGGGATCATGCCGGTTGTGAATAAAAAGCAGATTGAGCGCATGGTTTCCCTTTGCGGCGTCCGGCTGCCTAAAAAGTTCACATCCATGATGGAGCGGTACGGGGATAACCCGGTGGCCATGAGGGATGCGGGAATCGCCTACGCGGTTGACCAGATTGTGGATTTGGCGGCCCATGGGGTGGACGGAATCCATCTGTATACCATGAACAATCCCTATATTGCCAATAAAATCCATGAGTCCGTATTCCGGCTGATGGCTTCCTGACAGGGAAAGCAGGGGATTGGTATCAGCGGATCAGCCGTTCCAGCTCCTCCAGGTACTTTTTAGCAAATTCGCTGAGATGCAGCCTGGGATTGGCAATCCATCCGATGAGCATGGATTCCTCTGTCTCCAGGGGGACGGCGATAATGGAATCACCGTTTAAATTGCTGTTGAGTATGCCGCTGCATATGGTATAGCCGTTTAATCCGATCAGAAGGTTAAAAAGGGTGGCCCGGTCGCTTACATAGATTACCTTTTTCCTGGGAATGGTACTCAGGATTTCCTCAGAAAAGTAAAAGGAATTCTGTTCCCCCTGTTCAAAGGCCAGGAATGGATAAGGTTCCAGCTCCTGGATGGAAACGCTTTTGCGGCCGGCCAGGGGATGGGATACATTGATGAATATATGAGGGTCGGCCTGAAGCAGGGGATGGAAGACAAGTCCATTTTCCTTAAACAGCTTCTCCAGCACCTTGCGGTTGAATTCATTGACATACAGGATGCCCAGCTCGCTCCGGTAGTTTTTCACATCATCTATGATTTCGTAGGTGCGGGTTTCCCTCAGGGTAAATTCATAGGAATCCGTATTCTGCCTGGATACCAGGTTGGCGAATGCATTGACCGCAAATGCATAATGCTGGGTGGATATGGAGCAGATCCGTTTTAAGGGTTTCCTTCCCGTATAATGCTGTTCCAACAGTTCCGCCTGTTCCAGTACCTGCCTTGCATAGGAGAGGAACTCCGTGCCTTCAGAGGACAGGGCAATCCCTTTTGGGCTGCGGTTAAAGATGGAAATCCCCATCTCCTTTTCCAGTTCCTTCACCGAATTGGAAAGGCTGGGCTGGGTGATGAAGAGCTGCTTTGCCGCCTCGGAAATCGAGCCGCAGTTTACAATTGTTACAATATACCGCAGTTGCTGCAGTGTCATGACAGATACCTCCATTGCTTTATGCCATGGAGGTATTTTAGCATATTTCAGACAAATAAGGAAAATATTTTTGTATTTAAACCGCTCCATGGAACTGGAAAAGGGCGCGGTTTCCATTCTTACATCTTTGTATTGCGCCGGTTCCGGCGCATATGTCCCGGACATATTCCAGGCCAAAACAGGTTAAAATACCAGTGCAGGCTCCCTGGATGTCCTATCGTCCCAATAAAAATATAATAGAATATCCATAAGAGAGCGGAACAAGAGCGCAAAGGAGATAATTGCATGCCAATCTGTGTGAAAAGCGAGATAGGAAAGTTGAAAAAGGTCATGCTCCACAGGCCGGGGAAGGAACTGGAACACCTGGTTCCGGGGGAACTGGAACGGCTGTTGTTTGACGATATCCCATACCTTAAGACGGCCCAGGGGGAACACGATATTTTTGCCCGCATTTTAAAGGAGAACGGAAGCCAGGTGGTCTATATGGAGGACATGATGGCGGACGTGTTAAGACAGTCCGGGGATATCAGGGAAAACTTCATCCGGCAGTTCATCAGTGAGGCCGGGAACACCGCGCAGAAGTTCAGGAACCAGCTGTTTGGCTTCCTGATGGATATTCCGGATGAAAAGGAGCTGGTGCTAAAGACAATGTCCGGCGTCAGCATGCATGAGATTAAGTCTGAAACCCACAGCCCCTTAGTGGATTTGGTCAAATCAGACAGCCGTTTCATCATGGATCCCATCCCCAACCTGTACTTTACAAGGGACCCGTTTGCGTGCATCGGCACAGGCGTCAGCCTGAACTGTATGTATTCAAGGACCAGGAGAAGGGAAACCATCTACGGGCAGTATATCCTGGAGCACCATCCGGACTACAGGGGGCAGACGCCGTTTTACTATAAAAGGGAGTATCCTTTCTCCATTGAGGGAGGCGATATCCTGAACCTGGGCAGCAAGGTCCTGGCCGTGGGAATCTCCCAGAGGACCACGCCGGAGGCAATTGAACTTCTGGCCCAGAACCTGTTTGAGGACAGCGCCTGTGAGGTGGAGACCATCCTGGCCCTGGATATCCCCAGTATCCGTGCGTTCATGCATCTGGATACGGTGTGCACCCAGGTGGACTACGACAAGTTCACCATCCATCCCGGAATCCTGGGGAACCTGCGCATCTATGAAATCCGGCGCGGGGACCAAAAGGGCAGGCTTGCGGTAAGGGAACTCGACCGTCCGCTTCCGGCTGTCCTGGCAGATTACCTGGGGACGGATAAGGTGACCATGATACGCTGCGGCGGAAAGGACCGGGTTGCCTCGGAGCGGGAACAGTGGAATGACGGTTCCAATACACTGTGCATTGAGCCGGGCAAGGTGGTGGTATATGACCGGAATTATATAACCAATGAGATGCTCAGGGATAAAGGCATCGAGGTCCTTGAAATGCCCAGTTCGGAGCTGTCCAGGGGAAGGGGAGGCCCCAGGTGCATGAGCATGCCCCTGGAACGCGGGTGAACATCCATTCCCGTCCTGGAGCGCGACCGGACAATCAAATAACATAGCAAAGGAGTAAGGAAGATGGCAGTGAATATCAGAGGAAGGAATTACCTGAAGTTATTGGACTACACGCCGGAGGAAATCCGCTATCTGCTGGATTTGTCCAAACAGTTCAAGAACATGAAGAGGAACGGCGTTCCCCACAAATACCTGGACAACAGGAACATCGTGCTTCTGTTTGAAAAGACGTCCACCCGCACCCGCTGCGCCTTTGAGGTTGCGGGACGGGATCTGGGCATGGGCGTGACTTACCTGGACCCGGGCAGCAGCCAGATGGGCAAAAAGGAGAGCATTGCAGACACGGCCAGGGTCCTGGGAAGGATGTACGACGGCATTGAGTACAGGGGCTATGACCAGTCGGTTGTGGAGGAACTTGCGGAGTATGCGGGCGTGCCCGTGTGGAACGGGCTTACGGACCAGTTCCATCCCACCCAGATGCTGGCAGACCTTCTGACGCTGGAGGAGAAGTTCGGCTGCCTCAAGGGGCTGCGCTTTACATACATGGGAGATGCAAGGAATAACATGGGCAATTCCCTGATGGTGGCCTGCGCCAAGATGGGCATCCACTTTACGGCCTGCGCCCCAAAGGAACTGTTCCCGGCCCAGGAACTGGTGGACGAGGCAAGGCGGATTGCAGAGGAAAATGAATGCACCATCCGGCTGACAGAGGATGTGGACCAGGGCGTGAAGGATGCGGACGCAGTGTACACGGATATCTGGGTGTCCATGGGGGAGCCGGATTCTGTCTGGGGAACCAGGATTGAACTGCTGCGCAGGTACCAGGTCAACGAAGAGGTGATGAAGAAGGCAAGGCACACGGCTATTTTCATGCACTGCCTGCCCTCCTTCCATGACACCAGGACCACCATTGGAGCGGAAATCGCTGAAAAGTTCGGCATCACGGAGATGGAAGTGACGGATGAAGTGTTTGAGTCAAGGCAGTCGGTTGTGTTCGACCAGGCGGAGAACCGCATGCATACAATCAAGGCTGTCATCTATGCCACCCTTTGTTAGGGCGTGTTTGGAAATCCGCTCCCGGCCCAGGGCGTGTTTGATTAATTTAAGAAAAAGAGAGGAAAAACCATATGTCATTTCAATTACCAGAATATCATCATCCTGATTTTACCCAGGAGAAATTCGTGAATGCCCCGGATGTGAAATACGAGGCAGCGGACATGGACGGGGTTGCGCCTGATAACTATCACAGCACCTCCATGTATCCGGAATATTTTAAAATCAATGGGAAATGGGTGCTGGCCGAGGAGAGCCGCATGGACTCCAGCGTGGTGCTCTGTGACGACGGGCACCTTGAAGTGGTTGAGAACAGGAATATTAAGAAGGGCGACAAGGTAATCCTCGGACGGACGGAAAAATGTGAGGAAGGGATCTACATGCACTGCCACGGCTTTGAGGAAGAAGGGGGGCAGCTGGAGGACCAGTTCGTGTTCCGCCAGGGCAGGAGCCGGGAGACCTCCTATGCGCGGGATTATGACAACCTGTTTGAACTGTTAAGGCATGAAAGGGAATACGGCAATATCGTATGGGTCATGGGGCCTGCATTTTCCTTTGACGCGGATGCAAGGGCAGCCATGCAGGCGCTGATTGACAACGGTTACGCCCATGGGCTGATGGCAGGCAATGCCCTGGCAACCCATGACCTGGAGGGAGCGCTGCTGCACACCGCCCTGGGGCAGGACATCTATACCCAGGTATCCCAGCCCAATGGACATTACAACCATCTGGATGTAATCAACAAGGTCAGGAGAAGCGGCTCCATTCCCCAGTTCATAAAGGATTATGACATTGACAACGGCATCATATACAGCTGCGTGAAGAACCATGTCCCCATGGTGCTGACCGGATCCATACGGGACGACGGACCCATGCCGGAGGTGATTGCCAGCGCGTATGAGGGACAGGGCGCCATGCGCGGCCTTGTGAAGAAGTCTACCTGCGTCATCTGCCTGGCAACCATGCTTCACACCATTGCCACTGGCAATATGACGCCGTCCTTCCGGGTGATGCCGGATGGCACCATACGCCCGGTCTACCTGTACACCGTGGATGCGGATGAGTTTGTTGTAAACAAGCTATTGGACAGGGGAAGCCTGTGCGCCACCACCGTGGTTACCAATGTCCAGGACTTCATCACCATTGTGGCAAAGGGGCTGAAGGTAATCGATTAATGGTCCGGGGATGAAAACTGGTCCGGGGACTAAAATTCCTGCAGTTCCACGGCCTGGCGGAATTTGCCGGGGGTCATGGAGCGGAACTTAAGGAAATTGCGGGTCAGCGTCTTCTCATTGTGGTATCCGGTATCAAGGGCAATGTCAAGGATGCTCCTGGTGGTCAAAAGCAGCAGCTCGGACGCCCGGTTGACCCGTATGAAGTTGAGGTAATCGGAAAAATTCATCTCCACCTGGTACAGGAGGATACGGTTCAGCTCTCTGGGCGACAGGTGGAAGCGTTCCCCCACCATGCGCGGATTTAATGGCTCGCTGTAGTGGCGGTAGATATAGGAAACAATGGTGTAGAAGTCCTTCCTGTCCTTAATCCGGCACAGGCTGCCCACCTTCTGGTAGGTGGCGCGGAATTCATTGGCCTTCATTCCTACCCTGGCTGAAAAGACCTTGCTGATATGGGCGCTGTCCACAAAGCCCAGGATTTCAGCCAGCTCTTCCAGGGTAAAGTCGGTGTACAGCAGGAAATTGATGGTTTTTCCAATCCGCATTTCATTTAACAGGTCAAAGAAGGACAGCCCGGTGGTCCTTGTGATATAGGCGCTGATGGAGGACTCGCTCATGTAAAATATCTGGGACAGCATGGACAGTGTAATCTTCTCGTTCAGGTGGCTGTACAGATACTGGAATATCTCACTGGGTTCAATGATCCGGGCGGAAGGCGGCAGGGATGCCGCCTTTTTTGCGCGCAGGAAATGAATGATGATTTCAATGAGCTTGTTGGTGATATAGAGGTTGCTGAGTTCCTGGGAAGGGGGACAGGACGCAGCGGATGGGGGGATGGGTGGATCCTGCGGCATGTCGGCCACGGACTTTGGGGCAGATTTCATGTCGGATTTCACGACGGATTCCATTCCGGACTCCACAGCGGTTTCCATTCCGGACTCCACGGCGGGTTCCGTGCCGATTTCCATGGTGGATTCCATGCCGATTTCTCCCTTAATCTGAAGGAACAGCTTCTGCATGGATGCAAGGGCCTCGCCTTCAAGATACAGGACCGGGTTGGCGGAAAGGGTCTGTATGATGGAGAGCGGTTCATTGCCCGGATTATAAAAGGTCTTGATGATTTCATTGATATTGTCAAAGTAATACGCCATCACAAAAAACTGTATGGGCGATTCCACCTCCACGATGTCACTGATCTGCCAGGGAAGGACACAGACCACGGCGCCTGGTTTCAGATCATAGGGACGGTTGTTGAGCATAAGCGTCCCTTTCCCGCTGTTGACCAGCCAGAAACGGGACATGGGATGGATCAGGGGCGTGGTTGGTCCTGTCAGGACCTCGATGTCAAAACTGCATATTTTATTCTCGTCCTGCATGGAGCAGTACAGGCTTTGCATTGGTACGATTTTTGCCATATGGGCCTCCATTTTACGGATTGTCTCATACCATTATATACAGCTTTCACGGTATGTGCAAGAAGCAGGGGAGTTGAAAAAGATATCCGCCTCAGGTATAATTGACCATATGCGGTACGGGCGAGGTGACGGTGGATGAAAGAGATAGCGGTAGTGGCAACGGAAAAGCAATATGCAAGGTTTTTGATGGACAACATCAGCAAATATCTGGGCAGATACGCAAGCTTTAAGGCCTATTCCATTGCGGAAGTGGAGACCCTTAAACGGATAGAGGAGGATTATGTGCTGGTGTCGGCATTTAACATATTCCAGCAGGTCCGCCAGAAAATCAGCGACCAGTCCGAAATCGTGGTCCTCTCGCTGGCCCTGACCAAAAAACAGATGGAAAAGCTTAAGAAGATACCAAAAGGAACCAAGGCGCTGCTGGTCAACTTTGACCACAGGACCTGCATGCACACCATAACCAGCATGTATGCCTCGGGCTTTCGGGATGTGGAACTGTTCCCGTACTATGGGACGGGGGAATACGACAGGTCCATCCGGCTGGCCATCACCCCCAATGAGGGGCACCTGGTGCCCCAGGGAATCAGCCAGGTCATCGATGTGGGCGAAAGCTCGGTTGACATGAACAGCCTGTATATCATTGCTGAGAAACTGGGGGTTTATGATGAGTTTTCCTCCAAGGAAGCGGCTGCTGCCAGAAGGGAGTATTATTACATTGACTCCAGCATGGATAAACTGCTCAATGACAAGGAAAATATGTCGGATAAGCTGAATACCCTCATGAACCTGATGAATGAGGGGATTATCATAACGGACGTGGTGGGCCGCGTGTATCTGTGCAATGAGAAGGCCAGGCAGCTGATGTCCCACCGCTCCAGGGTGCTTCTGGGGTTTAACATTGAGGAACTGCTGCCCGAGCTGGATGTGAAGAGCGCCTGGGAAAAGCTGATTAAGACAGGGGAGAGCAACCTGATTGCATCCGCAGTGGAAATCCGTTCCGGGGATAAGGTTGCAGGACATATCATAACACTGAAGGACTTTGAGGAAGCGGAGACCAGGCAGCATGACATGCGCTCCAAGCTGTACGGGACCAGCCACAGGGCAAGGTATACCTTTGAGGATATCATCGGGACCAGCAGGGCCATCCGGGAAGCCGTGAACAACGGCAGGCAGATGGCGCGCTCCGACGCGGCCGTGATGATTACGGGGGAAAGCGGGACAGGCAAGGAAATGTTCGCCCAGGGCATACACAACGAGTCCGCCAGGAAGAATTATAACTTCGTGGCCGTCAACTGCGCGGCCATACCGGACAGCCTTTTAGAGAGCGAGATGTTCGGGTATGAGGAAGGGTCCTTTACCGGCGCCAAGAAGGGCGGCAAGATGGGGTACTTTGAACTGGCACACAGAGGGACCATTTTCCTTGATGAGATAGGGGAAATGCCCATGTCCCTCCAGTCCAAGCTGCTGCGCGTGCTGGAGGAGCGGAAGGTGGACCGGATCGGTTCGGATAAAAGTATTGACGTGGATGTGCGGGTGATTGCAGCCACCAACAAGGACCTTTTTACCATGGTGGAAAATGGCGGCTTCCGGGAGGATCTGTTCTACCGTTTAAATGTGCTGCCCCTTAACGTGCCCCCCTTAAGGGAGCGGACCCAGGACATACTTCCCATATTCTATTTCTTTGCAGGCAGGAACCGTTCGGACATGGAGCTGACGCCGGAGGCAGAGGCAATCCTCACCCATTATCCGTGGCGGGGCAATGTAAGGGAGCTGCGCAATGTGGTGGAGTTCCTTCTGACAAAGGAAAAGCAGGTGATTGGGGCAGAGGACCTGCCGCCCCTGCGGACCGGGAGGGAAAGGGCTGTCCCCGGTTTCGCGGGCAGGGGACAGAAGACCCGCATGCCGGAGGCGGCGGGGAAGGAGCCGGGAATCCTGGAACGGTTCATATTAAATGAGTGGAAGGATTTGGGGTTATATAAGGCAGTCCTTGTGCAGCTGCGTGAATCCCTGGAACGGAAGGAACGTTACGGGCGGCAGAAGCTGCTGGAGAAGATGAACGGCAACGGAGGGTTCTACACGGAAGCCGAGGTGAGGAAGGCGCTGTCTAAGCTGTCCGCCCACGGGTTCGTCCGGTCTGTCAGGGGCCGGGGAGGCAGCGTGGTTACGGAGGACGGGCTGTCCCTTCTCCAGGCCATAGAGGGGCGTGATGGTCATGGGGGAAGCTATTAAGAACAGTAGAATGGGGTATGGGGGAAGTTATTAAGAACAGCAGTATGGGTTATGGGGGAAGTTATTAAAACCAGCAGAATGGGTTATGGGATAGATTATTAAAACCAACAGGATAGGCCATGGAACAAATAGGGTTTGCAGGATAAATATTATCCTATAAACCCTATTTATCATATCAATATAAATGAAAATGCATAAAAATACGTTATTTTCTCCTTGGCATGGTTCTTGCTATATATAAACAACAATAAGTTAAATACACAGCCATACTATTGTTAATAAATATACAATAATCATGAAAAGGAGCGATGGAGCATGGATGAAATTCAATGGCCGGAGGGCAAAAAATGCGCAGTTATGTTTTCCTTTGACCTGGACGGTGATACAACCTGGGAAAATGGAAACAGGGGGCTTCCGAACGGGGAACAGTACATCAAGTCACTGTCCGTGGGACAGTACGGTCCCAAGCGCTGCGCGGACAGGATCCTGGATAAGCTGGATCAGTATGGGGTAAAGGCAACCTTTTTCATTCCCGGCCTTACGGCGGAGCGCTATCCGGAGGTGGTAAAACGGATTGCCGCCGCAGGACATGAGATAGGACTCCATGGATATGCCCATGAAAGGTTTGCCGGAAAGACGGCTGAGGAGCAGATTGAAATCATTGAAAAGCCCCAGAGGATATTAAGGGAGCTTATAGGACACGATGTGGAAGGTTTCAGGACGCCCTCCGGGGACTGGGCCGTGGAAACGCCGAAGCTGCTGTATGAAAGGGGAATCCGTTATTCCAGTTCCATGAGAGGGGACGACCGGCCCTACAGGACTGTAATTGACGGCAGGGAGACGGATTTTATCGAGATTCCCACCAAGTGGGAGGTGGACGACTATGTTGCCATGGCCTACCACATGTATCCGGCAGAGCCGGCGGGACAGGACCGGATTTCCTGTTACCGGAATGTGGAGGATAACTTCATGCGCGAGTTTGAGGGGCATTACAGATACGGACTGTGCATTTCCTTCATGAGCCATCCCCAGGTAATCGGTTCCCCGGGAAGGATACGGATCCTGGACCATCTGCTGCAGCACATTACGTCCAAAAAGGATGTGTGGATTGCAACCGGGTCCCAGATTGCCGACTGGTACAGGGAACATTCCGGTTCTGATTACAGTAAGACTCAGGAGGTGGGATAGATGAGATCAGAAAGACCCCAGTGGCCCGGCGGGAAAAAATGCGCGGCCATGATTACCATTAATTTGAATGCAGAGCTTTTCTGGCTCCAGCTGGACCAGACATGTGTCAATATGCCAAAGACCCTGTCCCTGGGACAGTATGGGATGAACCGGGGCCTGGACCGCATCCTCGATATCCTGGATGATAAAGGGATAAAGGCAACATGCTTCACCCCCGGGTGGGTGGCGGAGCAATACCCGGATAAAATCCTGGAAGTCCATGGACGGGGCCATGAAATCGGCGCCCTGGGCTACCGGCATGAGAATATGGCCCTGCTGTCCGTTGAGGAACAGGAGGAAGCCATCCGGAAGGGCGCGGAGGCCATCGGACGGCTCTGCGGCATAAGGCCCAGGGGATTCAGAAGCCCGGAAGGCGAATTGACCCTGGATACGCTGAGGATTGCGCGAAAGCATGGCATGGTATATTCCAGCAATCTCTGTGATGATGACAGGCCGTATGTAAAGGACCTGGGGGACGGGGCCTCCATCCTGGAGATTCCCATACACTGGGTGAATTATGACCTGCCTTATTTTGCATTTAACTATCATCCTGCATTTCCGGCAGGGCAGGGAAGGATTGCCAACTATACAGGCGTGCTGAGCAACTGGAAGGATGAGTTTAGCGGCTGCCATGAATACGGGCTATGCTATGTGCTGCAGCTTGACCCGGCTGCCATCGGAGCGCCCGGCAGGATTGGGATGCTGGAGGAACTGATTGATCATATCAATGATCTGGGCGGTGTCTGGTGGGCAACCGGTGAGGAAATGTACCGTTATTACAGCGGATGTGGTGGAAAACATTAACAATACAAGATGAGATGGAGGAAATGGTTCATGGCGGGAATTTTTGAGATGGTGGACAGGATGTTTGCAGGCGTTGTGCCTGTTGCGGATTTCCTATGGGATTTCCCAACCAATTATGCGTGGTATTCCGGTATCCCGGTTCTGGGACAGTTCTCCCTGGCAATCTTACTGCTGCTGGGAGGCAGTTTCTACTTTACCTTTAAATTCAATTTTGTCCAGCTGAAGGAATTTAAGACCGGCCTTAAGCTGCTTACTGCAAAGACAAAGGCCAAGGTGGGCACCACCCAGCTTGCAGCCTTCCTGATCAGTATGGCCGGCAGGGTAGGGGCAGGCAACATCGTGGGCGTTACGGGCGCCGTCACAATCGGCGGCCCCGGCGCAATCTTCTGGATGTGGATATCTGCTTTTGCAGGCATGGCAACCTCCTTTGGCGAGGCCACCCTGGCGCAGATATACAAGGAGAAAAAGGGCGATGAATATGTGGGCGGATTTACTTTTTATATCCAGAAGATATGGAAGAACAAGGCATGGGTCGGCGGGGGGATGTGTATCCTGTACCTGCTCTACAACATGCTCAGCATTCCGGTACATACGTTCCATGTGTTTACGGCTGCCAGCTCCATTGCCAATGAGGTGACCGGGCGTGTGACCCAGGTTTCAGAACCCCTTTATTATATCATTGCCATTGCCATTGTGGTGATTATCGCGGTCATTACCTTTGGCGGGATTAAAAGCGTGGTCCGGTTCTCTGACAAGGCTGTTCCTGTGATGGCGGCGCTATATATTGCAGTGATTGCGCTGCTTATCATACTGAACCTGAATAAGGTTCCGGCCTTTGTGGTTGCTGTGTTTGCAGGGGCGTTCAAGCCATCGGCGGTCTTCGGGGGCGCTTTTGGCGTGGCCATGGCCCAGGGACTCAAGAGGGGACTTCTCTCCAACGAGGCAGGCATGGGTACTGCCACCCAGGCCAGCTCCATTGCCGATGCAAACCACCCCTGTGAACAGGGCTTTGTCCAGGCCATCGGCGTATTTGTGGATACCATCGTAATCTGTTCCCTGACCGGTTTTGTCATCACGGCGGGAACCATCTGGGAGAATCCCGCCCTTGACTGGGATACCCTGAAGCTGGATAAGATAGGCACCTTCCTGACCTCTGTCAAAGAACTGGTTCCAGGCACTGCCATGGACACCGCGGTGCTGATCTTCGTGGCCGTTGCATTCGGACTGTTTGCATTCACAACCCTGTTGTGCGACCTGACCTATGCGGAGATCGCAGCCAACAAGATTTCCACCAGCAAAGGTTTTATCGGTTTTGTCCGCGTGCTGGGCGCATTTTTCTTTGTGCCTCTGGGAACCATTACCGTGCTGGCAGGGCTTCAGCTGGACAACCTGTGGTATGTATCGGATTTGATTAACGTAGTGCTGGTGTTCATCAATATCCCGACCCTGCTCATGGCCAGGAATATCATCCTCAATGCATATAAGAATTATAAATGCAGCGGAGGCAGGCGTTTTGTGTCATCTGAGATAGGCATCGAGACAGATGTGTGGAGGTAGGAATGAAGATTAAAGTAATCATGACAGACAAGGCCATGGACCGGGAAACCATGGACCAGAGGGAAAAGATGCTGTCAGCCGCCGTGTCAGAGGGCGTGGTGATATCCGTGGACTGCATAAAGAAAGGGCCAGATGAACTGGACTGCAACACGGACGAGGCATTTGCCGCCCCGGAGCTTGTAAAGGAGGGCATAAAAGCCGAGAAAGAGGGATATGACGCCATTGTCATATACTGCTTCAGCGATGTGGGGATAGATGCGGTGCGGGAAAATGTCAGGATCCCGGTCATCGGACCCGGGGAGACCAGTCTTTGCGCTGCCAATCTGCTGTGCAACCGTTTCGTGGTAGTCACGACGGAGGGCGCCAACATACCAAGGACATACCGAAGGCTGATGCGCAATGGGATTGCCAGGGAAAAGATGACCTCCGTGCAGGCGCTTGACATTCCCATCGGTGAACTGAGGACCGACCCTGGGGCAACTGCGCGGTATCTGAAACAGGTCTGCGGGAGGGCGGTGAGGCAGGAACAGGCGGACGGCGTCATCCTGGGCTGCCTGGGCATGGCAAGCTATGGGGCGATGCTGGAAAAGGAACTTCCGGTTAAGGTCTTCGACCCCGCGTTTATCGCGCTTGCATATGCTGAGTTGAGCGTAAGGCTGGGGCTGGTGCATTCTACGGCGGTGTATCCGGCGTTTCAGAATACCAGCCATGTGGAGTTGTGATACATGTAGAACGATGATGATGTGCAGGGCAGTGACACCGGTAGGGCTGTGACACATGTAGGGCTATGATGATGTGTGGGGCAGTGATACAGGTGGAACTGTGATGATGTGTAGGGCAGTGATACAGGTAGGGCTGTGATGATGTGTAGGGCTGTGACACATGTAGAACTGTGATGAGATAAGACGGATAAGATGAGGATTCCCCTGCTGACCGGCCGGACGCCGGATGGCAGGGGAATTTTATAAATAAGCTAAATTTTGTCCCTGGAAACATTTCCATCCTTTTTCATAAAACATCTTTTCATCCTGCCTGCCACAAAGAAAAGGAACAGGATGACCGCGCATACGGCTGTCAGAAGGGCTGCGTATTCCAGGAAGCGGTGTCCGTTATCTTTGTATGCACGGTTGAGGAAAGGGATGCCCAGTACAATGGAAACATACCAGAATACGGGCGGGAGCCATCGGAAGGACGGCCTGCCCGAAATATGTCCGGCCACGTGATACAGGATGGACAGGGAGGTAAAATACACAGCTACGCCGATGATGGTGTGCAGCCGTCCATGGGTCAGCCATCCGTCATAAAGCCGTGGATTGTGCAGCCAGAGCGGCAGTGAGGCCGGAAGATATATGGACAGCACAATCCTGAACCCGTTGACAAGGACGGTGGACAGATAGGATATCACGAAACTGAAAACGGTCCAGATGGCTTTTTTCCTTATGGTGTCCATGCGGTGCACATAAGAAAAGATAAGCATGGCAATGGCAATCATCATGAACTGGACACCGGAACAGGATGGCGCAATGATAAAGCGGAGGGGATAGTTCACATATCCTGCAATGGGGTCATATTCAAAGGGAATCCCGCTTAAGGTCCTGACCCACCGGGCCGTGGGGGCCAGGATCCATGTGAGGCGGCTGGCGGCCCCCTGTGTGTAAAAGCCTTTGATGATGATTATGGTGGCTGTCCCGGTGAGATAGAATGGCCAGTTCCGTCTTAGCATGGACTTTTGTTTACAGGGGCCTGGCGCCCATGTCTCAGTCATCATTCTTACCTCCGGCATGATGGCTGCCGGAAACGGTATTCAAAATCAATATAAAAGCCGCGGCTGCCATAAGAATCAGGACACTGGGTTCCGAGCCGATGGTGTAACCTCCTCCCACCGCCAGGTCAGATACCTGCAGGGGAAGGGGAAGCGGCTGGTCCACGTCCCTGCTTTCACCTGTGGTATTGCGCGCTTCATCTATCACGGCCACAAAGGAGGTATAGGATGTCATCATGCTGTAGTCAAGGCCCAGGGCGGTCACTTCTTTCCTGACAGCCTCCTCATCCCCGCCGCTGAAGCCATAATCCATCAGGTTCTCCACGCGGGTGCGTGCCCACAGGTAAGGGATGGCGCTGTTTTCTGCTGAGGAGGATGCTTCTGAAACCTGGATTGTCTGGCTGTAATCCCCGGTCCCGGACTTCCCCGTGATGTGGATGGCGCCGGCGGGATTACCCCTCCATTTGCCGAACAGCACAATGGGCTTTTGGGCAAAAAGGGTGGGGATGGCCGTGGGTTCGACGTCATAGGCATCAAATCCGTCATAGTCCACCTGGACATCCGTTAAGACAGGAGACTGTATATAGGTGTCAAAAAGTCTGGCCGTATCCGCGGATTCGGATGAATCCGTGACAACAAAGGATTCGCCGCCGCCCGTCCTGGCAATGCCCTCAATCAGGTAACGGTTCACGGAGGTGCCGATACCAAAGGAAAAGAAACTGGTGGTGTCAAGGTTTCCTGCTACAATGTCAAATATGGCCTGTTCGTCGGACATGTAGCCGTCCGTGATGACCACGACGCTGCGTGAGACGCTGCCTGCGCCGGAATCCATGGGGATTCCCACCGCCTTTTCCAAGGCCGGGGCCAGCTCGGTCCCGCCGCCGCCTTTCTGGCGGTTAATCAGGTTAATGGCCCGCTCCACATTCTCATCCGTGGCAGGAAGTGATCTGGCCGACATACGGATGGCGTCATTGGAAAACAGTATCAGGTTAAAGGTGTCGGTTTCCCGCAGATTGGAAACCATGTTCCGGATCAGCTCCTTGGCAGTATCCAGGGGATATCCGAACATGGAACCTGACACATCCAGGACAAAAATATATTCACGTGGTGGGATGGCTTCTGCAGGGACACGTTCCGGGGGCTGGACCATGAGCAGGAAGAAATTCTCCCTGTCCCCGGTATTCAGCATAAGGCCGCTGTTTACCGTCTGTCCGGCCAGCTGATAGCGTAGTATGAAATCGCGGTTTCCCCCGTAATCCGCCGGGTCCTTCAGCGTGATATGGGCAGAGGAGTCAGCGGACTGTTCTATATTGATTTTATGGGAACTGGAAACAAGCCCGGTAATCGGGACGCCTGTGGAAAGGCTGACTGCAATGTCATAGGTCCCTTTGGGAACAGCGCCCCCTTCCTGATATGGACTGGCCACCCATTGATCCCCATCTTCCTCCCTGTCCGGTGAAGGGCTGGAGTATCTGGGACCCACAACGGCCGGGAATACAAATTCATAGGAACCTTCGGACAGGGCAATCATTTCCGTATAGTGCAGTTCTATGTTTACCGTATCCCCGGGCATGATGTTGGCAACATTCATGGTAAATACATTGGGGCGCTGCTGTTCAAGGAGGGATGCGCTTTTTCCTTCACTTTTAGCCGCATCGAATTCCTGCTTTGCCTCTTCCTTTTCCTTGATTTTGGCGGTGACAACCTTGTCCCCGACCTGCATTTTCATGCCATGGACGGAAACCCTGGTGGATGCAGGAAAGACATAGCCCGCATTAACAGGGACACTGCCTTCATTTCCATAGGTCTGGGTAACATAGGTTTCAGCTATGACACCGTTTATGACGGTTGATACCTTTGTATCCTTTAACGGAAAGCTGTCGGTCGACGGATCCGCCCCTTCAACCATGAAATAAGGGGCAAGGGTCCTGTCCCCGGTGTCATTGCCGGATTCTTCGCCGTAGGCAGCCGGGCACAGGGACAGGAGCAGGATTGCGGAAAGCATACACAGCCATAGTTTCTTATTTTTCATATCGTGCACCTCATTTGTTCTTTATTGGAATTGACTTCCTGTTTAATTTACAATACCCAGGCATCAAAAAAGCATCAAAGATGCATCAAAGTTGTATCATATAGGAAAATGGGACAAAAATAGAGGTAATGGAAACGTAATAGAAAAGATTTATAAAATAAATGGCATATGAGTGAAAGGAATGATATAATAGGAAACGATAGTCTGGTTTAGGTATTCCGCGCACAAGGACAGATGGTACAAGGCCCTGCACGGATGTACTTAAAAAGGTAGAAAAGGAGAGAACCCAATGAACAACAATGAAAACACAGGGAATCAGGAAATCATACAGCGCCTTAAAACCGCAGAGTCACTCTGGGCATTGGTATCAGGGTGCACCAAGGAACCATATGTGGTCTGCGACCCGGAAACCTTTGATGATGAGATCATGATGTTTTTCAGCGCGGAAGATGCGGAAGAGAAGGTAAAGCAGCTGCGGGAGGCCGGGATACCTGTGGGTATCGTAAAACTGGAGCAGAGGCAGATGCTGCTGTTCTATACCAGCCTGTACACCATGGGCATCAATGCGCTTCTGGTAAGCGAAGGGGACACACAGACCCTGATCCAGCTGGCTGATTTTGTGAGACGCAATAAACCGGAGCAGGACCCGGAGGGCAAGCTGTGGGTGGAGAATCCTGCCCTGCACCTGACCGCCCTTTACTATATGCAGGAAACCAGGAAGCAGCCGGGACAGGAGGAGAATCCACAGATAAAAGAATGGCAGGATGAGATTTCCAATTATTTCAGCAAAGGAAGCTTCATTGTTGCCGTACAGAAAGAGGGCAATGGGATTCCCGTGGTGAAGCTGAATGATAAGGAAGTTTACCAGGCCATATTCACCGATATCATGGAATTCCAGAAGTTCAATAAAGAGAACCAGCTCCGCCCCATTGTCGTGACAGCTGACAAGATTCCACAGATCCTTGTGGCGGAGGCCACTGGGGTGCTCCTTAACCCCATGGGCGTAAGGATGCCGCTTCAGGTAAAACGGGCGGAACAGTAAGGTATATGGTCATTCAGTCCATGGCTTGGCCATGGACAAAAAGTTTGGTGACAGGCAGCGGTTTTGCTGCCTGTTTTTCTGATTGCCATTTGTTCCCGGATATATTATTATAATATTACCTGAATAATCGGTATATGTGTATATTACTGTGAGAAAAGGCCGGGGTATGTGAGATGAGAGGGTCGGACAGAAAAAGGCAAAGGATATGGGATACAGTACTTCCACTGTTACTGTGCGTATGTTTTATTGCCAGCAGCCTGCTGTTTCTGGTGCAGATGATCAGAAAGAACCAGGTGGAGACAATCGAGGCGCTGTATAATGCGGCGGAACAGAAAAAAACCACCATTGTAAAGCAGATACAGGGAGACCTCCAGACATTGGAGGGCCTTGCGGTAGTCCTGGGCGAGATTGGGAAAATGGAGCGGGAGCAGCTGCTGCCGATCCTGCAGGAAATCAATAATGACAATGCTTTTATCCAGATGGGATTTGCCTGGCCGGACGGCAGCGCCTGGCTGGTGGATTTAGATGGCAGTATCTATGAACTCAGCCTGTATGACATGGAGTTTTTCCAGAAGGCGCTCCATGGAACCAGCACGGTATCGGATATATTCCCGGATGAGCGTGTGAAGGACCACTATGTGAATTATTATGGAGTCAATATCCGCAATCCGGAAGGAGGGACCATGGGCGTGTTATGCGCGGTCCATTCCGCGGATGTGCTGCGCCGGATCCTGGATGCCCCTGTGCTCAGCGGCCAGGGATTTTCCAATATAGTCAATGGGGACGGCAGTTATGTGCTGCGCTCCATCAATGCTTATCCCGGGGATATCCTGCCTGAGAACCGGGAGCTGGTTAAGGAAGCGGTTGGGACAGGAGGAATCGCATCCTTTGACATGACAGACAAGACCGGCAGGAAGCAGGTGTCTGTGATCATCCCGATCCTGAAGGACCGCTGGTACCTGCACAGCATGGTGCCTGACCGTGTGCTGCGTGCCAGGTATACGCAGACAGCTGCCGGAATCATGACAATCATCGTGGTGTCCTGCTGTCTGTTTGCCCTGTTCCTTTCAAGGCAGAGAAGTATGGCTGCCAGGACCCAGAAAATGCTTATGAACCTGGCATACCGGGATTCCCTTACAGGCCTGCGCAATTTTGACGGCTTTAAACTGGATGTGAAGCCGTTCATGGAAAAGAATGACCTGTCCTCCTACGTGCTGTGGTATGGGGATTTAAAAAAGTTTAAGTTCATCAATGACATACTTGGATACGAGGAAGGGGATAAGATCCTCAGGCTTATATCGGAATATCTTCAGGAACTGGAAGATAAGGAGTGTATCGTATGCCGTATATCTGCCGATAATTTTGCGGGAATCGCAAAGTGCGGGAATCAGGATGGCCTGAACATAAAGTTTCAGGAGGTACTGGACCATATAAAAAATGCAGGCGTTGAAGGCCAGGCGTTCATTGAGCTGTCTGTGGGGATTTACCGGCTCAGTCCCGGGGATGAGAAGCTCTCCATGGATGTGCTGATGAATTATGCCAACATGGCCCACAAGATTGCCAAGGAAAAGCCAGGGAGTAACTTTGCCCTGTATGACAGCGGGCTAAGGATGCGCCAGATAGAGGATTCCATCCTGGAGTCAGAAGCTGAGAAGGCAATTGAGGCTGGTGAATTCAAGGTTTACATGCAGCCCAAGGTCAATATACAGAACAATAACTGCCTGTCAGGCGCCGAAGCCCTGGTGCGCTGGCTCAGCCCCTCCAGGGGACTTGTACCTCCGGACCGGTTCATTTCCCTGTTTGAGAAAAGCGACCGGATTGTAATGCTGGACCGGTATATGTTCGGGCAGGTCTGCAGATGGTACCGGAATTATCTGGACGGAGGTGGACGCCCGTTAAGCATTGCGGTCAATGTTTCCAAGGTGGGTCTTCTCCGGAAGGACTTCATTCAGTATTATTCAGAGACAAAGCGTTGTTTTGGGATTCCTGACGGCTATCTGGAACTGGAATTTACAGAGGGCGTGCTGTTAAACGATACGGATATGTTTTCCGACATTGTGCGGCAGCTCCAGTCCAAAGGCTTTACCTGTTCACTGGATGATTTTGGTTCTGGCTACAGTTCCCTTAACCTGCTGAAGAATCTTCCCATCGATGTGCTGAAGCTGGATATCATGTTCTTTCACAAGAGCAGGGACATGGGAAGGGAGCGGATTGTAATCTCCAATTTCATCCATATGGCAAAGGAGCTGAAGATAAAGACCATTGCCGAGGGCGTGGAAGATACGGACAGTGTGGAATTCCTGAAGAACTGCGGATGTGATGTGGTGCAGGGGTATACATTCTTTAAACCCATGCCGCTGGAGGAATTTGACCGCCTGGTGAAGGAACAGGGAAGGAAGCCTTTGGTTCCCAAGGATGTGTGAGCAGGAGGACCGGCCATTTGAAGGGGCATCTTCAAATGGCCGGTCCTCCTGGATTGGTCAGATGATATCCATTGGATGTTGAGTATCTTTTTGATACTAAGTACCTTTTGGGAACCTATCCCACTTCAAAGTGCGTACTTACAGGAATTAACGGCCCCCTTTATAATAAGACCATAGGAAATGGCCATTCCTCAAAATGATGGATGATAAAGGAGAGAAGCAGTATGCAGAAAGTAGTTGAATTTTTACAGGCAAATCCCGTACAGTATCTGGCAACGGTTGGAAGGGATGGGAAGGCAAAATGCCGTCCGTTCATGTTCTGTTTTGAAAAGGATGGGAAGCTCTGGTTCTGCACCAACAACCAGAAGGATGTGTATAAGGATATGCAGGAGAACCCGGAAATCGAGGTGAGCGTTGCTGACGCCGGCTTTGCCTGGATCCGCCTGCATGGAAAGGCTGTATTTGAAGACAATATGGAAGTTAAGGAGGCCTGTATGGGCAACCCCATCGTAAAAGGGCAGTACGGCACTGCGGAGAATCCGGTCTTTACCGTGTTTTATCTGGAACATCCCCATGGCGTGATTGCTGATTTTTCCGGCAATCCTCCGTATGTGTTTTAGAGCGTGTTTGAAAATTGTTTTCCGTCCAATCCGTTTTTTATTACATTACAGACTGGCTTTGTATTCATTACCCCACGTATACATGGAATCCAGAATGGGTTTCAGACTGTATCCGGTCCCGGTAAGCGTATACTCAACCTTGGGCGGGACCTCAGGGTAAACGGTCCGGGTAACCAGGCCGTCTTTTTCCATGGCCCGGAGATGGCTGGTAAGGACTTTCTGGGTAATCCCGCTTACGGAGCGCATTAACTCATTGAAACGCTTGGTTCCGGTCATCAGGTCGCGTATGATAAGGACTTTCCATTTATCGCCGATGAGCTGCAGGGTCATTTCCACCGGGCAGTCGGGTATGGTTTTTGTATGTTCCATTTATGGACCTCCTGGTATATTTATAGATGTACAGTGGTATGGGGCTGTATATGCCGATTATAGACCATAGGGGATTTTTTTGCAAGGGCAGGCTAGAGCCTGTTTGAAAATTCATTCCCGCCGTCTGCACGTCCCACTTCGCGGTATATTTGGCCCCGATTCAGTCAGCGTAGCCCGCTACGCCTCCATCATCGGGACCAAATCTCCCACAAAGTGGGACGCACAGCCGACGGAAAGCAATTTTCAAACACGCTCTAATGAGGGATGGACGGAAAAGGAGTGAAACGGTATGGATTGGATGCAGTTTTTAAGCGGAACCCCTGCCAGGGATTACGTATATCAGGAAACACCCTATGAAGAACAGGTCAGACGGGCGGCAGGCCTGCTGAACCGCGCGGATGCGGTCCTGATTGGGGCCGGGGCCGGACTGTCCACGGCGGCTGGGCTTGTCTATGGAGGACGCCGCTTTACGGAGAATTTCGGTGAATTCATTGAGCGGTATGGACCTGCTGCCATGAGGGATATGTATGCGGCAGGTTTCTACCCCTTTCCCACGGAAGAGGAACGGTGGGGCTACTGGTCAAGGCATGCTTATGTGAACCGGATTGAACCGCAGGCCCTGCCCCTGTATCTCAAGGTGTTTGAGATGGTTTGCGGCAGGGAACATTTTGTCCTGACCACCAATGTGGACCATCAGTTCTGGAAAGCCGGGTTTGAGGATGAGGATATCTTTGCAACCCAAGGGGACTATGGGCTGATTCAGTGCGCAAAAGCCTGTCATGGCAAAACCTACGATGCAACAGGACTTTTCGCACGCATGAACCAGGCGGTGAAGGATTGCAGGATTCCTTCCGGTATGGTGCCAAGATGCCCGGTCTGCAAAGGCCCCATGGCCATGAACCTGCGGTGCGACGGATATTTTGTGGAAGATGGGCATTGGCATCAGGCAGCGGGGCGGTATGGGGATTTCCTGAACCGTGCAGTCGGACGCAGGCTGGTGCTGCTGGAACTTGGGGTTGGATTTAACACCCCGGCCATCATCCGTTTTCCATTTGAGAAAATGATGGGTGAAAACAGGGAGTGGAGCCTGATCCGTCTGAACCTTGATGAGGCAGCGGTGCCGGAAAGCCTGGGATACCGGGCGGTGGGGATCAACATGGATCTGGCGGTGTGCGTCGGGGATATAAGGACAGCCATGAGGGAAGGGACAGGAGATGGCAGCGGTCATGAGGAATAGGATGTAAGGAATGGGCTGCAGGAATACTGCCGCGAGGCACCGGGAGCAGGGGATAAAGTATATTCCAAAGAAAGGAGGGGTAACAGTGACACAGGAGGAGAGACGGGAATATCTGATTGAGACCCTGTTAAAGGAGATGCCCCAGTATCGGTATATGGACATTCCCGGGGGTGAGGAGGCCAGATGGAGGGTTCTGCGCTCCCTGTTTAACGTACGGCCGCCCATGCCGGCTGGGAAGGATTTTTTGTCTGTGCAGGACGGATACCTGTCAGAGGAGGTCAGAAGGCGGGGCATGGCGGACTGCCGTTTTTTGGAACATGTGGGAAAGGACAAACGTATCTTTCTCTGGCAGGGGGATATAACCTGCCTGAAAGCGGATGCCATTGTCAATGCCGCAAACAGCGAGCTTTTGGGCTGCTTCCATCCCTGCCATTCCTGTATTGACAACATAATCCATACTTATGCAGGAGTCCAATTGCGGCTGGCGTGTAATGATATCATGCAGGCCCAGGGACATGCAGAGCAGTCCGGCAGAGCGAAAATCACTCCTGGATTTAATCTTCCGGCAAAGTATGTGCTTCATACAGTGGGACCAATCATTACAGGCCCCCTCGGCAGCGGGGACTGTGATCTTCTGTCACGGTGCTATGAGTCATGCCTTGAACTGGCGGTAAAGCATGATATCCAGTCCATTGCTTTCTGCTGTATATCTACCGGAGTATTTCATTTTCCGCAGGAAAGAGCGGCGGAAATTGCTGTGGAAACCGTGTCACGTTTCCTGGAACATGATTCTTCCCTCAGACAGGTTATATTCAATGTGTTTACGGATAAGGACCGGGAACTTTACCGGGAGCAGCTGGAAGGCTGAGGTTGCAACCGGATGGAAGATTGCTTATAATAAAAGGATGGAAAAGTCAACAGGGGGCTGCACCGTGGCTCCCTTATTTCACGCAGGGCGGTGGGACCATTGGAAATTTTGGATGAAATACAGGATACAGTGATTCTTTATGCCAATATCCTGGCACAGATATTGAAGATTGACGTTACCATTGTCAACAGCAGTTTTAAGCGGATTGCAGGAACGGGAAGATTGATAAAGGAAATCAATACAGATATGTCTGAAGAAGGGCATATACTGAAGAAAGCAATGGAGAGCGGTGAGACACAGATTGTCAATGAACCTGGGAAGAATGAGATATGTAGGGATTGCCACAGCAGGGAACACTGCAGGGAGACATTTCATATGAGTACTCCGGTCATGATAAAGGGACAGGCAATCGGTGTAATCTGTTTTACCTGCTTTAATCAGAAGCAGAGAAGCCATGCCCTGAAAAACCAGGAAATATTTAAACAGTTCCTCCAGCAGTTTGCGGATTTAATATCTGCCAAGGCTCAGGAGGCATTGGAGAATAAAAAGAATCTGGCTATGAAGGAACTGCTGGAAACCATTGTGGACCGTCTGGACGCCGGGGTCATTGTCATGGATCAGCATAACCTTGTGGTACAGACCAACCGTATGTGCTGCCAGATACTGAAGATGCGGGAGGGGGATTTATTCACGGTCCCGGTCCGCCTTGCGCCTACAGGTAATTTTGTGGGCGGACTGGATGAGTACAGGCTTACCGCCGGACAATCCAGCTACAGGCTGGTTGGCAAGGTATTTGAACTGGATACAGAGGGTAGGATGACCTTCTTCCTGTTTAACCAGGCGGAGCGTACCCTTAAGGATTCCCTGGGCCTTGCAGGCAAAAGGGAAAGGAGCGGGCTGGAGCGTATTGACGGTAATTCCCCTCAGATACAGGCGGTAAAGCAGGAGATGCTGCGTATGGTCAGTTCGCCGTCGCCGGTTCTGATACTGGGGGAAAAGGGGACTGAGAAGACAAAATTTGCCATGGCAATCCACGAAGAGGGGGAGAGGGCCGGAGAGATGGTATGTACCGTGAACTGTGAAACCGTGCCCCAAAGCCAAATAGGGAGGGAACTGTTCGGTACGGCCAGGACAGCTGCTTCAAAAGGCAAGGCCGGGAAGCTGGAGGCTGCATCTAAGGGAACCCTGATTTTGGAGGAGGTAGAGAACCTGCCGTATGATGTCCAGCTCCGGCTGGGGGAGTTCTTGGACAGCCAGCTTGTGGTGCGGCAGGGCGCCCTTAAGGGGGTACGGGTAAATACCAGGATCATCTGCACTTCTTCTGTCAACCTGGGAGAACTGGTGGAACAGGGAAGGTTCCTGCCTGCATTTTATTACAGGATTAATATCCTGCCACTGTACATCCCGCCTCTGAGGGAAAGGAAAGGGGATATAAATCTTCTGGCCCAGAAGTACCTGCAGAGGTATGCCAGGTCAATGAACAAAAACATACAGACAATCAGCGACGGATTTTATGCCTGTATCAGGCAGTATGGGTGGCCTGGTAATAAATGGGAATTGCGTAACGCTATGGAATATGCCGCTAATATGATGAAACTGGACGGCATGATTGATATTGACCTGCTTCCCGCCAACCTCAGGACAGGTGTCATGCAGGCAGAGGATGACCTGAATCTGGAGTCCATGGAGAAGAGGATGATAGAAAAGGCAGTCAGCCGCTATGGCACAAGCGTGGAGGCCAAGAAAAAAGCAGCTGGTGCACTGGGCATAGGTATGGCTACCCTATACCGCAAACTGGATAAGTATGGTTTGTGAATGTAGAAAAGGCGGCCAGGATTTATACAAAATATACAAAAAAGAGGCTGATAAATTGCTGCAGCTTCTTTTTTATTTGAATAAATTCTCATTATGATAAAGTGTGTTCTCAATATGATAAATATGGAAATACAGGGGACAGGCCAGGCGTTTTTGATTATGATTCTCATTTTGATAAATAATAGCCGGTAGAAACCGTGTATGGCCTGCTTTTGACACCTCCGGTTTCTTCAACTATAGTACCATCATACTACATGGAGATAGAATAGAAAGGTGAACAGGTATGCAGGTAATTCAAACTTTAAATGGGATTTTTTGGGGATGGCTGGTGGCAGGGATCCTGCTGGGCACAGGTGTATTCTTCACAATCAGGCTGAAATTCCCACAGATACGGTATTTTACCAAATTGTTTGGTAATCTGAGGGAGAGCATGAAATCAGAGGGAGGTGTATCGGGATTTGGCGCCCTGTGTGCGGCAGTGGGCGGCCAGGTTGGGACCGGAAGCCTGGTAGGGGTGGCAACAGCCCTTGCATCCGGCGGCCCGGGTGCAATATTCTGGATGTGGATGACGGCTCTTTTGGGAATGCCCATCAGTTTTAGTGAGGCAGTGCTTGGACAGCTGTTCAGGGAGAAGAATTCAGATGGGACCTATAGGGGCGGACCCGCCTATTACATGGAAAAGGGGCTTCACAGCAAACTGCTGTCCGTGCTGTTTTCCATCAGTGTCATGATTGGAATCGGATTTTTCTATGCCATGATACAGAGTAACTCCATTTCCGTTGCGCTGACAGGGGTGGTGGATATCAAGCCGCTGTTTGCGGGCCTGGTCCTTCTGGTGCTGGTATGTCTTGTTGTATTCGGAGGCATTAAACGTCTGTCAGAGGTATCCTCACTGGTAGTGCCGTTCATGGCGCTGGCTTATCTGGTGATAGCGGTCATCATCGTAGTAATGAACATCAAGATGCTTCCCGGTGTCATCACACTTATTTTCAAATCCGCTTTCAGTTTCCGGGCGGCTGCCGGAGGCGTGGCCGGATATACCATTAAGGAGGCATTCCGCTATGGCGTTGCCAGGGGACTGTTTTCTAATGATGCAGGGAATGGGACAGCACCCAGCATGCATGCGTCCGCCGTGGTAAAACATCCGATGAACCAGGGGCTGGCTGCAATGCTTGGGACATTTATCACAACAATCATTATCTGCAGCTGTACTGCATTCTGCATATTGATTACGGGCGCACTGGATTCAGGGGAAACAGGGATTGCACTGACCCAGGTGGCTTTCCACAATGCCCTTGGCGGGGCTGGAAAATGGATTGTATTCCTGGCAATGTCGCTGTTTGGCTTTACCACGCTGCTGGCGGATATTTATTATGGGGAAGTAAACCTGATGTCACTTGTTTCTGAAAAGCCCGGTGCGGTTACGGTTTACAGGATTATCTGCTGCGTCTTCATCATCATCGGGGCGGTTGCGCCAGTCCCCATTGTATGGGACCTGGTTGACCTTGTAAGCGCGTTCATGGTATTTTTCAATGTAATAGCGTTAATCGGGCTGGCAAGATATGTAGTCTATGTGCTGAAGGATTTTGTGGGGCAGAAGGATAAGGGTAAGGCACAGCCTGTATGGGATGTGGAAAATGACATAACGGCCATGGATTTAACCAGGCTGTCAGATGAACAGTGAACCAGCCAGAGGCAGACATGGATGCTAATGATAAGATGGACATACAGCAGAATCAGGAGGAGAATGATATGGTAAGTGAAGGAATTAAAAACCAGATGAAAGAGTGGAGGCATTATCTGCACATGCATCCGGAAAGCGCGTTTGAAGAAACGGGAACAGCGGATTATGTGGCAAAGCTGCTGGCCGGGATGGGGCTGGAAGTACATACAGATATAGGAGGAACCGGCGTTGTGGCGACCCTGAGTGCAGGGAACGGAACGGAGGTAATCGGCTTAAGGGCAGATATGGATGCAATCAATATGACGGAAACAGGGGAACCGGACTATTGTTCCCTAAATCCCGGGAAAATGCATGCCTGCGGTCATGATGGGCACACGGCTACCCTTCTTGGAGCTGCAAAGATCCTGTCGGAACAAAAGAATTTTAATGGGACCGTACGCTTTATCTTCCAGCCGGCAGAAGAACCGGGCAAAGGTGCCAGGGCCATGCTGGAGGACGGGCTGCTGGACCGTTTTCCAGTGGATGAGATATACGGGCTTCACAATATGCCCTCCCTGCCCACGGGAACCATCCATACAAAGGTGGGTGGAATCATGGCAAGTGAGGATAATTTTACCATACGTATAAAAGGAAAGGGTGGTCATGCATCCAGCCCCCATCTGGGAATCGACCCGCTTGTGACGGCGGCCCAGATTATCCTGGCGCTTCAGACAGTGGTTTCCCGCAGCGCCAACCCATTGGACCCTGCTGTCATATCCTGCACGGAAATCCATACGGACGGCGTGCACAACGCGATTCCGTCCAATGTGGAGATACTGGGAGATACAAGAAGTTTCTCGCCAGCCATGCAGGCGCTGATTGAGAAGCGGATGCGGGGCATCTGTGAGGGAATCTGCCAGATGAACGGTGCCGGATGTGAATTTACGTACACACATGAATTTGCACCCACAGTTAACTGGGAACAGTGTGCGGCAGTGGCTGCGCGGGCGGCTGTCAATGTGGCAGGCGAAAAGGGAACCAATGCCAGCTGTGAGCCATGGATGGCTTCTGAGGACTTTGGGACTTTCCTGGAAAGGATACCTGGCTGCTTCGTGTTCCTGGGAAGCGGGGACTGTGAAAATGGAGCGGATAATATTGCCCTTCATAATTCACGGTTTGATTATAATGACAAGGTCCTGGAGACAGGTGCTGAGTTTTTTGCCGAGCTGGTGCGTGTGCGCCTGCCTGGATAAAAGGAGGATATGGAAATGGACGGGTGTATCAAGGCAGTTCATTATAAGAGAAAAAAGGGCAATGGCCTGTGCCCGGTGATGGCATTTGGTCCGGAAACTGCCAGAAGGGTGAATGAATACCACAAAAGTTTCCCGGAGTACAGTGTAACACCTATGGCGGGCCTTAAGAACCTGGCCTCTTCCCTTGGGCTTGCGGATATCCAGGTAAAGGATGAAAGTTACCGGTTTGGACTTAATGCATTTAAGGTGTTGGGCGGTAGTTATTGTATCGGCAGGTATATAGCAGACCGTCTGGGGGTAGATATCAGTGAACTTCCGTATGATAAGATAAGGGATGCTGGTGTGAGGGAAAAATTAGGCGGGCTTACCTTTGTGACGGCTACGGATGGGAATCATGGGAGGGGGATTGCGTGGACGGCAGACCGTCTGGGGCAAAAAAGCGTGGTCTACATGCCTAAGGGCAGTTCACGGGAACGTCTTGATAATATAAAGGCTTTGGGGGCAGACGCATTCATCACGGAACTGAATTACGATGATGCGGTCCGGCTGGCTAATGAACATGCCAGGACTTATGGCTGGATCATGGTACAGGATACTGCCTGGGATGGCTATGAGGAAATACCGCAGTGGATCATGCAGGGATATACCACCATGGCATATGAGGCGGCCGGCCAGATGAAGGAGAAGCCTACCCATATCTTCCTTCAGGCAGGCGTGGGGGCCATGTCCGGGGCCATGGCGGGATTCTTTGCAGACCTATATGGGGATGAGGAGCGGCCTGTAATCACTGTCGTGGAACCTGATAAGGCGGACTGCATTTTCCGTACCGCACAGGCCGGCGATGGGCAGATCCATACGGTGAAAGGACATATGGATACCATCATGGCAGGACTGGCTTGCGGTGAACCGTGCACCATTGGCTGGAATATCCTGAAGGACCATGCGGACCACTTCGTATCCATACCTGATTATGTGGCTGCAAAGGGAATGCGCATTCTGGGCAATCCCATGGGGGATGACCCAAGGGTGGTGTCCGGTGAAAGCGGTGCGGCAACCCTGGGACTGGTGGCAGAGGTCATGGGGAATAGGGGACTGGACTGGCTGAGGGAAGCCCTGGGCCTGAATCAGGATTCCAGGATCCTGTGCTTTTCCACGGAAGGGGATACGGACCGGGAGAATTACAGACGGATTGTGTGGGATGGGCTTCATCCCAGTTATTGATATCATGGGCAGGCATCCATATACTGTGTAGCGGCAGGCATGGATGCCTGCTTTGTGTTATGCGGATTCCAACCAGGGTCCAAAATCACTGCCCGGAATCACTGGCCTGGATCAAAGATAATCAGGCTTGACAGGAATAATAGTTAGAATTATAATTATTAGAAATCTAACTATTGCGAAAGGAGAAAGCATGACATTCCACTATATGGTCATGGCAAACCATGCGATTTACAACAAGGTGCTGATGGAAATCCTGGAAGACTCCGGCCTGACGGCGGGCCAGCCAAAGGTGCTGGATTATCTGGACGGACACGACGGGGCCAGCCAGAAGGAGATTGCGGCCCATTGCTATATTGAGGCTGCCACGCTCACATCCGTGCTCAACGGAATGGAGGCCAAGGGACTGATTGAGCGCAGGCGTCTTAACGGGAACCGCCGCACCTTCCATATCTTCCTTACACAAAAGGGGAGGGAACAGCAGGAACGGGTATTGGAGGCATTCCTGAGAATAGAGGAACAGACCTTTGAAGGGATGCCGGAGGCAGAAGTGGGACAGTTTATGGAATTATATGGGAAAATCCACCGGCGCCTGAGGGAACGGCTGATGAAAGAGTAGGAAGGGAGCAGAAAGTATGCCATACGGTATCATGATTAATTGTACAGCAGTGTTGATTGGAGGCCTTCTGGGGGCCTTTTTAAAGGATTATTTTCCGGATAAGCTAAAGGAGTCGCTGCCAGGCATCTTCGGATTATCCGCCATCACCATGGGGGTTACGCTGATTATCCGTCTTGAAAGCCTGTCGGCTGTCATCCTGGCCATTATCATCGGTACGGTCATCGGGGAACTCCTGAACCTGGAAACAAACCTGATGCACGGACTTCACGGCCTGGAATCCAGGCTCCCGCTGAGCCTTAACGACGGGCAGCTGGATGTGCTGATCAGTATGATCATCCTGTTCTGCTTCAGCGGCACAGGCATTTTCGGGGCCATGAATTCAGCGATGACCGGGGACCATTCCGTGTTGATTGCCAAGGCAATCATGGACTTTTTTACGGCAGTCATATTCGGGACAACAGCCGGATATCTGGTGGGATTTGTGGCCGTGCCGCAATTCCTGGTAGGTATCCTGCTGTTTGCCGGGGCATCCTACATACTGCCTTTTGTGACAGAAACCATGCTGTCTAATTTTAAGGCATGCGGAGGAATCATTACGCTGGCCGTGGGGCTTAAGATTGCGGATATCAAGCGGTCCAGGGTGCTGAATATCCTGCCGTCCCTTGTGCTGGTCTTCCCCTTTTCCCTGTTTTTGTAAATGTATGCCCTAGAGCGTGTTTGAAAATTCATTCCCGCCATCTGCACGCCCCACTTCGCGGCATATTTGGTCCCAATTCGGTCAACGTAGCCCGCTACGCCTCCCTCATCGGGACCAAATCTCCCACAAAGTGGGACGCACAGCTGACGGAAAGCAATTTTCAAACACGCTCTAAGGCAATTCATTTCCCTGCATGATATGGTCCTTGATGGCCTTAAAGCTTTTGGCGCTGACCACGTGTTCAATGCGGCAGGCGTCTTCCGCCGCCGTCTTCCCGTCCACGCCCAGCCTGAATTTCTCATCAAGGTTTTTAGGATTTATCTTAAGAAAATTGAAAAAAATTATTGACATTTGAGTTAATCAGTGCTAACTTAGAGATGCAGTTAGGATACCATAACTTTCCAGGACTGCATAATTGTAAGTTCATAATCACATCAACAGAGAAGAGGAGTGATTCGTATGCCTTTGACAATGGCAAGAGAGGGTGAAGTGACATCCATCAAGCGGGTAGGCGGGAAAGAGGAAGTGCGCCGCCATCTGGAGAATATGGGATTTGTGCCGGGCACGGATGTGACGGTTGTGACTGTCAACAACGGCAATGTGATTGTTAACGTAAAGGAAGCCCGCGTTGCAATCAGCAGGGAAATGGCCAATAAAATCATGATATAGCAGTAAAAGGGCAGGAAGAGGAAAGGAGCATCACAACATGCACACATTAAAAGAGGTTAAGTGCGGGGACACGGTATCCGTAGTAAAGCTTCACGGCGAGGGAGCTGTTAAACGCAGGATCATGGACATGGGAATCACAAAAGGGACGGAAGTTTTTGTCCGCAAGGTGGCGCCGCTTGGCGATCCGGTTGAAGTGAATGTAAGAGGATACGAATTATCGCTGAGAAAAGCAGATGCAGAGATGATTGAAGTGCAGTAGGGGCTGCTTTTTTTAAGACGATGAGTTAGTTAATGCTAATTTATTGATAGATTTTCTCAATAAGAGGAAGAGGAGGATATGAAAATGTCAATAAAAATTGCTTTGGCCGGCAACCCGAACTGCGGAAAGACAACGCTGTTTAACGGCCTGACCGGTTCCAACCAGTTTGTAGGAAACTGGCCCGGTGTCACGGTGGAAAAAAAGGAAGGGAAGCTGAAGGGCAGCAAGGATGTAATCATCATGGACCTTCCGGGAATTTATTCCCTGTCCCCTTACACCCTGGAGGAAGTGGTTGCCAGGAATTACCTGATTACGGAGCGCCCGGACGCAATCCTTAATATTGTGGACGGCACCAACCTTGAGCGCAACCTTTATCTCTCCACGCAGCTGATGGAATTGGGGATTCCTGTGCTTATGGCTGTGAACATGATGGATATCGTGAAGAAAAACGGCGACCAGATCAATATAGACGCCCTGAGCAGGGAACTGGGCTGCCCGGTGGTTGAGATTTCAGCGCTGAAGGGCACCGGCATCATGGATGCTGCGGCCAAGGCAGTGGAACTGGCCAGGGCAGGCGGCAAGGCGGCGCCCGTCCATGAGTTCGGCTCAGAGGTGGAGCATGTGCTGGATGAGATTGAGGCCAGCCTGGGAGGCGGTATCCCCGAGGCGCAGAAACGTTTCTATGCCATCAAGCTCTTTGAACGGGATGATAAGATTGCCGCACAGATGACCATGGTCCCGGATGTCGAGAGGCTCATCAAAGGCGCTGAAGAGGCCATGGATGATGACGCTGAAAGCATTATCACCAATGAGCGCTATACATACATTGCCTCCATCATCAATGGCTGCTATGTCAGGAAGAACAGGCAGAAACTGAGCACGTCCGATAAGATTGACCATATTGTCACCAACCGCTGGCTGGCCCTTCCCATCTTTGCCGTGGTCATGTGGATTGTATATTATGTATCGGTCACGACCGTGGGAACCTGGGCGACTGACTGGGCCAACGACGGGGTATTCGGGGAAGGATGGAGCCTGTTCGGGATGGAGGTACCAGGAATACCTGTGCTGGTAGAAGGATTCCTCACCGCTGTGGGCTGTGCTGACTGGCTGTCCAGCCTGATCCTGGACGGTATTGTTGCCGGCGTTGGCGCCGTGCTGGGCTTTGTCCCCCAGATGCTGGTGCTGTTCATCTTCCTGGCATTCCTTGAGGCCTGCGGTTACATGGCCAGGGTTGCATTCATCATGGACAGGATTTTCCGCAAGTTCGGTTTGTCCGGCAAGTCCTTCATCCCCATGCTGATTGGAACCGGCTGCGGCGTTCCCGGCATCATGGCAAGCCGCACCATTGAAAATGACAGGGACCGCAAGATGACCATCATGACCACCACCTTCATTCCCTGCGGCGCAAAGCTGCCGATCATTGCTTTGTTTGCAGGCGCTTTATTCGGCGGCGCCTCATGGGTTGCGCCAAGCGCTTATTTTGTAGGGATTGCAGCCATTATCTTCTCCGGCATCATTTTAAAGAAGACGAAGATGTTTGCAGGTGACCCTGCGCCCTTTGTCATGGAACTTCCCGCATATCATATGCCCACGGTCACCAACGTGCTCAGAAGCATGTGGGAGCGCGGCTGGTCCTTCATTAAGAAGGCAGGAACCGTAATCCTTCTGTCAACCATCTTCATCTGGTTCACATCCAGCTTTGGTTTTGTGGACGGAAGCTTTGGGATGGTGGAAGACTTGTCAGACGGCATCCTGGCTTCCATCGGAAGGGGCATTGCGTGGATATTCGCTCCTCTGGGATGGGGCAGCTGGCAGGCGGCCGTGGCGGCCATCACTGGACTGGTTGCAAAGGAAAATGTGGTCGGCACCTTCGGTATCCTTTATGGATTTGCAGAGGTTGCGGAAGACGGACAGGAAATCTGGGGAACCCTGGCAGGAAGCTTTACAGCGGTCAGCGCATATTCCTTCCTGGTGTTCAACCTTCTGTGCGCTCCCTGCTTTGCGGCCATGGGCGCCATTAAGCGGGAGATGAACAATGCAAAGTGGACCTGGTTTGCCATTGGCTATCAGACTGTCCTGGCTTACGGCGTATCCCTTTGCATCTACCAGCTGGGCAGCTGGTTCATGACAGGAAGCTTTGGCATGGGGACGGTTGCAGCCATTATCCTGGTAGCCCTGTTCATTTACCTGTTAATCAGGCCGTACAAAGAGAGCCGTTCCCTGAACGTTGGCGTAAAAGCCAAATCAGCAGCGTAACGCCGGATTGTATGTAAATTATATATGAACCTGTGAAGTGCAGTATCAGGAGCGTGTCTTTGAGTTTGTTTCCGGAAGCGTGTTTGAAGGCGCGTTCCGGCTTAGGGGCACGCTCTTGTGGCGCCTGGGATTGCGTAAGGAGGAACCATATGTGGGAAAAAGAGCAGGTGCTTGCTGAATTCCAGAAAAGGGGAAAGCGGATAACACAGCAAAGGAGAATGCTTCTGGATGTCATCCTGGAAGGGAACTGGACAAACTGCAAGGACATCTACTATGAGGCCCGCAAACGCGACCCCAACCTGGGAATGGCCACGGTCTACCGCACGGTAAGCGCCCTTGAGGAGATGGGGGTCCTTGCCCGGACCTTCCAATACTCTTCGCCAAAGGAGGAAGAAGATTGTCAACAGCAGTCATATGCATCCTATTAATTGTTATTTGTGTGTTTGGCATAAAAAGTTACCTGAAGCGCCTGACCTCCGGCTGCTGCGGTTCATCCGGTGAAAAGGCCGTGAAACGGATAAAGGTAAAAGACCGGGACCTGTCCCATTATCCTCACCAGTGTATCCTTAAGGTGGATGGTATGTCCTGCGGGAACTGTGCAATCCGCGTGGAAAACGCACTGAATGCCATGGAAGGGGTCTGGGCACGGGTGAATCTGGAGTCAGGGGAGGCAAGTGTATACATGAAACAGGAATATGGGGACAAGGCTTTGAAAGATGCGGTAAAGGCCTGCGGGTATACGGTTTTTAGGATTGAGCGGGTTAACTGATATAATTTCTCAATCAGATGTATTGGAATTGGCGAACCGGGGATAGCGGGGGCAGTATTACCGGATAAAGGCATAAGTAGGAGGAAAAGAGAATGATGGATTGTTTTAAATGCAGGAAAATAGGTCTTTTTTTAGGTGGAGTCCTGTTTGGGACAGCCGGGGTAAAGGTGCTGGCAAGTACGGACGCCAAGAAGTTTTACATTAACTGCCTTGCGGCCGGGTTAAGGGCAAAGGATTGTGTGATGACCACGGCCACCAGCATTCAGGAAAATGCTGAGGACATCCTGGCAGAAGCAAAGGACATCAATGAAAAGCGCAGACAGGAAGAGGTTTTTGAGGATGGGAGCGGGGCTGCGGATGCTGATGGGGTAAATGAAACACAGGTTCCGGCAGACGTGGTTACGGAGTAATATGTAATCAGCCATGGAATCCGCCATGTAATCCGCCCGGGGAAATTCCCTGGGCGGTACTTTTTTACCAGATGAGGAGCAATCAGCGATGAAATTTGTGATAAGACATGAGTTACGTGGAAGGGTCAGGATCCACCTGTATCAAAAGGGGATGAACCTGAGACAGGCAGATCTGCTGCAATATCATATCAGTTCCCTGCCAGGGGTCAGGAGCGTTAAGGTATATGAGAGGACGGCGGATGCGGTTATCCTTTTTGACGGCAGCAGGAGTGAAATCCTGGAAGGAATCTGCCGTTTTTCTTATGAAAATGAGCGGCTCAATGAAATCGTGCCAAAGAACAGCGCGAGGGCCTTGAACCAGGAGTATGGAGAAAAGCTGGTTCAGAAGCTTGTTGTCAGGGCCGTCACCAAATCTTTTTTCCCAATGCCGCTGCGGGCGGTCTATACGGTCCTCCATGCGGTCCGGTATCTGATAAAAGGAATCCGCTGTCTGTTAAAAGGTTCACTGGAAGTGGAAGTCCTGGATGCAACGGCCATTATGGTATCCATAGTGCGGAGGGACTTTGACACGGCAGGTTCCGTGATGTTCCTGCTGGGGATTGGCGGGCTTTTAGAAGAGTGGACCCATAAGAAATCAGTGGGGGACCTGGCCAGAAGCATGTCCCTTAATATCAGCAAGGTATGGCAGGACGTGGATGGGACAGAGGTCCTGGTGCCTGTTTCAGGAATTGTGGAGGGTGACCTGGTAACCGTACATATGGGAAACGTAATCCCTTTGGACGGGGTGGTGGTTTCAGGGGAAGCAATGGTGAACCAGGCATCCATGACAGGCGAGTCCGTTCCGGTGAAAAAGGAAAACGGTATGTATGTCTATGCCGGAACAGCCATTGAAGAGGGGGAAATCACGCTGTGCGTCAAAAAAACAGCCGGTTCCACCAGGTTTGAGCGCATCGTGACCATGATTGAGGAATCCGAGCAGTTAAAGTCCACAGCGGAAGGCAAGGCAGCCACGCTGGCTGATGCCCTGGTTCCCTGGAGCCTTGGCGGGACCGTGCTTACATGGCTTCTGACCCGCAATACGGCCAAGGCCCTGTCCATCCTTATGGTGGATTTCTCCTGTGCCTTAAAGCTTGCCATGCCCCTATCTGTCCTTTCGGCCATGCGTGAGGCCGGCGCCTATCATATTACGGTAAAGGGCGGCAAATATATGGAAGCAGTTGCGGCAGCAGATACCATTGTGTTTGATAAGACAGGAACCCTGACAAAGGCAAAGCCCCAGGTTGCGGATGTGGTTGTGTTCAATGGACAGGATAAGGATGAACTGCTCAGGATTGCAGCCTGCCTGGAGGAGCATTTCCCTCATTCCATGGCCAATGCAGTTGTCAATGAGGCGGTGAAGCGCGGCCTGGTACATCAGGAAATGCATTCCAGGGTGGATTATATCGTGGCCCACGGTATTGCCACCTATGTGGGGGATGAGCGGGTGGTAATCGGAAGCCACCACTTCGTATTTGAGGATGAGGGATGCAGGATACCGGAGGACGGGAAGGAAGCGTTTGAGGGCCTGTCCACGGAGTATTCCCATCTGTATCTGGCAATCGGAGGCATGCTGGCCGCTGCAATCTGCATCGAGGACCCTCTGCGGGAAGAAGCGGACGCTGTCATCAGCGCCCTTCACAGGCAGGGGATATCCAAGATAGTCATGATGACAGGCGACAGCGGGCGCACGGCCAGGGCCATTGCGGCACGTGTCGGGGTAGATGAGTATTATTCAGAGGTACTGCCTGAGGACAAAGCTGGATTTGTGGAGGCAGAAAAGGAAAAGGGGCGCAAAGTCATCATGATTGGCGATGGAATCAATGATTCCCCGGCTCTTTCAGCCGCGGACGCCGGCATTGCAATCAGCGAAGGGGCTGAGATTGCCAGGGAGATTGCAGATATCACAATCTCAGAGGATAACCTTTACCAGCTAGTGACACTCAGGGCAATCAGCCGGGGCCTGATGGACCGGATCGACCGGAATTACCGGTGTGTCATCGGCTTTAACCTGGCGCTTATCTTACTCGGGGTGGGCGGAGTGATTGCCCCGGCCACATCGGCCCTGCTTCACAATACATCCACCCTTGCAATCAGCCTTAAGAGTATGACGAACCTGTTGGATTAACGGACCTGCCGTCTGAAAATTAATAAAGTTTAAGGTAACGTTAATTGAAAATCCGCTGCGATGTGATATCCTTTGATTAGACGGCTGTTTTGGAGTGGCTGGAGCGGGATGACTGAATGGAATGAGAGCGGCAGCAAGGAGGGCGTCAGGATGAAAAAGAGGAAAATTGTTTATATCGGTATATTCCTGCTGGGGGTTGTGACGTATATGATTATCTCCGGTGCCTTAAGTAACGGTTATCTGCGTACAATCCGGATAAACTGGGGTATTGACCTGCCAAAAAACTGTACGGAAGTATTCCGGGCAGACAGCGGCGCAAGCTTTCATGGGGATGGGGAGAGGTATCATGTATTTCAGTATAAAAAAGAGACAGACCTGGGTTTTACGCTGACGGATTCCAGGATTCCTGAAAATGAAGCAGAGGAAATCAGGACAATCATGGAACCGCTTGGTATCCCATCCGCATATGCCCCTGATTTCGGACAGCCATTTTCTGTGTTAAAAATGCGTGGGAGGGATGACGGGCGCAATGTACTCTTTCTTCTCTTTGATGGAAAAACGGATAAACTGTATGTCATTGAGGATTTTTATTGATGATTAAGGGATAATGCCAAAAAGGCGGCAGAAGGCGATGGATTTTAAGGGTTATCCGCACCTGGGACAGGACGGATATGGTATGGAGAGGTGGTATTATGAAAAAGAAAAGCATCAGGGAAACAAGGAAAATCATGGCTGTGGTGATGTGCGCAATGCTGCTCTGGGGATGCAAAGGAGAAGCACGTTCCGTTTCCCGGACAACGGAAAGCGCCAAAACCATGGCCATGGATGAAAGTGATGGTCAGGATGAGGACGGGACAAAGAGGGAAACGGATGAAAGCGCCGGGATAAAAGCACAGACACCAGGGCAGGGGAAGGAAACCGCCCACGGGGTGACCCGCAGTAATGACTATGTGACCAGCCATGCGGCCCAGAGTACGGATACTGATTTCAAGCCTGCAGACCAGAACGATGTGCTGGAGGGAGATGATCCGGTTCCTGAGGACTTTTACAGTCTGGCTACTGATATCCCTGCATCCCAGGTGGAACAGTTTGCTAAGAAGGTAAAACAGCAGCTGCTGATACAGGACTGGGACGCATTATCCGGGGAACTGTCGTATCCTGTTACCATAGACGGGGCAATCTATGATACGCCGGAGGAATTCCTGGAAGCTGATTTTGGGGCTGATCTGAATCCTTATTTTTTCGTGGAGTTGGAGGAAGAAACCTGCAGCAGGATGTTCTGCAACTGGAGCGGCATCATGCTTGGAAAAACAGGCCGCGTATGGGTGGTGGAAGCATTGAACGACGATTTATCATCCCAGGGACTTAAGGTGAGGGCCATCAATGGGCTGAACGAATCCTTTGGCCTGCCGGGGGAGGTCAGCATGTCTGCGGATGAAAGCGATATTATACCAACGTCCATGAAGCTTTTACTGGAAAATGAAACAGACCTGGATATTGTGTTTGGGGATGATTTCAGGCTTCAGAAGTATGACGGGGAATCATGGGTGGATATGGAACCGTTGTTAAAGAAAGACGGGATTTACTTTCACAGCATTGCCTATAAGCCCAGGCGGGGGAATCCGGTGGAGTGGACAGTGGACTGGGAGTCCCTCTATGGCGGCCTGGAGGAAGGAACCTATGCCATTACAAAATCCGTGAAGGATGTAAACGGGACGGCAGGGTACACGGACTTTGAACGCACCTTCAGCTTTACCATAAATCCATAGTTCACGCCCGAATGCCTTTTTCAAACACGCCCGAATGCCGCCCGGCACTGGTTTCACTACGGATTTCCATATGATAATTGAAGTTATGTGAAAATATGGTATACTTTTATCATGGCTGTATGATGAAGAAAACAGTAGATTAAGATAAGAAAAACTAAAAGATAAAAGCTAAAAGATAAAAGCTAAAAGACAAGGCGGAGGATCCATGGAAAGAAAGATACTGATTAAAAATGCAAAAGCGATTGTGACCTGTGACAGCAGGGACCAGGTATATTGGGATTCCGATATCCTGATTGAGGGGCCGGAAATCCTTAAAATCGGAAAGGATATAGAGGCAGACGGCGCGGAAATCATACGTGGGGACGGCAAGTTTGTCTATCCGGGCTTAATCAATACCCACCACCACTTTTTCCAGACCTTTGTGAGGAATCTGACCTCCATTGATTATCCTAACCTGATGGTCATGGACTGGATTGATAAGATTTATAGGATTTTCCAGATCATTGATTCAGATGTGATTTACTATTCCAGCCTTACTGCGTTGGGGGACCTGATTAAGCATGGCTGTACCTGTGCTTTTGACCATCAGTACTGCTATACCAATAAGACCGGCAAGACGCCTGTGGACCGCCAGATGGAAGCAGCCGGGCTTCTGGGAATCCGGTATCACGCGGGAAGGGGTACCAACACCTTGTCAAGGGCGGATGGCAGCTCCATACCGGACAACATGCTGGAGACCACGGACGGGTTCCTGAAGGACTGTGAACGGCTGATTGACCTGTACCACGATCCCGGGGCATTTTCCATGAGACAGATTGTAATGGCGCCGTGCCAGCCCATTAACTGTACCAGGGATACCTTCAAGGAGACGGTTTCCATGGCCAGGGATAAGGGCGTGCGCATGCACACCCATCTGGGCGAAGGGGAGAACGAGGGAATGGTGGCCCGCTGGGGCAAGAGGACCATGGACTGGTGTGCGGAATTGGGATTCATCGGAGAGGATGTGTGGTATGCCCATGACTGGGAAGTGACGCCTGAGGAATACCGGGTTCTGGCTTCCACCAAAACAGGGGTGTCCCACTGTCCGTCCCCGGCTATCCTGGGCGGTTTTCCCATCCTGGATATTAAGGAAATGCTTAAGGCCGGCATCAACATCAGCCTTGGCTGCGACGGCTCGGCCACCAATGACAGTTCCAACCTTCTGGATGCGCTGAGGATTGCATATCTGATGCAGACCTACCACAGCAAACAGAGGGGAGGCTGCGTATCGGCCTATGAAATGCTTAAGGTTGCCACCATCAACGGCGCCAAAACACTGGGACGCCCTGACCTTGGCTCCCTGGAACCGGGCAAGGCGGCGGACCTGTTCATGATTGATACCGCTGTGCTGGAACTGACCGGCGCGCTTCATGACCCGAAGAACATCATTGCCAGGGTAGGGCTTACAGGTCCAGTATGGCTGACCATGATTAACGGCGATGTGGTTTACCGGGACGGCGCCCTGACCGGTGTGGATGAGGAACGTCTGGCCGCCGAGGGCGAGGCTCTTTGCAGCCGGGTCATAAGGGAACCTAGTGCGGCATTTAAGAATCTGGTATAGCTTTGAAGCTGGGAGGTATCATATGGGAATGACGAAGGCATTTTATTTTATCCAGAACAGAAAACAGACACAGGAAGAACTGGAGCAGCAGTTTAATGGGTTTAAGGCGGTCATGCAGGAGTATTTCATAGAAGACCT
Source organism: Clostridium pacaense (assembly GCF_020709765.2). NCBI lineage: Bacteria > Bacillati > Bacillota > Clostridia > Eubacteriales > Clostridiaceae > Clostridium > Clostridium pacaense. Next base: position 154,900 of record NZ_JAJFEB020000004.1, read on the forward strand.
GAAGATATACCATGGCAGGGGCCTTGGATGGTTTCCTGTATTTTCGGAAGAACTGGTATGGCAGGCTGAGAATCTGGATGAAGACCTGTTAAAAGAGATGGGGAATCATTTTCAGGCAAATGTAATTGCATTATCTGTATTGGACGATGATGTTGTTTTTCTGGTAGTCTGTAAAGATGGGGCTGTCCGGAAGTTTGTATGTGCAGGTGAAGGTATGATAGAGGATTTCGGCTTTGATGAAGAGTTTTCCACTGAGTTCCCGGACATATTGTGCCAGTGCGGTTTTGATGGCGATTCGCTGCGGCGTGTCTGGAGTTTGGATAATTATTATGAGTCGGATCTGTTGTATGATATGCTTGATGAGATGAAGACATTTCCTGTGTTTGAGCCAGATGAGGAAACGCCGGATGGGATTATTGTGATTGGCGGGGAAACAATTTCTGATGGAGAGTGAATTGATTGGGGGCCTGTTGGAGGAAATATTCAGGGGAGCTGGAACAGTATCAGAAACTGGCCGTACTGACAGCGCTTAAGGAAGCGGGGCCACCGCAGTGGACGAAGTACGCACGGCTGGTCGGGCAGGGGGATGAGGAGTGGCTGAGGTTTGCAGCTGCTGGATGCGGGCCTCAGGATGTCAGGTCTTAATGGTTTGGACATACTCTAAAAGTTAAATTCGTTTTCCCGCTCAAAAAAACGAAGTTCCGGCGGCCGGGCCGGGATGTACCATGTAATCATCCATATCTTTTTTCATTTCGGAAAGTGGGATACAGACCCTCATATCATGTGAGGGTCAAGGTTATTTTCTTAAATCATGACACAGGCCTGTATGGGCTTTTCGGATTATACGGATTCCTTTCTTGCAACAATAAATGCAGATGGGTGCCGGATAAGGGCAAAAATTAATGGAAAATGTCATTGTCCGGACTTGCCTTTCAGGAAAGAATCTGATATACTCATATTTAGTTAGCAGCAACTAACCTTAAAAGATATAAATTACAACAGACCAGCCAGACATGGGATAGAAGTTTACGCAGGGATTCGTTGGGGATTCATCTCAAGAGATACGCAGTGCTGTCCCGCATATCCCTGAGGTAAATGATATCCATGGGAAAGGAATGATATGGGATATTTAGAAATTGAAAAGGTAATTGGACGTGAAATCATTGACTCCAGAGGTAATCCAACGGTTGAGGCCGAGGTTTATCTGACGGATGGGACCATTGGCAGGGGGGCTGCTCCCAGCGGGGCCTCCACCGGGGAATTTGAGGCCCTGGAATTAAGGGACCAGGACAATCCGCGGTTTGGCGGCAAGGGAGTGTTGAAGGCGGTCAGGAACATAAACACGGTTATCTCAGATACGCTGAAAGGGATGGATGCAGCCGATATATATGCGGTGGACCAGGCCATGCTTAAGGCGGACGGCACAAAGGACAAGTCAAAGCTGGGTGCTAATGCAGTCCTTGCAGTGTCCATTGCATGTGTGCGGGCTGCTTCTGGCGCCATGGGGATTCCGCTGTACCGTTTCCTTGGCGGTGTAAATGGAAACAGGCTTCCGGTCCCCATGATGAATATACTCAACGGCGGCGCCCATGCCGCCAACACAGTGGATGTGCAGGAATTCATGATCATGCCGGTTGGGGCCGGAAGCTTTAAGGAAGGACTGCGCTGGTGCACGGAAGTCTTCCATGCCCTGGCCGGTCTGTTAAAGGGAAAAGGGCTGGCTACATCTGTTGGGGATGAGGGTGGATTTGCGCCGGACTTGGGAAGTGATGAGGAAGCAATCGAGTACATCATGGAAGCCATAAGAAGGGCGGGATATAAGCCAGGAACGGATTTTGTCCTTGCCATGGATGCTGCTTCCAGTGAGTGGAAGAGCGGCACAAAGGGAGAATACCTGCTGCCCAAGACCGGAAAACGCTTTACTTCCAAAGAATTGGTGGACCACTGGGAAAAGCTGGTTGGCCAGTATCCCATTCATTCCATTGAAGACGGCCTGGACGAGGAAGACTGGGAGGGCTGGAAGATGATGACGGACAGACTGGGGGACAGGGTGCAGCTGGTGGGGGACGACCTGTTTGTGACCAATACCCGGCGTCTTTCAAAGGGAATCAGCCTGGGCTGCGGCAATTCCATCCTGATAAAGCTGAATCAGATAGGAACCGTATCTGAGACACTGGAGGCAATCAAGATGGCCCATAAGGCTGGTTATACGGCCATTGCATCCCACCGCTCCGGCGAGACTGAGGACACGACCATTGCAGATCTGGCGGTTGCGCTGAATACCTGCCAGATTAAGACCGGCGCTCCCAGCAGGAGCGAGCGTGTGGCAAAATACAACCAGCTGCTGCGGATAGAGGAAGAGCTGGGGGCAGGAGCGGTATATCCTGGAATCAATGCGTTTAATATCAAGGCATAAAACCGATTGGATGCAATCCGGTCATGATGACAGGATTGGTTTTTCAGCCGTAAGGGGGGACATGATTTCCTTGCGGCTGAATTTATTATATCAAATATAAAAATAAGAATGATTATCAATATTATTTATTGACAAAATCGGGAGAGACTGATAAAATAAAAGTAAATTAGCTGTAACTAATGTATATATATGAAATAAAAACCACAACAGACAAAGGAGGACAGGCTTATGTCATTAATTGGTAAGGAAATAAGCGATTTTGCAGTACAGGCATTTACAGGCAACGGGTTTAAGGAGATAAAGAAATCGGATATACTAGGAAAGTGGTGCGTATTCTTTTTCTATCCGGCGGATTTCACCTTTGTGTGCCCAACGGAGTTGGAGGACCTGGCTGATAAGTATGAGGAGTTTAAGGGGATTGGCTGTGAGATTTACAGTGTTTCCTGTGACAGCCATTTTGTCCACAAAGCATGGCGTGACGCATCCAAGACCATACAGAAGATACAGTATCCCATGCTGGCAGATCCCACAGGCAGGCTTGCCAGGGATTTTGACGTGATGATTGAAGCTGACGGCACGGCCGAAAGAGGAAGCTTTATCGTGAACCCGGAAGGAAGGATTGTGGCCTACGAAGTAATTGCAGGCAATGTGGGAAGGAATGCGGACGAGCTGTTCCGCCGCGTCCAGGCATCCCAGTTCGTGGCAGAACACGGCGACCAGGTCTGCCCGGCTAAGTGGAGGCCGGGGGCAGATACCCTGAAACCAAGCCTGGATCTGGTAGGCTTGATTTAATACGGAACAGGATTAATGGGTGTGATGATAATCGGCGGCGGCCTGACAGGAATGTCGGCCGCCATCTACATGGTAAGGGCCGGGTGCCTGTTCCCTTTATACAAAACGCGCAAATGACAGCTCACAGCCATCTGCCTTTTTGCTGAAAAGGTTAACGGCCCTGCTCATGATTTCGGAATAATCATGTCCCTTTGCCTCAATCTCCAGATAATCCATCCCTGAACTGAAAGCGGCCTGTTTGATGTCAGAAAAACCATTGATTTCCATTAGGATTTCCATTGCCTGGTTTTCTGCAATTTTTTTTGATAAATGATAACTGCGTCCCATTGGATCCTACCTTTCTGAACTATGAATCAGTAACTTCTAATAGTATGATTCTCCCAAAATGGAAATTTTAAACAATTCATATGAGAAGTTTTTTCATAATGTATATAAATACAGCTTATATTTAAAGGCAGGAAGCCCGGTCAGCCAGAGGGGGAAGAAGCGGTAATAAGATAGACATGGGTGGCAAGGCATGGTAGAATACGTGTGTGGGAAAGAGAGGAAAAAACGAATGGTAAATGTAGCGTATTCGCAGGAATACAGGACATACCGCCAAGAGCAGGAGCGGGTTTTCTGTGCGGATTATCTGCGTCATAGTAAGACCACAATGATTTTCCCGCATTATTATCTGAAAAAATGCTCCTATAGCGGTAAGGTGGGCGGGTATACGCTCCATGCTACGGAGAATGAACTGATTGATGAGACAGGAAAGGTGCTTTACACCTGGAAAAATCTGAATGATGATTGCGAATTTTGTGAATTGATAGAGCATGGCAATGGCCACGAATATCTGGTTTTCCGCTCGGATTTATATGGATACAGCGTTTTGGACTTAGATACATTACAGGATTTTCACTATATTCCCTCCGGTTCGTTTCCAAAAGGTGAGACTTTTATCTGGACGGATGTGTCTTACAATAAGAAAACGAATCTGATTGCTGTTTCAGGCTGTTATTGGGCGTGTCCGTTTGGGACGTTACTTATGGATTTTTCGCATCCGATGAAAGAGCCTGGTATCTGGGCGGATGTGCAGGAACACCTGGAAAATGGCTATGACCGGTACGACGACGTAGACTTTATGGAGTGGCGCAATACGGATTTGGTTTTATGTGCATTTAATAATCAAACAGAAAATAGGGAGACTATTCTTATTACGGAACATGAATATATCAAATGGCTATCAGAAAAGTGAGGTACGCCATACCGTGCCGGTGATAAGTGTAGAAGGAAAGCAGGAAAGGAAGCGTCACAGCTATGTTTAAATTAGGGAGAAATGATTTGTGCTGGTGCCAAAGCGGCAGGAAGTATAAGAAGTGCCACGGCGGTTTTGACAGCAGGCTGGAGGAATATGCCCGCAGGGGAGCGGTGATACCGTCCCACCGTATCATCAAGAATGCGGAACAGATTGAAGGCATCAGGGAGAGCTGCAAGGTGAATATCGCTGTCCTGGATTACATCAGTGAGAGGATAAAGGAAGGAATCAGCACGGAAGAGATTGACCGGTGGGTCTATGAGCAGACAACGCGGCTCCATGGGATACCGGCCCCATTGAATTACGAGGGATTTCCCAAAAGCGTGTGTACCTCTGTCAATGACCAGGTATGCCACGGCATCCCTTCGCCGGATGTAATCCTCCAGGAGGGCGATATCATCAATGTGGATGTGTCCACCATCTACAATGGGTATTTCTCGGATTCTTCCAGGATGTTCTGTATTGGCCAGGTTTCGGAGGAAAAGAAACGCCTTGTGGAAGTGACCAGGCAGAGCCTTGATATCGGCCTTCAGCAGGTAAGGCCATGGGGGTTCCTGGGGGATATGGGCCAGGCCATCCATGACTTTGCCAAGCAGAACGGATATACGGTTGTGAAGGAAATCGGCGGACATGGGGTGGGGCTGGAATTTCATGAGGACCCATGGGTCAGCTATGTGTCAAGGCGGGGCACGGAAATGCTCATGGTCCCAGGCATGATATTTACCATAGAGCCCATGATTAACATGGGCTCAGATGAAATCTTCACGGATGAGGAAGATGGCTGGACCGTCTACACGGCTGACGGGAAACCCTCTGCCCAGTGGGAAATCCAGGTTCTGGTCACGGAAGACGGATATGAGATAATGTCATATTGAGATTTCCGGCGGTTCGGGAACCTGGCCCATATGGGGACTGAATATTCAGATGAAGGTCAGTGGTCTGAAGGAATCGGTGAAGGAATCGGATTACGGGAATGGTTGTTGATTGGTATAAGGTGTGGTACAATCAAACCATTGGACAAAGGACATTTTACATTAATAAGGCAAGGGAGGAATTGGCATGAAAGCATTATTCATTGGCGGGACAGGTACAATCAGCGCATCCGTGACAGAGCTGGCCTTGAAACGTGGATGGGACATCACCCTGTTAAACAGAGGCAGCAGGCCGGTGCCGGACGGGATGGATTCCATTGTTGCGGATATACATGACGAGGAAGCGGTGGGAAAGGCCATTGCGGGAACAACATATGACGTGGTGGCGCAGTTTGTCGGCTATACGGCAGAGGACGCCCTGAGGGATATCCGGCTTTTTACAGGCGTGGCAGGACAGTATATCTATATCAGCAGCGCCTCTGCCTATCAGAAGCCCGTGTCAGATTACAGGATTACGGAAAGCACGCCGCTGGCCAATCCGTACTGGGAGTATTCACGGCAGAAGATAGACGCTGAGAATGCGCTTATGGACGCATACCGCAGGGATGGCTTTCCGGTCACCATTGTGAGGCCAAGCCATACCCACTGCGGGAAAAAACCGCCTGTCACGCCTCACGGCGCCAAAGGAAACTGGCAGGTATTAAAGCGCATCCTGGATGGTAAGCCGGTCATCATCCCCGGGGACGGGACTTCCCTGTGGACCGTGACCCATGCGTCGGACTTTGCCAAAGGCTATGTGGGGCTGATGGGCAATCCGCATGCCATTGGACATTCCTTCCATATCACAACCGACGAAAGCATGACATGGAACCAGATTTATGAAACCATAGCAGATGCCATGGGAATGCCTTTAAAGACCGTCCATGTGACAACGGATTTCCTGGTACGGCATGGGAGGCAGTATGACCTGGAAGGAGAGCTTCAGGGCGATAAATCCTGCAGCGTGGTATTTGACAATTCCAAGATAAAGCGGGCGGTACCGGATTTTGTGTGTACGGTCTCCATGGCCGAGGGAATCCGGCAGGCTGCCAGATATATGGTGGAACATCCCGAAACACAGGTGGAGGACCCTGAGTTCGACCAGTGGTGCGACCGGGTCATAGAGGCGCAGCTGGCGGCTGACCGGGCCTTTGAGGAGAGGGGATAGACCGGGCTTCTGGCCCGGGTATCAGGCTGGCAATTCATCAGACAGGGGCTTTGCCGTGGGACTGTGAATGGTTTACACGGTATAAGCCTCTGTTTTGGCGTAATCGATGATAATTTTACCGCATACCTTACAGCAGTACGCATCTGATATTGTGGCTGCGCCTCCAAAGATTTTTTTGGCCAGCTGGATACCTTCTCCTTTTTTAACATTTGCCGATTCATGCTTTTCTTTCTGCCAGGCAATCAAGCGCGCATCTGAAGTAATATATCCCTTTTTCATTTCCTGATTACAATATGGACATTTCATGGTCTCACCTCCATAGGACAGATATAATCTTATTATAGCAGATGAGGGAAAAAATATATCCCTTGATTTGCAGGGGCTTTTGCGAAGGCGGTATTCACGATTGTGGATCCGTATCTGTGAATCCGCTTTTGTGGATCCGGCAATACATGCGTTGTATTTTACCGTAATCCATCTTATAATGATACTAAATGGTGTTATCTGTAAATGATGGAATGCCTGAATAATAGATGGAAAATTGGAGTGATATATGGGATTATATGCAATAGGGGACCTTCACCTGTCTTTATCCACGGATAAACCCATGGATGTCTTTGGAAAAGAATGGAAGGACCATGTGGAGAAGATTGAAAAGAATTGGAAAAAGCAGATCCATCAAGAGGACACGGTCGTTATTACGGGTGACCATTCCTGGGGGCGGAATCTGAATGAGAGCAGGGCGGACCTGGGATTCATTGCCTCCCTTCCGGGCAGGAAAATCCTTTTGCGCGGAAACCATGACATGTTCTGGGACGCTAAAAAGACCCGTCTGCTAAATGAACTGTATAAAGGAAAGCTGTCTTTCCTGCAGAACAACTATTATACCTATGAGGATTGTTCCAAGGTGGTCCATGCCCTTGTTGGAACCAAGGGGTATTGCTATGAGGGAAAGGACACCCCGGAACATTTTCAGAAAATCGTGAAACGTGAACAGGAACGGCTGCGCATATCCTTTGAGTCGGCTGCGGCGGATGGATATGAACATTTCATCATGTTCCTGCATTATCCGCCCACCAGCATAGGGGAGATGGAAAGTTGTTTTACGCGCATGGCAGAGGAATATGGGGCGGAGATGGTGATTTACTCCCATTGCCACGGGGAAGCCCGGTATCAGGACAGCTTCCTGGGCGAGGTGGATGGGATTGAGTACAGGCTGGTTTCAGCGGATTACCTGAAATTCAGGCCGGAGAAAATCATGGGATGACGAAGGGAGGGGGACAGCTATGAAGGAACATTACAGGGATTACCCTGAATACGCGGCCTGCGGCCTGAACTGCGGCCTTTGCCCGCGGTATCACACGGAGGGCAGATCCAGATGTCCGGGATGCGGCGGGCAGGGATTTTACCTCAAGCATCCATCCTGCGCCATTATCAACTGCGGCCAACGCCACGGCGGGGTGGAATATTGTGTCCTGTGTGAGGAATTTCCCTGCAGGCGGTATGTGGATGAGCACCCGGAGGACTCATTTATTACATACAGGAATGTGACAAGGGATTTTGACAAGGTAAAAATGAGCGGGATAAATGCATACCGGGCTGAATTGGATGAGAAAATCGGCCTGCTGCGGTGGCTGCTGGAATATTGTAACGACGGAAGACGCAAGAATTATTATTGTCTGGCGGTCAACCTGCTGGAGCTTGAAGACGTGAAGGCTGTGGTTGGGCGCATCCGGGAACAGACGGTTGTGGAAGAGGGGAATGTGAAGGAACGGGCTGCCCGGGCCGTGCAGATGTTTGAGGAGATGGCCGGGGAACGGGGGATTGAGCTGCGGCTGAAGAATAAGAAATAGTTGTTTATTTAGCCAGTTACAGTATCCCCGGCAAAATGGGAGCCGCAAATATCGGAGGTGGCTATATGATATGGTTTAAGCCCAGCGATTATAGAAAGCAGCAGTATACAGAATTAAGGCTATACGCACCGGAAAATGAAAAGATATTATTGGATTTCAATCCTCTCAAAATGTCCGCCGGGCCGGATTGGAATCCGGCCTGGGAGGAATGGCACTGTTATGCTGCACCTTTACGGATATACAGGCAGGATTATGGATTATTACTCGGTTATCTCAATCAGATATATCCCACGAAAGACCCATTTGACGGAACGTTTCAACCGGCTTTTGATGTTTGCTTTGATAATTGGATAGGTAAAGACGATTGGCTTAAAATAATTCCAGAAATAGAACGGGATATGAAAAATATGCCTGGTGTTAAAAAGCTTTTCTTTCAAGCGTTTCTTGATTGGCTGAGGGATGCGCTTAACAATACTGACATCATTGTTGTTGAAGGGAATCAGTAGTGGTTTGATATTGATTTTCAGTAATGAAAATTGAAAGTTGCAGAGGAAAACAGATGAAGAAACTGATTATTTACGGTAGCGGATATGGAACGACAAGGACTTATGCATCCAGGTTTTCAGAGATGACAGGTATTCCTGTCATGAATTATGAGGATATGCAGTCATTGTCAGACTACGGCCTTATCATACATTTTGGCGGTTTATTTGCTGGCGGAGTGAAAGGTTTGAGAAAGACGGTTAAGGCAATGAACGATGATACAGCATTAATTATCGTAACAGTCGGATTGGCGGATGTAAATGATAAAGAAAATACGGACAATATAAAAAAGTCTATCAGTAAACAAGTACCTGAGAAAATTCTTAAGAACACGCAGGTATTTCATCTGCGAGGTGGGATTGATTATAGCAAGCTGAACTTTAAACATAAAACCATGATGACGTTGCTATACAGGAAAGCCAAGAGCCTGCCTGAAGAAAAGAAAACTGCTGAAATAACAGCAATGATTGAGACATTCGGTAAGAAAGTCAATTTCATTAATTTTGAATCCCTGTCACCAATTATGGATGCTGTTCAATGAATTCCGCTTGGTATGGCTTTTCGGATTGCCTTTGGCAGATAAGGCGGGGAACGATGAAATGGAGGTCCGGAGTGATGATATTATGAGAATAAAACACTACGCTATCGTTATTTTTAAAAGCGGCAGGCAGGGCAAAGTGGTACACACTTTGCCTGCCTGCCACTTTTGTGCTTCTGCAGGGCGGCTTCCGGGGGTTCCTTTACGGGTTCATATTCTTAAGTTCACTCATGATTTTCATCCATTGGTTATTATTAAGTATCTGGGTATAGTTTTCAAGGCTGCCCTGCAGATGTTCCTGGATGGCCCTGGCAGTGCTGTCTAAATCCTGGTTTAAAATACCCTGGATGATCCGTTCGTGTTCATCCCGTGTTCCTGCGTATCTGGAAGGAGTAAGAAGGGTCAGCCAGCGCAGTCTCTGGCTCTGCAGGCTGATGCGTCTGGATATGTCTTCCATACGTGAGTTGCCGGAATATTCTATCAGCTTCTCATGGAACGCCGTGTCATCGGAAAAGTTTTTGTCGAAGTTCCCATTTGAAATGTCATTACACAGATTCTGATGGATATCCATCAGTTCCAGCTTCTGGGCTTCCGTTAATCCTCCGTTGGACAGGATTATCTTAACACTCATGATTTCGATTGCTTCCCGTATCTGGAATATTTCCACAATATCAGTAAGGGTGATGGACCTTACCACCACCTTGGTGGCTGTCCGCTCCAGTAACCCTATATCAATTAACTGCTGCATTGCTTCCCTGACCGGGGTGCGGCTGATATTCAGCTCATTGGATAATTCCAGGTCGGATACGATTTCTCCTGAGGATAACTCATAATCATTAATTTTCTGGACAATCTTTTTTAATGCCGTGTCGGAGGCATTTCCTTTTAGCCTGGGCATATAAGCTATCTCCTTTTCAATGGATAAATCTATTTTAACTCAGTAAAAGAAAATTGTATACATAAAAATAAAACATACTAATGAATTGGATGAGGTTTATGTATACATAAAAGAGCAAAATATAAAAATAATTTGGCGTGTAGTGTTAAAAAATGAACTGATTATAGCAGGACAGAATACTTTGTATTGGGTTTTATGAAATAGTATACAAAAATACTTGATTAATTTGATATTATAGTATACAATAAAATAAAAATATAGGAAAAATAAAATACATAAATATTTTTCCGGATTTGATGGCCTTTGCAGCGGCGGAAATATATTTTTAAACGCTCCTCAAGGCTGGGAAAGGAGAAATCAGGTGTACGGCAAAATCATATCAATTGATACAAGGTATTTCAGACTGCCGCTGGAAGGTAATCTGGTGGATGCAATCCACGGAAAGCATAACTTTTTCGAGGTAATCACGGTTGAAGTGATGCTGGAAAGCGGAGTAAAGGGGGTGGGATATACATATACGGGCGGTATTGGCGGGGCGGCCATTGCGGTTATGATAGAGAAGGACTTAACGCCGCTGTTGATTGGAAAGGAAATGCAATGCCCGGAAACCATGAACCAGATGATGGCGTGGGGAATCCACTATGTTGCCAGGGGAGGGATTGCCTCCTTTGCCATTTCCGCGTTGGATATTGCATTCTGGGATGCAATGCTGAAACAGAAAGGGATGGGTCTGTCAGGGTATTTAGGTAATCCATCATCGAAAGTGCCTGTCTACTATGGCGGTATTGACTTAATGCTGACGGAGAAGGAGCTGCTAAGCCAGATTGAAGGCCAGATGGGACAGGGACACAATGCATTTAAGATTAAACTGGGCAGACAGGATGGGGATGAGGATATTGCCAGGGTGCGGGCGGTGCGCCGCCTCATAGGGGATAAGGCTGTTTTCATGGTGGATGCCAATATGGCCTGGGATGAAGCGGCTGCCATTGAGATGGCAAAGCGTCTGGAGGAGTTCCGCATCACGTGGCTGGAGGAACCCACGGATCCGGATGATTATGAGGCTTATGCAAGAATCGGGCAGGCCACATCCATACCCATTGCCATGGGGGAAAACCTGCACACCATTTATGAGCATGAGATGGCGCTGCGGATTGGACACATCAAATGTCCCATACCCGATGCCTCGAATGCAGGAGGGATTACCGGATTTATAAAGGTGGCAGGGCTGGCCGGACAATATCACTTAAAGGTCCACTCACACGGTATGCAGGAGCTGCACGTCAACATACTGGCAGGCCTGGAAAACAGAGGATATATTGAGTTCCACAGCTTCCCAATCTGGCAGTATACGAAGCGGCCGCTGATTATCAGGGAAGGATACCTGGAACCGTCGGACCTGCCCGGAACCGGAGTGGAATTTGACTGGGAGAAATTGGAAAAAATGAATCAATAGATATGAAAGGAGAAGGGGTTTATGTCAAAACAGTTAAATGTATGGAGGAAGAACCAGATGAGGCGTCTTGCGGCAGGAATCATGGCCTGTGCATGCAGTATTTCACTGATGGGGTGCGGTTCGGCAGGCAATGGGGCAGGGGGCGCGGGGAAAAATCCCGGCAGCGCCGTGGCTGACGGGGCCGGAACCAGCGGGGCTGCTGCGGAAGCAGGAAACGATTATCACGCTGAACTGAAGCTGGCCCATATCATGCCCATCGACCATCCGAACGGAATGGGGGCGGAGGAGTTTGCAAGGCTTGTAAAGGAAAAAACAGATGGTCATGTGACCGTGAGTGTGTTTCCTGCTTCCCAGCTTGGGAATGAAAAGGAGATATTCGACGCAGTGGAAATCGGCTCCATTGACTTTGCAATCATTGGATTTGGGGAACCGGCGAAAAAGTATCAGGACATAGGAATCCTGGACGCTCCGTATATTGCGGATGACAGGGAACATCTGGTACGGATTTTAAACAGCGATGCGGTGTATTCCATGTTTGATGAAATGGAAGAACACATGGGAGCCAGGGGAATCGGGGCATTTTACTATGGAGCCAGGTACCTGACAACAAAGGACAAGCCGGTGTCCGGCCCGGAAGACATGAAGGGGCTGAACATACGGGTGCCGGACCAGAAGCTTTATATTGACACCCTGACTGCAATGGGGGCAGTGGCAACTCCCATGGCTTTCAGCGAAGTCTTCCTTTCCCTGCAGCAGGGGGTCATTGACGGGCAGGAGAATCCACTGGCCACAATTGCTGCCAATAAATTCGACCAGGTCCAGCATTACCTTATTAAGACAGAGCATATTATGGGGGCCAATGCCCTTTACGCCAGCACAAAGACACTGGAATCCATGCCTGAGACTTACAGGACGGCGGTAACCGAGGCTGCCAGGGAAGCGTCGGCATGGATTGATGATAAGGCATTTGAGGCTGAGGATACATATATCCGGCAGCTGGAGGACAACGGTATGGAAATCATTGACGATGTGGACAAAGAAGCATTCAGGGAAATGACGGCGTTCATATATGATGATTTTGACCAGGAACTTGTTGATAAGATACGCGCCGTTGAATGAGGTAGGTTATGAAAAGGTTGATTAGTGGCTTACATAAACTGGAAGAATATTCTTTGATATTGTGCCTTGCCGTGATGGGAATCGTTCTGTTTGTCCAGATTATCATGCGCACCTTTTTTTCGGCTCCTCTCAAATGGGCTGAGGAGCTGGCAAGGTATCTCCAGATATGGATCACGTTCCTTGGTATTGGATACGGGATCCGCAGAGGTTCCCATATCGGGATGACGCTCCTTAAGGACAGGCTGCCACCGGTCCTTAAGGCGCTCTGCGGACTCATTGTGGATGTGGCGGGATTCCTGGCATTCATAGTGCTGTTTCGGACCTCCCTGCAGTTTCTTGCCCACCAGAATGTTGTTTCAACTGCAATGGAGCTGCCCATGCAGCTGGTCTACCTGGTCATACCGGTGGGGGCTGTGATTTACATGGCATACGATATGGGCATGATTGTCAGTGATATCAGGAAAATACTGCAAAGGAGGAAAGACGGATGCTGATTTTATTTGGACTTTTTTTCCTGTTGCTGTTAATGGGAGCGTCCATTGCCATGAGCATGTTCATCAGCTCGGTGGCATATATGGTGGTCTATGGACTGCCGTTGGAACTGATTGCCCAAAGGCTTGCTGCGGGGGTGGATTCCTTTCCCTTATTGGCCGTTGCCTTTTTTGTCCTGGCGGGAAATATCATGAACCAGGGAGGAATCACAAAGCGTATATTCTCCTTTGCAGACCATCTGGTAGGGCATTTTACAGGCGGGCTGGCACATTCCAATGTGTTGGCCAGCGTGATTTTTGCAGGGATGAGCGGCAGTGCAATCGCGGACACAGGGGGACTGGGGGCAATCGAGCTGCAGGCCATGAAGGACGGAGGCTATGATGATGATTTTTCCCTGGCAGTAACAGGGGCATCCTCCCTGATCGGACCTGTCATCCCCCCAAGCGTTCCGCTGGTTATTTTCGGCGTTACTGCTTCCGTATCGGTAGGGGACCTGTTTACGGCAGGAATCCTTCCGGGAATCCTGCTGGCTATTGCAATGATGGCTGTTAACTATTGCATCTGTAAGAACAAGGGCTATGAAAAGCGGAAACGGGCGACATTAAAAGAAATATGGAAATGCCTGAAATGGTCTTTTTGGGCGCTGCTTCTTCCTGTAATCATCAGGGGAGGGATTATTGCCGGGATTTTCACGCCGACGGAAGCAGCGGTCATAGCCGTTGTATATGGGATACTTCTGGGATTTTTATATAAGAGCATCACGCTGAAGGAGCTGCCGTCCGTAATCCGGCAGACATTGGATGTGACGGTTGGGGTGCTGTTCATCATTGCATCGGCCACACTGTTTTCATGGATCCTTACATTTTCACAGATACCCCAGACCGTGGCGGTATATTTAATGAATCTGACGGATAACCCGATGATGGCCCTTGTCATTGTCAGCGTCATACTGCTGTTCATCGGCCTGTTCATGGATATTACCCCGGCAATTGTCATCATGACGCCGGTACTGCTTCCGTTCATCACGGCGCTTGGGATTGACCCGGTCATGTTCGGCATCATAATGGTACTGAACCTCCTGATCGGCCTGGTAACGCCTCCGGTGGGGATGGTGCTGTTTGTGCTGTCCGGCGTGTCCGGCGTATCCATTGAAAAGATATCAAAAGCAATCATCCCGTATATCGTTGTGTCCGCCGGGGTTATCCTGCTGATTATTGTGTATACATATCTGATGGCGGTGAATCCCGGGCTGCCTGTGCCTTATTAATGTAGATGTGCCCAGGCTTCACGGCCATCATTAAGAGGATTATGAAAGGGCTGGCCCGGACGGAATTACCGGAACAAATCAGCCGCCTGTTCCATCCTTTCAGCCACAGCCACCCCGAACGGACACCGTTCCTCGCATCCCTTACAGCCGACACAGTCCTTGCCGTTGGCAGACAGTCCATCGTAATGGGCTTTCAGCGCGGCAGGGACCTCCGGCTGCATCACAGCCAGGTCATACAATTTATTGACCATCGCGATGTCGATGCCGGCCGGACAGGGCGCGCAGTGGCCGCAGTAGGTGCATTGCCCGTAATAAGCATGGGCGGGCGCCTTGGACAGTACGGTGGCATAGTCTTTTTCTTCTTCGGTGGCGGTCTCGTATGCAACCGCCTCGTCCACATGCCCTACGGTATCATATCCAACCATCACGCTGGCAACCCCGGGCCTGGTCAGGGCGTAATGCAGGCACTGTACCGGGGTCAGCGCCACGCCGAAGGGTGAGGTTTCTGCTGAGAACAGCCGTCCGCCCGCATAACCCTTCATGACCGTAATCCCGATGTTGTTCTTTTCACAGATCTTGTACAGTTCTGCCCGTTCCGGCGCAATCCCGCCTAACTGCTCATCGTAAGTTTCCTTAAAATAATCCTCCATGTTCTCGCTGGCAGGAAGCATGTCAAAGGCCGGATTGATGCTGAAGAGGATCATCTCAATCCGCCTGCTCTCCGCTGCCAGCTTTGCGACGGCCGGATTATGCGTGCTCATGCCGATGTGCCGGATCACGCCCTGCTCCTTCAGTTCCTTTGCATAGGCGTAAAACTCCCCGTCCATGATTCTGTGGTATTCCGCAATTTCATCCACAAAGTGGACCATCCCCAGATCAATATAATCCGTCCCAAGGCGTTTAAGCAGGTCTGCAAATGCCGCCTTGGCCTTCTCAAGGTCCCTGGTCCTCACATATTGGCCGTCCTGCCAGGTGGAACCCAGGTGTCCCTGGATGATCCAGCGCTCCCTGCGGCCCCTGATGGCAGCCCCGATGTTGGAGCGGACATTCGGCTCCGACATCCAGCAGTCCAGTATATTGATTCCCTTTTCCTCACAATAGGCAACAACCTGCCTCACCTCTTCTGTATCATGGCGTTCCAGCCATTCCGCCCCCAGTCCGATTTCGCTTACCTCAAGTCCTGTGCCGCCCAGTTTTCTGTATCTCATGCAGTGGCTCCTTTCCTGAGGCATTTTAAACATGCCCCAGCTTATCTGTTTGTTCATGATACTTATAATCATATCAGGATCCAGGCCGGATGGGAAGCAGGAGATGGGGCTGTCTGATATCAATAAAACCCATACATTTTCTGGAAATGCATCAAAGTTGCAACAAAATAGATAATATTCTGCTACGGAACCACATGGATCAGGTAATAACTGCTAATATATGCCCAGGGTATTAAACATTCCATATACGGATGTGAAAATGCTGAATAATAATTAGGGAAGGTGAAATGTATGAAAGGTGAAACATTCAAAAAGTATTTTCTTCTGACCGTGATTGCACTGGGGGCGGGTGTGATTTACAAGGTTGCCTACATGAGGGAGGCATTTTATGACGCCATGTTGTCGGGATTCCAGATTACCAATACCCAGCTTGGCACCATCAGCTCCATCTACGGGACCGTGGCCCTGATCAGCTATCTGCCGGGCGGTATCCTGGCGGATAAGGTATCTTATAAAAAGCTGCTGACCCTATCGTTCATAGGCAGCGGGGTGCTGTCATTGTGGTGCTCCACCATGCCGTCATTCGGTATGATTAAGGTTATTTTCGGGCTGATGGGCGTTACGACCATCCTTACATACTGGTCCGCATTTGTGAAAACAGTGCGTTCCCTGGGCAGTGACGAGGAACAGGGCCGCATGTTCGGACTTGCCGAGGGTATCCGCGGCATCAGCGGCATCATAGCCAGCTTCATCGTCATGGGCATCATCCAGGTGGCTGCAACCGAGGTGGGAGGAATGAAGGGGACCCTTATATTCTATGGCGTCATCTACATTGCAGTCGGCATCATCACCATGATCCTTCTTCCGAACCCAAAGGAGACCGGGGCGGAAAGAACCTTTGTGATGGGGGATCTGGTTGAAGCTTTCAAGCATAAAGGCACATGGCTTGTGTGTGCGCTGGTGTTCTGCTGGTACATGGTTTACTGCACGACATCCTATGCGATTCCTTATCTGACCAATGTTTACGGTGTTTCCTCTGTTGCAATCAGCACGCTCAGCATCATCAGGGCATATGGAATCGGCATTGTGGCGGCTCCCCTGGCGGGCTTTCTGGGAGACAGGCTTAAATCCTGCTCCAAGACACTGGCCTACGCATCCATCCTTGGCGTTGCGCTGATGGCAGTGTACCTGGTGACCCCGGTAAAGCCGGAGTTCCTCATGGTTCCGGTGGCCCTTACCCTGCTGTTCAGCTTTGTGGTATTTGCCGCAAGGGGAATCTATTTCTCACCCATGGCGGAAGCAGGTATTCCGCTTGCGCTGACAGGCGCGGCTTCCGGTCTGATCTCTGTTCTTGGTTACATGCCTGACATGTTCATCTTCAACATCATGGGCGGATGGCTTGACAACCTGCCCGGTGCTCAGGGATACCGTTACATCTTCATTCTTGCAACCGTGTTCCTGGTACTTGCAACCGGGGTTGGATTCTATATTTACAGATACGGCAAATCCCTGAAGACAGGGAATGATTAAAGGAGGATGGCATATGGGACGATATGATTTTGGTCAGCAGAAGGATATGAAGGGTACGGACAGCTGGAAATGGGACAAGGAAGGAAAGGAATGCCCCTACCCGCTGGGGGTGGCGGACACGGATTTCCTGCCCCCGCCGGAAGTGACTGAGGCAGTGATGAAGAAGGCCGCCCAGGGCAACTTTGCCTATGGCGTGATGCCTCAGGCATTTTATGATTCTGTTTCCCGCTGGTACAAAAAACGGCACGATGCGGATGTGGACGCGGATTGGGTTACCTATTCGCCCGGCCTGATCGTGGCAATCAAGATGCTCATGGAGGCAGTATCCCATGTGGGGGATAATGTAATCATCCAGCCGCCTGTGTATTTCAACTTTTCCCTCATCATCAGCAGGAACGGAAGGAATATACTGGAGAACACCCTGATTTATGAAAATGAAGGATACCGCATTGATTTTGAGGACCTGGAGAGGAAAGCGGCTGACCCAAGAACGACCATGATGATATTCTGCAATCCCCACAACCCGGTGGCCCATGCCTGGAGCAGGGAGGATGTGGAGCGGGTGGCGGAAATCTGCCGCCGCAACCATGTGTTTGTGGTAAGCGACGAGGCCCACAGCGACATTTTGTACCAGGGAACGAGGCATGTGCCGTTCATCTGCGTCAGCCGGGAAACTGCCATGAACAGCGCCTCCATCAACTCGGCGGGCAAGACCTTTAACACCAACGGGCTTTATGTGTCCTATGCCATCATTCCCAACAGACAGATACGGGATGCCTTTGAGATTGCGTATGCAAACCATCATTTTGATTTCAGCATGATTGGGGTTCCGGCCCAGATTGCAGCCTATGAACACGGAGATGCGTATACGGATGAGCTGAACGCATACCTGTGGGATAATATCATGTACCTGAAACATTTCCTGGAAGAAAAAATGCCGGAGGTCAGGATGGTTAAGCCCAATGCCACCTATCTCATGTGGCTGGATTTCCATGGCTGGGATATGGACAGCGACCAGGTGGATGGATTTTTCCGCTCGGCTGGCGTGGCGTTGAACAAAGGCAGTATCTATGGGGCTGCCGGGGACGGCTTCATGCGGCTGAATGTGGCGTGCAGCAGAAGCGTCCTGGAAGAAGCCATGGAGGCCGTGTATGAAAGGTATAAGGAGTTTTTCAATAAGTAATAGGCTGTGAAGGAAGGGACGGAATTTCTGATGGTTCCGTCCCACAATTGTATTGTTATCTGGTATAATTAGACTAAAATCTGAAAATAGCGGGGTGTGGTATGAAAACAATACTCATAATAGAAGATGATATCTCAATTGCCAGATTAATAAAGACACATGTCTCCTTTGCAGGTTATGAGGCGGTCATTGCCCAGGATGGGGAGATAGCGCTGGTGATGCTGGAGGAGGAGAAGTATAACCTGGTCATCCTGGATCTGATGCTGCCGCATGTGGATGGGGAAATGGTCCTTGAGTCCATCAAGAAACTGCAGCTGCCGGTTATCGTGGTTTCTGCAAAATCCAGCCTTGTGGACCGGGTGCGCCTGCTGCGGGCCGGTGCCGATGACTATATCACCAAGCCCTTTGAGAGCGCGGACCTGATAGCCAGGATTGAGGCGGTGCTCAGGCGCACAGAGAGGGCCTGCGGGAAGCTGGAATTTAAGGATATCGTGATGGATGTGGACCGGCACGCCGTGCATAAGGACGGCAGGGAGCTGGAAATCACGCCCAAGGAGTTTGAACTGCTGCGGTATTTTATGGAAAACCAGGACAAGGTAATCAGGCGGGAGGAACTTTCTGCCCATGTCTGGGGGCAGGAATACCTGGAAAGCAGCAGGACCGTGGAAATCCATGTCCAGCGTCTGCGCAAAAAGGCCGGGCTGAATGAGGAGCTGAGGACCGTGACAAAAGTGGGGTATATCCTGGAGGATAAAAGAGGGCAGAAATGATTTATAAAATGAAATTATGGCAGAAAATTTTCATCAGTTCCCTGATTGCCAGTATTCTTTTATTTGCTGTCTGCGGTATCATTACCACGGTTTCCGGACACAAGCGGAACCTCCAGTCGGAGGAAGCCCAGGCTGTCTGGATGGCGGGCCGGATGAAGGAGGAGGCGGAGGCGGCGTATCAGAAGTCCGGCAGCTGTCTGGCGGCATTTGGGAATCCACTGATTCCGGAGGATACGTACTTCCAGGTATTCTGCGGACAGGAGAAGGTATATGACGGCTTCGGGCTGGAGCCGGAGCCTTTGCGCTATGATTTTGGCTATGATATAAAGAGGGAGCCTCTTGAGATAGTAGCCATCAATAAGGTGAATTACCTGTTTGCAGAGGAACCCTTGTCCTTGGGCGGGGAGGAGGCAAGGCTGGTGCTGGTCAGGGACCTGTCGGATGTGTATGGCAGGTGCAATGCCCAGCTCCAGACCCTGTTCCTCCTGTGCGGCATCCTGTCGGTTGTCTCGGCCTTTATCATGCTGACAGCCTCCCTCATCATCACGGTTCCCATTAAGAAGATAAATGAGGCGGTAAAGATAGTCTCAAACAATTATTATGCATACCGGCTTCCGGTCACGGGCACGGATGAATTGAACGAATTATCCGGGAATTTCAATATCATGTGCGGCGCCATTGAAAACAATATCCGCAATTACAAATTTGCCATTGACAATTTCATCCATGAGGTAAAAACCCCTCTTACGTCCATCATCGGCTACGCGGACATGCTGAAATCCTATGATTGTACCGGGGAGTGCAGGGAGGAGGCCGTGGATTATATATTGATGCAGGCGCGCAGGCTGAATTCCCTGGTGAAGAAGATCATGGGATTCCTGATTGTGGAATCCAGACAGGTGGAGAAAAAGCGGGTGTGCCTGGATGAAGTGGTGAATATGGCGTGCATTTCCATACAGACCCAGGCGGAAATACGGGATATACGGATTGAATACAGGAACAGGCCGGAGGCTTATATGTACGGGGATGAGGAATTGCTGGCAACCCTCCTTGTGAACCTGTTGGACAACGGTGTGAAGGCATCCGGGGAACATTCGCGTATCCTGGTGGACGCGGTTACAAGGGAGGGCGCGGTTGAGGAGATATCGGTACGGGATTTTGGGATAGGCATACCGGAGGAGGAACTGGACAGGCTGACGGAACCATTCTATATGGTGGACAAATCCAGGAGCCGTTCCCAGAATGGGATCGGCCTGGGGCTTTCCATCTGCCAGTCCATTATCCAGGCCCATGACGGCAGGATTGGGATATCCAGCGTGCTGGGGGAGGGAACCACCATACGGCTTCATTTTCCATATGAGGAGTACCTGTATCTGAGCCAGGCCCAGGATGAGCTTTTCGAGAAGTCAGACGCAAAGGAGTGAACGATATGAATGACAGCTTTAAGAAAATAAGCACGTTCCTGGTGCTGGTATCCGGCCTGGCCCTGATTTTTGAACTGCCCTATATCAGAAACAGTTTCTATGTGCCCATCTGTCAGGCATTGAACCTTAACAACCAGGAATTCGGGGTCCTTTCCAGTATCTATTCCACGGTGAGCCTGGTCATGTATGTTGCGGGTGGTTTCCTTTCGGACCGGCTGAATTCCAGGTGGCTTTTGTTCCTGCCCTTTGCAGGCACGGGCATCCTTGGGTTCTGGTTCTCACGTTTTCCGGATTATGGGGAACTGAAAATCATATTTGCCCTTATGGGGATCACCACGGTCATGACCTTTTTTTCCACATCCATCCGCATCCTCAAGAACCTGGGAGGCAGATACGAACAGGGGCGGATATTTGGATGGATGGAGGCCGGGAAGGGGATTTTCGCAGGCGTGACCTTTTTTGTGATCCAGCTGCTGTTTCAGGCGCTGGGGGAGGGAAGGTTCGGGTTTGAATGGGTCATTAAGGCATATGCCATCCTGAACATCATACTGGGCATCGGCGTGGTCCTTGTCGTGCCGGACGAATACATCCATGTGGAGCGCACCATTCCGCTGAAGCAGGAGATTCGGGATGTGGTATTGAATCCAAGGGTCTGGATCATGTGCCTGATTGTGTTTTCGGGGTATTCCATGTACGCACTTTTAAGCTTTGTGCCGCCGTTTTTCCTGAAAGCCTACAATTCCTCCATCGAGGTCAGCCGGTTCCTTTCCACATGGCGTTACGGAATCCAGATTGTGGGCGCGGTCCTGGCGGGCTATCTGGCGGACCGGGCCAGGTCCGGCTATAAAATCATATTCGGGGGCTTTATCCTGATGCTGGCCTCCATCCTGGTATTCATCATCCAGCCCTATGACATGTCTTCCCTGATGCTGGGGATTTTTGGCTTTATTGCATTTTCCATTGCCGTCTATGGGATTAAGGGGCTGTATTATGCCTTGATTTCAGAGAATTCCATTGATTCCTCCTGTATCGGGGGAACGGTCGGTATCGTGGCCGCCATCGGGTATCTGCCGGATACCTTCATGTACAGCATGGTGGGGAACTGGATTGATGCGGGAATGGACGGCTATTATAGAATGTTTACCTATGCAATTGTTGTGATCCTGCTTGGGACCATTGTGACGGGGATCATGCTGACAGGAGCGCATCCTGTAAAGAGGAGGAAAAGATAGATGACAGATAAGACTGATAAGAAGGGAAGGCTCAGGAAATGGGTTTTCTGGCCGCCGTTCCTGGTATTGCTTCTGGTACTGTTTCTGGGATTCGTATCCCAGGACGTATTCCTGAAATTCATTAATCACATAAAAGACTGGATATGGGGGAACTTCAGGTGGCTTTTCTCCGGATATGGGATGGTGGCGGTGGTGGTCTGCTGTTACGCCTGTTTTTCCAAGTTCGGGGACACGGTCATAGGCGGAAAGGATGCCAAACCCATACTCAGCAGATTCAACTGGTTTGCCATCAGCCTGTGCACCACCATCGCGGCCGGCCTTATGTTCTGGGCTGCCGCTGAACCGCTGTACCTGATGAGCGACCCATCGCCGTTTTTCGGCCTGGAGCCGGATTCGCCCCAGGCAGCCGTATTTGCCATGGCCCAGATGTACCTGCACTGGGGGATTACCCCGTATGCCATCTATGCCCTGGCCGCAACCGTGTTTGCGTTCGTGTACTACAATATGAAAAAGCCCTTTACCTTAGGCGCCTGCATATACCCGCTGGTTGGTGAGCGGGCCATCAAGGGCAGGCTTTCAGATGCCATTGACGCCCTGTGTATTTTCATCCTGTGCGCAGGCATGGCGGGTTCCCTGTCCACGGGTGCATTCTCCGTGGCAGGCGGGGTTTCCAATATAACGGGAATCCCCAACAGCAGCGTGATGCTCATCCTTGTGATGGCAGCCATCATCCTGGTGTATACGATTTCCGCGTCCTCTGGACTGATGAAGGGGATTAAATGGCTGTCCAGTTTCAATGTGTACATATTTTCCTTCCTCATCCTGTTCCTATTCGTGTTCGGTCCTACCCGTTTCATCCTGAACTTCGGCATGGAATCCGTGGGGGAGATGCTGGATTCATTTTTCATGCGCAACCTGTTTACGGATTCCATGAACCTGGGAAACAGTGCCTGGTCCAGCCTTGCCAACATGAAGGTGGGATACTGGGCCAGCTACCTGGCGTGGGCCCCTGTGACCGCCCTGTTCCTGGGGAAGCTTGCCAGGGGATATAAGGTGAGGGACTGTATCATCATCAACCTGTTTGTGCCCACTGCATTTTCCATGGTCTGGGTCGCCATCTTCGGAGGCACGTCCATCCATATGCATATGCAGGAAAGCCTGCTTCCCCTGTTGGAAACCTCCGGGGCGGAGTCCATTGTGTATAAGCTCTTTGAGGTACTGCCCCTGCGGCAGCTGTGTGTGCCTGTGTTCGTCCTGGCCACCTTCATTTCCTTTGTCACGGCGGCTGACTCCAATACCAATGCCATTGCGTCGGTGTGCACCTCGGGCATGTCGGAGGAACAGATGGAGGCGCCTGTTTCCATGAAAATCCTGTGGGGCGTCATAATCGGGGCCATGGCGGCCGTGATGGCGGTATTCACGGGCGTGGGAGGCGCCAAGACGCTGGCCAGCATCGGGGGATTCCCTTCCATGTTCCTGCAGATGGCGTCCTGTGCGGCCCTGCTGAAAATCATGCGCAACCCGGGGAAATTTGATATTTACTCAAAAAAGGATGAAAAAGAGGGGGATAAAAAATGAAGATAACAGGCATTGAGATCAAACAGTACGCAAAGCCGCTGGACCCGCCGTTCCTGGCGTCATGGGACCCCAATCCAAGGGTGAAATTTGCGTCCACGATTGTGTATGTCCACACCGATGAAGGCATAACAGGCATTGGCTCCGGTGATCTGATGACCGGATTTGCAGGCCATGAGAAGTTTTTTATCGGGAAGGATCCCTTTGAAATCGAGAACCATAATAAGGTGATTGACAATATTGATTTCCATTATGGCAGGTGCTGGCCCCTGGATATCGCGCTGTGGGATATCATCGGAAAGAAATGCGGACAGCCCATCTACAAACTGCTGGGCGGGAAACAGGATAAGATGAGGGCCTACTGTTCCTGCGGCGCCCGCATCAGCGCCGGGGAGAGGGCAGAAAAGGCAAAGGAATATGTGGGGATGGGATTTAAGGCCATGAAAATCCGTTTCCACCATGAGGATGTCAGGGAGGACATCAAGGTGGTGGAGGAAGTCAGGAAGGCCATCGGCGATAAGATGGAAATCATGGTGGACGGCAACCAGGCCTGGAAGATGCCCTGGGACGTGGAGCGGATATGGGATTTGAAGAAAGCCCTTAAGGTTGCAAAGGAACTGGAAAAATACGGCGTATACTGGCTGGAGGAACCCCTGCACCATGCGGACTACGATAATCTGGCCAGGCTCAGGCAGATGACCAGCCTGAGGATTGCGGGCGGGGAAATGAACCGGAGATGGCATGATTTCCGGGATCTGGCGGACAGGGGAAGCTACGATGTATATCAGCCGGATACGGTTTTATGCGGAGGATTTACAAGAACCAGGAAGATTGCGGATTATGTCCAGTCCAAGGGCGCCGTATTCTGTCCCCACACCTGGTCCAATGGAGTGGGCCTTCTGGCCAACCTCCACATGGCCTGTGCGGTCAGTGACGCGCAGTACCTGGAATACCCGTTTGATCCTCCGGTGTGGACCGTGGACCGCCGGGATTATATCCTCAGGGAAGAGGACCGGGTGCTCATTGACAAGGACGGATACATGCATGCGCCCCAGAAGCCGGGACTGGGATTTGAGCCGGATGAAGAGGCGCTGAGGGAATATGAGGTGAAGGAGTACTATGTGGGGGAATAAAGGGTTCCCGCAGGTCTGATGATATGATGATGTGGCCGCCGGGCCGTCTGTTGGGACGTCCGGCGGCTTTTTCCGTGTTAAGGGATGTTGAAAATCCATTCCTGCCATCCGCATGTCCATATGGTATGGAACACAGGGATATAATAGGCAGGGATATAATACAATAAAAAGAGTAGCCCTTCATCCCTTTTGGTAGTACAATGAACAGAGATATTGGGAAAATGAAAACACACCCTGGTATATACAACAAGGAGGTTTATCATGCTGCCAGACAGAAAACGGGCTGAGGAAGAACTGGTATGGGCCGGGGAACAGAATCCGGGAATCTGGGTGGACCATTCCAGATATGTGGCCATGGCCTGTGAATATATCGCATCCAGGTGCGGTTGGCTTGACAACGAACACGCCTACGTGGCGGGGCTTCTCCATGACGTGGGCCGGTTTCCGGGCCGGATATCGGAACGCCACCTGATAGAGGGATACCGCAGATGCATGGAGCATGGGTGGGATGAGGCGGCTAAAATCTGCATCAGCCATGCCTTCATGATTCAGGACATAGGGACATCCATCGGCGTATTCGATATGCCTGAGGAGGACCGGCAGTTCATGAAACAATTCATCGAATCAGCGGTGTATGATGATTATGACCGTCTGGTGCAGTTATGCGATTCCCTGGCCCTGCCCAGCGGCTTCTGCCTTCTGGAAAAGCGGTTTGTGGACGTGACCCTGAGATACGGGACGCACCCCTCCACAGTGCCCAGATGGAAGAAGATACTGGGAATCAAGGAGTATTTTGAGGAGCGGATGGGATGCGGGATTTATGACCTGCTTCCAGGCGTCAGGGAGAATACATTCCTGTGAGGAAGCTCAGATAAGGATAAGGTAACAGAAGGAAACATGATAGAGGAAAAGGAGACTGGCTTATATGGTATACACATGTAAAATACCTTCCCCCGCAGGACTTCTCACCCTTTCCAGCAATGGGAAGAGCATAACAGGCCTGTGGATAGAGGGACAGAAATATTATGGAAGCACGCTGGACCGTAACATGCTGGAGCGTATTGACGGCGGGGTGTGGAAGCTTAAGGAATCAGAAAGGGTTCCGGGTCTGTATGAAGAAAAAGCGGAACTTCCCGTGTTTGATGAGGCAAGGACCTGGCTGGATGCATATTTTAAGGGCAAGGAGCCTGGATTCCTTCCAAGCCTTGAACCCCAGGGCAGCGCGTTCCGGCAGATGGTATGGAAGATATTATGTGAAATCCCATATGGCAGAAGCACAACCTACGGCGAAATCGCCAGGAAAGTGGCGGAGTTACTTGGAAGGCCCACCATGTCGGCCCAGGCCGTGGGCGGGGCAGTGGGACATAATCCCATATCCATCATGATTCCCTGCCACCGGGTCATGGGGGCGGACGGCAGCCTTACCGGCTATGCGGCTGGGATGGATGTGAAGAAAATGCTTCTGGAGCTGGAAGGCAGGAGAGGCGAATGATATACACAATCCCGCACTATTATAAACAATTCCGGTGCATCGCATCCGGCTGTACGGATACCTGCTGCGCCGGGTGGGCCATCATGATTGACAGGAAGGCGCTGGAGAACTACCGGCAGATGAAAGGCCCATTTGGAAACCGCCTTTACAACTCCATTGACTGGAAGGAAGCCTCATTCAGGCAGTATGAGGGGCGGTGTGCATTTTTAAATGAAGAAAACCTCTGTGATATCTACGCCGAGACAGGGCCAGAGAACCTTTGCAGGACCTGCCGCACCTATCCAAGACACATTGAGGAGTTTGAGGGATGCAGGGAAATATCCCTGTGCATGTCCTGCATTGAGGCGGCAAAGCTTATCCTGGGCTGTGAGGAGCCGGTGCGGTTCATCACAAAGGAGGACGGGAAGGCGGAATCTTATGAAGATTTTGATTTTTTCCTTTATACAAAGCTGATGGATACACGGGAGCTGGCGTTGTCCTTACTGCAGGACAGGTCAATGGACATCAGCATGCGTATTTCCATATGCCTTGCACTGGCCCATGACCTGGAGCGGCGCATACGGCAGGGGCGCCTGTTTGATGCGGATGCACTGCTCATGCGGTACGCAGGCAGCAGTGATGATTACCGTGCGATACAGGAGCGGGACGGATTTTTCCATAGGAAACTGGCGGATTACCGGATGACCCAGGTGGCGCGTTATGGCATCGTGAAGGAGATGTTCGGGATTTTTAAAGATCTGGAGGTCCTGGGACAGGACTGGCCGGACTTTGCCAGCCGGGCGGACAGGACCCTGTACGGTGAAGGGGAGACTGTGTATGGGGAAATGAGGACGGCGTTCCTGAATGGTCCGGCGGGAAAGAAACTGCCGCTGTGGAGGGAACAGCTCATGGTTTACTTTGTATTTACCTATTTCTGCGGCGCGGTCTATAACAACAGTCCTTTCAGGAAAATGAAAATGGCTGCAGCCTGCACCCTGTTAATTGAGGAACTGGCGCTGGCTGTCTGGCAGCAGAATGGGAGACAGCTGGAATTCCTGGATTTTGTGGATGTTGCCCACTGCTTCTCAAGGGAGGTGGAGCATTCAGATATCAATAAGGGACGCCTGGAGGACTGGATGGCGAAGGGGAAGGCGTTTTCACTGGAACATCTGCTGAACGCGGTGAACAGCTGAATCGGAACTGGGGTAAGAAAGGGGATTGGGGATGTTTGAGGATTCATTCCTGCCCTTAAAAGGAGCGGCTGATTGCCATGGAACATTGGAAGGCCCATTATCGGGATGGGCAGTATGACCTGGATTGTATCATAGAGAATATGTATGGGGATGACGGCGCAGGGCAGCCCCTTTGGATGCGCATGGATAGCGTTGCATTCTGGGCAAAGGATTAGATGGGGAACAGGTTTGGCCTGATGAAACCATCTGCGAAAGTTTTGCCCTTGTGACGACCAGTCGCCGCTTTGAAGCATCGCCTCCGTCGAATTTTTTTGAAAGCTCCCTGTTGTCCATCTGCGGACAGATTGCAGGAATTTATTATTTGTACGTTTCATTCACATAAAATCTGGAAACTCTCAAAAAAGTTTTATAAAAAAATACTATGGGAAAAACTAGATGATATTGAAATGGAGATATCACTTGCCTATATAAAGTTTGGATGAGTGTATAAAATTATGATATTATTTTCACAACAGTAATTGAAAGAAGGAGGAGCCGTGGAACAACAATTTTATGAGCAGATTAAAAGAATTCTTTCTGAAGCCAGAAACAAGGTATATCAAACTGCAAACTTTGCGATGGTGGAAGCGTACTGGAATATAGGGAAAAGTATCGTAGAACAGCAGGGCGGTGAGGAAAAGGCGGAATATGGAGTCCGCCTAATAGCGGAACTATCTAAACAGATGACTACAGATTTTGGAAAGGGATTCACAGTTGCAAATCTTAAAAATATGCGCCAGTTTTATCTTACATTTCCAAAAAGCTACGCACTGCGTAGCGAATTGAGTTGGACACATTATCGCTTGCTTATGCGTGTGGAAAATAAAAACGCGCGCCAGTTCTATATAGAGGAGGCAATAAAGTCAAATTGGAGTACACGGCAGTTGGAAAGGCAAATTAATTCTTTCTTTTATGAAAGGCTGTTATCCAGCCAAAATAAAGAAAAAGTTTCGGAAGAAATCCAGAAATTGGAGGCTGCAAAAGTACCAGAGGATATTATCCGCGATCCATACGTATTAGAGTTTCTGGGATTGAATCCAAAAGACGATTTTTATGAGAGTGATCTTGAAGAAGCGTTGATAACGCATTTGCAAAAGTTTCTCTTAGAATTGGGGAGAGGATTTTCTTTTGTTGCCAGACAGAAGAGGATTACATTTGATGGCCGGCATTTCCGAATAGATCTTGTTTTTTATAATTATATTTTGAAATGTTTTGTATTAATTGATTTAAAAATCGGAGATTTGACACATCAGGATTTGGGGCAAATGCAGATGTATGTCCATTATTACGAACGTGAATTGATGAATGAGGGGGATAATCCACCGATAGGAATTGTACTTTGTGCGGATAAAAGTGAATCTGTAGTAAAGTATACATTGCCAGAAAATGAAACACAGATTTTTGCGTCAAAGTATAATCTATACCTTCCAAGCGAAGAAGAGCTGTCACAGGAATTGCAAAGAGAGTACAGAGCATTGGAATATGATAAAGAAAAATCAAAATAACTTTACTTTAAAGAAAGTGTAATGTAAGATGGGTAAAATTGACGAAGAAATTTACCCCACCATTATGTAATGGAAATACTTTTGCCATGTGGTTATCAGTAAAATGATACTACGGGGCAAAACCCTTACTTTTTGGTAAAAGTCATACGATTTGGAAAAACCTATACCACGGAACAAAAGGCTGCCGTTAGCTTACTTGAGACCGAAAAAGCAGGTTGAAAAAGACACTTGATATGGACGCTTTGTCTAAACTATAGTAAACTGGATGGAGCACTAGCTGAAAATTTGAAATTTGAGGGATGATATGATATTTGAAACGGAGAGGTTGTATTTACGAGAGATGAATCAGTCTGATTTCAAATCTTTATGCAAGATATTACAGGATGAGGAAACTATGTACGCTTACGAAGGAGCGTTTAGTGATACTGAAGTGCAGGAATGGTTGGATAGACAAATTTTCCGTTATCAAAAATGGAACTTTGGATTATGGGCAGTCATCCTTAAACAGACGGATGAAATGATTGGTCAATGTGGACTTACGATGCAGCAGTGGAAAGATGAGGAAGTGCTTGAAATCGGTTATCTTTTTGAACGGCTATACTGGCATAAAGGGTATGCTTCCGAAGCGGCAAAGGCCTGTAAAAAGTATGCGTTTGAAATATTAAAAGCGGATGAAGTCTGCTCTATTATCAGAGATACCAATGTTGCATCTCAAAATGTAGCCATAAGGAACGGTATGACAATGACGGACACATGGACAAAATATTATAAAGGTGTCGATATGCCGCATTACCGCTATATCGTATATCGCTGACGAGTCCGGTCTGCTGAACTGTCAGAACAGACTTATGTGGAGGTATCCATGAACTACATTATCGGTGTACCCGCTCCGCTGAGATCAATCATCGAACAGCTTGAGCTACAGGTATATGTAACGGATTTTGGGAAGAAAAAAGACGACATTGCTTTGGTGGCAGAAGTTGGCACAAAAGTAGTCGGCGCTGTCTGGGTCCGTATTATGAACGATTACGGACATATAGATGATGCGACACCTTCCTTTGCCATTTCCCTGTATAAAGAGTATCGGGGATGGGGAATCGGTACTGCTTTAATGCAGGAAATGCTTTGTATATTAAAACGAAGAGGATATCAACAGGCATCACTTGCTGTACAAAAGGAAAACTATGCCGTGAAATTATACAAAAAAGTGGGATTTGAAATTGTTGATGAGAATGAGGAAGAATATATCATGGTCTGCTATTTTTAGAAAAACGGTTGACTATGCCTTGTTCCGAGGAGGAGTAAAGGACCATGGGAATGCCGGAAAAATAAAGCCTGCCATGTCTGCACCATATGGATTGCTTGCCGTAGGAGGTATTGGTGGTTGGTTTGCTGGCCTTTTTATAGGGAAAAGGAGGTTATCATCAGCAATCGAAAGAAATAATAGATGAAATTGTTAAGGTTAATGAGGTTGAAGAAGTATAATATTTAATTTGGAGATGATTGGAGCATTAGATATGAGCATATATTTTTATGGCTGTATTACGATGGATGGATATCTTGCTGACAAAGCCCATAATTTAGATTGACTTTATCAAACGTAATTTGTAAAACAGATAGACAAAGACAAGAATATCTGGATTATCGGCGGCAACACGATATTGAGGCCTCTGTTGAATAATAACATGGTTGACCATATTATAATGCAGGCTGCACCCGTATTATTGGGGACAGGGATTCCTTTGTTTACGCAAAAAGAGGAATTAAAGCGCTATCGGTTGGAATCCGTAAAAAAATATGGACAGTTTGCAGAATTAGTTTACGAAAAAGGGATAAGATGCGTGTGGAAAATGAACATGCCGTCAGTTCTATACAGAAGAGGCAATCAAATCAAATTGGAGTACACGGCAGCTTGAAAGGCTATAAAAGTGAATCTGTAGTCAGGTATACGTTGCCAGAAAATGAAACATAGATTTTTGCCTCAAAGTATAAGCTATATCTGCCAAGTGAAGAGGAACTGTTACGGGAATTGCAGGGAGGGTATGAAGCATTAGAATATGATAAGAAAAAAGAAAATTAACATTTTGTTTATGACAAAGAGTAATTCCGGTTGGAAAATTATAATGTAGTATAAAACTCCCGTTCCACCGAGGGGAGAATATATGAGGAAAACATGATAGATGAAAACATGCTTTATCAAATGATTTTCAAAAGAAAATCATTCCATCTTTTCAGGAATATTGGGGATGAATCAATTTCTTGGGAGGAAATAAGGGAAATTGAAGAAGTATATCCGTCATTGACACCGCTGTGTCCTGATATTAAAACAGCGGTAAAAGTGCTGCCGGCAAATGAGACAACGTGTAAACGGGGACAGGAATACTGTATCCTGCTGTACAGCGAGAAGAAAGACAATTACCTTCAGAATATAGGATATATCGGCGGGCAGTTGGATTTGTACCTGGTTTCAAAAAACATAGGCACTTTATGGTATGGGATTGGAAAAGCGGAAGAAGGTTTAATCCATGGCCTGGAATTTGTCATCATGATTGCCATTACCAAAATTGATGATGAAAGAAAATTCCGAAAGAACATGTTCAAAAGCAAACGCAGGACCGCAGAGGATATATGGGCGGGAAATATGCTGGCTGATGTGGCTGACATTGTAAGATTTGCTCCCAGTTCCTGCAACACACAGCCGTGGATGGTTGAATGCAATGCGGTTGGTTTGGCGGTTTACAGATACAAAAAAGCTGGTAAGCGTGGAATCATGCCGTCTGATAAGGTGTCTTTTTACAATCGGATTGATATTGGTATTTTCATGTGTTTTTTGGAATTATGTCTTAAGAAGAACGGCATACGTTACAATAAAAGCATCTATGTTGACAAAGGCGGTGATGCCCCCCGGACTTTGAATGCAGTCTACAGATTTGTATAATTTGTATAGATTCCAACCTGCCGGGCTGATAAGCAACATTTTATATAAATGTTACTTTCATACTTGATAATTTTTGTCAACTTTGGTATAATATTACATATGAATTGTTATATCTTTAACAATAAAGGCGGCATGAACATGATGATAACAAGAGAATCCGATTATGCGGTGCGCATGATCCGCGCCCTGAAGGACGGGGAGCAGCTGACCATTGGGCAGATATGCCAGAAGGAGCAGGTGCCGAGGCAGTTTGCCTATAAGATACTAAAGAAGCTGGAAAAAGCCGGGCTGGTGCTTATCCGCAGGGGAGCAGGCGGCGGGTGCAGCCTGGGACAAAGCCTTGATGTGCTTACGCTTTTGGATGTCATACGCGCCACCGACGAGGAATTTTTCCTTAATCCCTGTCTGAGGGAGGGGTACCGCTGTGAGTATGCAGATGGCAGCGGCCATAATTGCACGGTCCATTGCGAACTGGCCAGGGTACAGGCAATCCTGGAGCGGGAGCTGAAGCACAGGACGCTGGCAGAGATGTTTTGCTGACCGGGAATTCCATATCCTTTTTTAATACCAACCTTATTTTTTGTTTAGAAAGTGGATTATTTTTGTCCACTTTATGATATACATAATTTTATTTTTTTAATCCAAACCCACAGTTCCATTCAAAACTTCAACAGGAGGTATTTACCATGAACAATTGTTACAGCTGTACAACCTGCAAAAGCGCAGATAAGCCATTGGAAGGATACATAGCAGGACTTCCGATGGAAACATCCCACCACAGGGTGGAGGGCCAGTCCGTCAAATGCGGCTTCGGGCTTCAGGGCGTCTGCTGCCGCCTCTGCTCCAACGGTCCCTGCCGTATCACCCCGGAAGCGCCCCATGGCATCTGCGGCGCGTCGGCAGACGTAATCGTGGCAAGGAATTTCCTGCGCGCCGTTGCATCCGGATCCGGCTGTTATATCCATGTGATTGAGACCACTGCCCTGAACCTGAAACAGACCGCCCTGGCAAAGGGGGAGATAAAGGGGATGAACGCGTTGAAGCATCTGTGCGGACTCTTCGGGATTCCGGAAAGCGACCCGCACACCGAGGCTGCCGCCGTGGCGCAGGCCGTGCTGGATGATTTATACCTGCCGGATTACGTACCCATGAAGCTGCAGCAGAAGCTGGCTTACGGCCCGCGCCTTGAGAAGTGGAAGGAGCTTGGCATCCTGCCCGGCGGGGCCAAATCCGAGGTCTGCGCAGGTGTGGTCAAATGCTCCACCAACCTGAATTCAGACCCGGTTGACATGCTGCTCCACTGCCTGAAGCTTGGCATATCCACCGGGGTATACGGCCTTATGCTGACCAATCTCCTCAACGATGTCATGCTGGGGGAACCGGAAATCATGCCTGCCCCCGTGGGACTTGGGGTCATTGACCCGGATTACATCAATATCATGATAACAGGCCATCAGCACTCCATTTTCGTGCATCTTCAGGAACAGCTTAAGAAGCCGGAGGTCCAGGAACTGGCCAGATCAGCCGGGGCAAAGGGCTTCCGCCTGGTGGGCTGCACCTGCGTGGGCCAGGATTTACAGCTGCGCGGCGTGCATTACCAGGATATATTCAGCGGTCATGCAGGCAACAACTACACCAGCGAGGCCGTGCTTGCCACAGGGGCCATTGATGCGGTGCTCAGTGAATTTAACTGCACCCTTCCCGGAATTGAGCCTATCTGTGATTCACTGCACATTAAGCAGATCTGTCTGGACGATGTGGCTAAGAAGCAGAATGCCCAGCTGAAACCATTTGTGTTTGAGGACAGGGAACGCATCAGCAGGGAAATCATAGAGGATGTTCTGGCTTCTTACAGGGAACGCCGGACCATCGTGTCCCTTAACCTCCTTAAGGACCACGGCAACCGGAATACCATTACCGGTGTCAGCGAGGTTTCCCTGAAGAAGTTCCTGGGGGACAGCTGGAAACCGCTCATTGACCTGATTGCATCCGGCGACATCAAGGGGATTGCAGGGGTGGTGGGATGCTCCAACCTGACAGCCGGAGGCCATGATGTGCTGACCGTGGACCTGACAAAGGAACTGATTGCCAGGGACATCCTGGTACTTACCGCAGGATGTTCATCAGGGGGCCTGGAAAACTGCGGCCTTATGACGCCTGAGGCAGCAGAGCTTGCAGGACCGAAGCTTAAGGCTGTCTGTCAGTCCCTTGGGATTCCTCCGGTGCTCAACTTCGGGCCATGTCTTGCCATCGGCAGGCTGGAGATGGTGGCAACCGAGCTTGCATCCGCCCTTGGGGTGGATATCCCCCAGCTTCCCCTGGTGCTCTCCGCCGCCCAGTGGCTGGAAGAACAGGCCCTGGCCGACGGCGCCTTTGGCCTGGCTTTGGGGCTTCCCCTTCATCTGGGGCTTCCTCCCTTCATAACAGGCAGCAGCCTGGTGACCAAGGTCCTTACACAGGATATGAAGGCCCTTACCGGAGGCCAGGTCATTGTGAACAGCGATGCAGTGGAAACAGCGGGGATATTGGAACAGATCATTGAAGAAAAACGGAAAGCGCTGAATATATAGGAGGGGTGGCTATGAAACGAATATGGATTGACGCCTGCAAGTGCGATGGCTGCCTGAACTGCACACTTGCCTGTATGAATGCCCACAGGGCGGATAAAGGCAGCATATATGACCTTAATCTGGCGGACCCGTCCAATGAGAGCCGCAATTTCATCCACCGGCAGCCGGACGGCACTTACCGTCCCGTGTTCTGCCGCCACTGTGATGAGCCGGAATGTGTAAACTCCTGCATGAGCGGCGCATTAAGTAAGAACCCGGAAACAGGGATTGTTGAGTATGACGAAAAACGCTGTGCCGGCTGTTTCATGTGTGTGATGAACTGTCCCTTCGGTGTGCTGAAGCCGGACAGCACAACTAAAAGCCGGATCATCAAGTGCGATTTCTGCAAGGACAGCGGCAGTGAGCCAAGCTGCGTCAAGGCATGTCCCAAAAAGGCAATCTGGGTAGAGGAGGTGCAGTCATGAGATATGTGGTTGTAGGAGCCGGCGCAGCCGGGATCAGCGCGGCAAGGACGCTGCGCCAGCTGGACCGGGAAGGGCAGATTGTCCTGGTGTCCAAAGATGAAAAAGTCCATTCCCGCTGTATGCTGCACAAATATCTGGGAGGCCAGAGGACGGCAGAGGAGATAGACTTTGCGCCGCCGGGTTTCTTTGAGTCCCAGGGCATTGACTGGATTGCAGGTAAGGCCATGACAGGGCTTCACTGTGATGAAGAAACGGTTGAACTGGACGATGGGACATTGATACCATATGACAGGCTTTTGATATGCAGCGGGGCGTACTATCTGGTTCCCCCCGTGCCGGGGCTCAGGGAGGCAAACAATGTATTCGGGTTCCGCGACCTGTCAGACGCAGAGGCGGTTAAAAATGCCGCAGGGCCTGGGAAAAAGGCTGTCATCGTAGGTTCCGGCCTGGTGGGCATGGACGCCGCCTATGCGCTTCTGGAACAGGGGATAAACCCTGTGATCGTGGAGATGGCGGACCGCATCCTTCCGCTGCAGCTGGATGCCCCGGCGGCAGCCGAATACCAGAAACTGTTTGAAACCCATGGATGCAGGTTCCGGCTGTCGGCCAAGGCCTCAGGAACACGTCTGGATGCGGACGGGAATGTGCAGGCCCTGATCCTTGACAGCGGGGAAGAGCTGGAATGTGATTTCATCATAGTGGCGGCAGGGGTCCGTCCGGAAATCCGTTTCCTGGAAAACTGCAAGATTGAGACCGGAAGGGCCATAACCGTGAACCAGTACATGGAAACCACGGTTCCCCATGTCTATGGGGCCGGGGATGTCTGCGGCCTGTCCGGGATCTGGCCCAATGCAATGAAGCAGGGAGTGACCGCGGCCAGGAACATGTGCGGCATCCCCACGGTTTATGACGATACCTATGCCATGAAGAACACCATGAATTTCTTTGGCCTGCCCGCCCTCTGTATCGGCGATATCAACTGTGCGGGTGACAACACCCAGGTCATCACGGAGGAAGACAGGCACAATTACAGGAAGGCCCTGGTGGAGGATGGAATCCTCAAAAGCATCCTTCTGTTAGGCGACATATCGGGAAGCGGTATCTACCAGTACCTGATTAAGAACCGGATAAAGCTGCCTGTCACCGGCCGGGACATTTTCCGCCTTTCCTTTGCGGACTTTTACGGGTTTGACAAGACGGACGGCAAATATGCCTGGAACTGCCTATAAGTCCTCCAGATACCAGGTCCCTTCCAGGAATTCAGCCGGAACCCCGGCCTTGGAAAAATATCCGGTCATGGCCATGCAGGCAAACTTTTCCGTGGAATAGTGGGTTGCCCCGATGACGTTGACCCCATGGTTCCCGGCCAGCCTGTGGAATTCCAGGGTCGGCTCAAAGTGGGGCAGGGGCTTGGTGAAGCCGGTGATATAGCAGTGGATATCCTTCTGTGCAAGTTCGGTAATGACAAATGGGTAGCTTCCGCCGCCTGCGGCAATGGCTACCCTGCCGTCCTTGATGGACGGTTCCCCGTATGGGTACAGCTTTGCGTCATGCCCCACCGTGCGGGCCACCAGGTCCTTAAGTTCCAGAACGGAGGACATTCCGGTCTGGCAGATCACACCCACCTGGGTATGTCCATCATACTGGCAGAAGGGTTCCACAATCCGCAGGCCCAGCGCCTTCGCAAGACTGACAGAAGTGGAATATTCACCATACTGGTCCAGGGGCGTGTGCAGCATATAGAATGAAATCCGCCGCTTTTTCATTTCCCTAAGATAATCCAGGGGAATGTCATGGAATGGAAAACCCTCATCGGATGCAATATATCCCATTGCATGATGGGCGAACAGCAGCACATCCGTCTCATTCCTTTTAAAAATCTCATCCAGGATTGCCCTGTCGGGAAATGTGGCTGTATAAACTTTCCGGATCTGTTCTGTATTATCAGCCACCAGTCCCATATACCTGCTTTTAAATTCTGGGAAGATGAAATCATTATCAAGGGACATGAAGCTCCAGTCGTCCTTCATGTCCTTTAAATTAAAATCCAGTTCCAGTTTGCGGTACAGGCTGCGTGAATCCATAAGCGTCCTCCTTGGGTGGTTTTTGATTATTTTGCCTATTCTATCACAAGGCAGGTTCATCTGCAACCTGTAAAATAAAAGAAGGGTATCCGCATGGGGAAGAGGGAAAAGGAAAAAGCGCGGGCCATGGTATGGGTTTCCTGTGAACCCAAACCATGGTCCGCGCTTTTTAAGGTGTAATCCTATTGTAAAACCGTGTGTTCCCCGCTGTCCTCCGACGGCTGGGCTAGAAGGTTCCCGTCCGGATCATAGAAAAAGACCTGGGCCTGTTTCCTGCTTCCTAATATATGATAGGAATGGCAGGCGTCATTTAAGGAATCCGCAAGTGCCAGGCAGTAAGCGGACTTTTCTGACTGTGTGAATCCATTCCAGACAGAGTCATCCACGTAAATATAATAATTGCTGTAATCAACCATGCGTATCTCTTCAATGGACGCATTCTCCTGCACCAGATTGTCCAGGGAGGACTCAAATGCATACCTGTTTGCCGTTGAATGGGTGATGGTCCTGAAACCGATGCCTGATAAAGCGGCGAGTGTGGCAACCATGACCAGGATTGCGGCGGTCATGGCAGTTTTCGTTGTATGGCGGTAGAAATCCACCATTCCTTTATTGCGTACGTAATGTTCCGCCACCTTGATCCTGGTCAGTTCCGGATTATTTTCAGCGTAAAGTTCATATGCAGCCGGACTGCGGCGGAATATCCCCAGTGTAGAAGCCTTCATATGGCGCACCTCCGCTCCTTTTGCCTGTTGGCATGAAAAATATATCTGTTCACAGAATTTTCACATATTTCTATTATTATATTAGCATTTAAGCACAAAAAAGTAAATGAAGACGGGGGGATATTGTTAAAAGTTCACAATTTTGTAAAAAAATTACAGGAAAAGGTATGGTTTTTTTACTTTCATGTATATTTTATTGAGTAAAGAATGGACAATAGTTTCAAATGGTTTTATAATGTACATGATATGGTTTGTGTTTGAAACTTTTTAGCAGGCACAGCCCAACAAGAATTGGAAGGAGAACGAAAATGAGTGAATGTAACCACGACTGCGGTTCCTGCAGCGCCAACTGCGAGAGCCGTACCGTTGATAAAAGTGAATTCCTGGAGGCGCTTAATCCAGCCAGCTCCGTGAAGAAGGTAATTGGTGTGGTCAGCGGCAAAGGAGGGGTGGGAAAGTCCCTGGTAACTTCCATGATGGCTGTCAGCATGAACCGCAAGGGTAAGAAGACAGCAATCCTGGACGCGGATATTACGGGGCCGTCCATCCCCATGGCATTCGGCATCGGCAATGAGGGCGTCATGACTTCGCCGGACGGCAAGCTGATGCTGCCGGCCAGATCCATGGAAGGTGTGGAAATCATGTCCGCCAACTTGCTTCTTGATAAGGATACGGATCCTGTCATCTGGAGAGGGCCTGTGATTGCGGGCGCTGTTAAGCAGTTCTGGTCTGAAACCCTGTGGCAGGACATTGATTACATGTTTGTGGATATGCCTCCCGGGACAGGCGATGTCCCGCTGACCGTATTCCAGTCACTGCCCGTGGATGGCATCATCATCGTCACTTCACCCCAGGAGCTGGTGAGCATGATTGTTGCAAAGGCAGTGAATATGGCCAAGAAGATGGATATCCCCATTGTGGGAATCGTTGAGAATATGAGTTACCTGGAATGTCCTGACTGCAAAAAGCGCATCAGCGTATTCGGCGAAGGCCATGTGGAAGAGGTGGCAAAGGAGCACGGCATACAGGTCCTTGCACAGATTCCCATTGACCCCAGGATTGCCCAGATGGTGGATGCAGGACAGGTTGAGTATCTGGATATGCCGTGGTTTGAACACGCAGTGGAGATAGTCGGGGCAATGTGATGCCTATGATGCGGCAGCATGAGCAGCGGCATCGTACGCAGTGGTTTCATGCGCAGCGGCGTCATATGCAGCGGCGCATGAGGCTATCAGGCAGGATGAATGAGATGAAATAGCAACAGATAATGAGGTGAACCGATGAATATGAACATTAACATGAATCCCAACAGCGAACTTCATCAGTCCATCGTCAATGTGCCGGATCTGGTACAGGTACCGGAAGTCTGGGTGAACCAGGCGCGTCAGTTTCAGCAGGCAATGATGAGGTATACCTGCGCAATCCGTGAAGTGAAGACAAAGCTGGAAGTGCTCAATGATGAATTGTCTGTGAAGAACCAGCGCAATCCCATTGAGATGATTAAGTCCAGGGTGAAGAAACCCGTAAGCATTGTGGAGAAGCTTCAGCGCAGAGGGTTTGAGGTTTCGCTGGATTCAATGGAGAAGAACCTGGATGATGTTGCGGGAATCCGCATCATCTGCTCCTTTGTGGATGATATCTATGAAGTGGCCGACATGCTGGTGCGCCAGGATGACGTGACCGTGATCATGGTCAAGGACTATATTAAGAACCCGAAGCCCAACGGCTACCGGAGTTACCACATGATCATAGAGATTCCTGTGTTTTTCTCCGACAGCAAGAAGCCGATCCGGGTGGAGGTGCAGATCCGCACCATTGCCATGGATTTCTGGGCCAGTTTGGACCATCAGCTGAAGTATAAGAAATCATTTATTGACGACAATGGAGAAATCAGTGAAGAACTCAGAAAGTGCGCAAACGTAATTGCCGAGACAGACCAGAAGATGCTTGAGATACGCAAGCGGATTGAGGCCCAGGGCGTTACGGTACGCAGGGACTGATAACGGGCGGCAGCCCCCAGAGGCAGCTAATATAAGAAATAGGACAGGGTTTCCGTTATGCGGAACCCTGTTTTTCTGTAGAGGCCAAGGGCTGGCGCGTTGGTTCCTGATACCTGAAGGCGCAGGCACTGGCAGCCCTGTCCTGCCAGCATGGACATGATGTGATATAAAAACCATGTCCCCAGCCCCTTCTGGCGATGTTGGGGAAGGAGTTCCAGCCCATAGAGGTAGGCGCCGGTTCCATGGACTGCAATCCGGCAGGCGCCCGCGGGAAGGCTGTCACGGTCCGGATGGGGAGCGGGACATGGTTTGGCCGGAGCAGGGGAAGTGCGGTCAGAAGAAACCTGATTTGCGGAAATCCCCAGGGAGGAATTCAATCCGGTGGAAATCCCCAGGGAGGAATTCAATCCGGTGGAAATCCCCAGGGAGGAATTCAATTCGGAGGAACCCCCCAGGGAGGAATCCAATCCGGAGAAAATCCACATGGCCAGGGACATTTCCCCATCCTCCGTTATGGGTTCCGCGGTGACGGAACAGAGGCAGTCCAGGTCCTGCAGCCGCAGTCCGCCCCTTGCCTGGGAGAGGTCTGCCTCCATCATGTATTCATCATATAAGAATTCCGCATCCAGATGCCTGAGCGTCTTAAGGGTGTCCGGGCACCGGTTGTCCGTGACAAAGCACAGGTCAGGTTCGCCTTCCTCCTGGCTGTCCCTGCACACCTGTTCCAGCAGCGCATGGAAATGCCCCTGATTACGGCAGTCCGGCCGGGTAAATGCACTGCATTCCCAGGAGGAACCATCCATCTGATAGGCTGCGAAAAATGCATCCATACGGTTGCCGTCCCCATATAAAAGCCAGAAATGATCCCCGTCCTCCGGGCAGGACAGGACGGTGCCGTCTGTCTGGCGGCAGAGTCCGGTGATGGCGTGTATGTCTTTGGCCTGTTCCTGGGATAATGATGGGGTATGGATTATTTTCATGGCGTTTTTCCTTTCTTTTTCCAGTCTGGCCGGAAGGCGGATGCGGTTGCCTGATATCTTCTTATTGTAGGGGATGGGAGGGGAAAATGCAATGGTGCAGGATTGTATTTCTTGTGTATTTCTCAATCTACGGGTTGAATCTGTAAAAACCGGGTGGTAGAATAAAAGCCATGTGCGGAGCAGATTCGACATTTCTCCGGCAAAAGCATCAGAAGGAAGGCATAAAGATGAAATATGTAAAACAGATTGGAATTGTTCTGGGCATTACCATGGCTGGCGAGATCCTGTACCAGGTGCTGCCCCTGCCTGTCCCGGCAGGCGTGTATGGGCTGTTTATCATGCTGGCAGCACTTATGGGCGGGGCAGTGAAACTGGAAAGCGTGGAGGGAACCGGCAATTTCCTCATGGACACCATGACCATGATGTTCATACCAGCCACCGTGGGGATTGTGGAATCCATAGCCGAGGTCAGGGCCGTGCTTCTCCCCTTCCTTGTAATCATAGCAGTCAGCACTATACTGGTCATGATCGTGACCGGACGGATGGCCCAGTGGGTCATGGGGCGCAGGGAAGCAAAGCAGGAAGCCAAAGGAGGAAATGCAGCATGAGCAGCATAAGGGATAGTATCCGTCTAATATTAGAACAGTCCCAGTATTTTGGCCTGGTCCTCAGCATCGGGGCCTATCTGTTTGCCTGCTGGCTGAAGAAAAGGACCGGACTGGCAATCCTGAATCCGCTGCTGGTATCCGCCGCACTGATCATTGCCTGTATATTTGGAGTAGGAATGGATTATGAAACATATAATAAGGGTGCATCCTATCTGAGCTGGCTTCTGACTCCGGCCACCGTATGCCTTGCAATCCCGCTATATAAGCAGCTGCATCTGCTGAAACAGCATGGGGATGCGGTTATCCTTGGAATCACGGCCGGGGTGGTCACCAGCGCGGTCAGTGTTTTCCTGCTGTGCCGGGTCCTGGGACTGACCCATACCCACTATGTGACCCTGCTGCCAAAGTCCATTACCACTGCAATCGGTATGGGGGTCAGCCAGGAGGCAGGAGGCATCGTGACCCTGACAGTCATGAGTATCGTGCTCACCGGGGTCCTGGGCAATATGGCCGGGGAATCCATATTAAGGCTGGCCAGGATACATCATCCGGTGGCAAAGGGGCTGGCCCTTGGAACCAGCGCCCATGCGGTGGGGACAGCCAAGGCCCTGGAACTGGGAGAAATCGAAGGCGCCATGAGCAGCCTTTCCATTGCAGTGGCAGGTCTGATGACCGTGATTGTGGTGCCGCTGGCGGCGAATCTTATAAAATAATAATGGAAGATTACGTATGGAAGGTAATGTAAAAGATAACCAGGGAAACAGTTAAACACACATTAGGTAAGAAGGGAGCGTGGCCGCATGAAGAAGCGCAGTGAAGTGGAAATCAAGGACACATGGAAATTGGAGGATATGGTTGCCAGCGACAGCCGGTGGGAGCAGTTGTTTGAGGAGGCGTCCTCCAAGGTAAAGCAGTATGCAGATTACAAGGGAAGACTGGATGAATCCGCGGATACGCTGTACGCGTGCCTGAAGTTTGATGATGAGATATCAAGGGAGACGGAACTTCTCTATGTATATTCCAGGATGCGCTCCGACCAGGATACCGCAGACCAGAAATACCAGGATATGTTTTCCAGGGCCCAGTCCCTGTCCTATAAGGCGTCTGAGTACTCCTCCTATATTGTGCCGGAAATCCTTTCCATGCCAGAGGAAAAGCTGGATGCATACATGAAGGCGGACAATGGAATCAGCCATTTTAAGCGTGCGCTGGAGATGGTGCTTAATAAAAGGGAGCATACCCTTTCCGGGGAGATGGAGGAGCTGCTGGCCCAGTCCTATGATGCCACCCAGGGGGCCAGCCAGATATTTACCATGTTCAACAATGCGGATGTGAAGTTCCCTGTAATCACAGGGGAGAACGGGGAGGCTGTGCAGATAACCCACGGCAACTACATTTCCCTGATGGAGAACCAGGACCGCAGGATCAGGAAGGATGCCTTTGAAGGGCTTTACAGCGTATATGCCCAGTACTCCAACACCCTGGCGGCTGCATTTTCCACCAATATCAAGCAGGCCGTGTTCTATGCAAGGGCGAAGAAGTATGAATCTAGCAGACAGTACTACCTGGCTGGGAATGAGGTCCCGGAACTGGTCTATGATAACCTTGTCCGGGCGGTCCGGGATAACCTTCCAAAGCTCCACCGCTATGCCGGGGTGCGAAAGAAGCTGCTGGGCGTGGATGAGCTTCATATGTATGACCTGTACGTGCCCATGGTGGCGGAATATGACCGCCGCTATACCTATGAGGAGGCCAGGGCCATTGTGAAGGAAGGCCTGGCGCCCCTGGGTGAGGAATACCTGTCCATCCTCCAGGAAGGCTTTGACAGCCGCTGGATTGATGTGTATGAAAATGAAGGAAAAAGGAGCGGGGCGTATTCCTGGGGAACCTATGGCAGCCACCCTTACGTGCTCCTTAACTTCCACGGCACGCTCAACGACGTGTTTACGCTGGCCCATGAGATGGGACACTCCATCCACAGCTGGTATTCCGATAAGAACCAGCCGTTTACCTATGCCGGATATAAGATATTTGTGGCGGAAGTGGCTTCCACCTGCAATGAGGCGCTTTTAATCCGCCATCTGCTTAAAAAGGCGGGGAGCAGGGAGGAAAAGGCATATCTGCTGAATCATTTCCTGGAAAGCTTTAGGGGGACCCTGTTCCGCCAGACCATGTTTGCTGAGTTCGAGGACATGGCCCATAAGAAAGGGGCCGCAGGGGAAAGCCTGACAGCGCAGAGCCTCTGCCGGATGTACCGCCAGCTGAATGTGGACTACTTTGGGCCGGAAATGAAGGTGGATGCCCAGATTGACTATGAATGGGAGAGGATACCCCACTTCTATACCCCATTTTATGTGTACCAGTATGCCACCGGGTTTTCCGCGGCAGTGGCAATCAGCAGCCGGATCATGAAGGGGGAAGAGGGCGCGCTGGAGGGCTATAAGAAATTCTTAAGCGGCGGCTGTTCCATGACGCCCATCGAACTGTTAAAGCTGTGCGGCGTGGATATGTCCACCACCAGGCCGGTGGATGAGGCGCTGGCATTCTTTGGGGAACTTCTGGATGAATTTGAGGGATTGAGATGAGTCAGGATACGGTAAGTGAAAAC
The DNA here is from genome assembly GCF_020709765.2 of Clostridium pacaense. Taxonomy (NCBI): domain Bacteria; kingdom Bacillati; phylum Bacillota; class Clostridia; order Eubacteriales; family Clostridiaceae; genus Clostridium; species Clostridium pacaense. The sequence goes on from NZ_JAJFEB020000004.1 coordinate 198,887, forward strand.
GCCTCAGGGCGTCAGTTAAAGAAACAGGTTGACCTGACGGAAGGGAGTCCGGGGAAGAGCCTGCTGATGTTTGCATTTCCCATGATCCTGGGCAACCTGTTCCAGCAGTTTTACAATATGGCGGATTCCATGATTGTGGGCAACTTCGTGGGTGAGGATGCACTGGCGGCAGTGGGTGCATCCTATGCCCTGACCAATGTGTTCATCATGATTGCCATTGGAGGCGGAAACGGGGCCTCGGTGCTGACATCCCAGTATCTGGGCGCCAGGCAGCATGGAAAGATGAAGACATCCATTTCCACTGCCCTTATCACCTTCCTGGCCGTAAGCCTGGTGTTGTTGGGCGTGGGATTTGCCATGAACGGGACAATCCTGACAGCCCTCAATACGCCGGAAAACATAATGGGACAGGCCAGGCTGTACCTGGGGATTTATTTCCTGGGACTGCCGTTCCTGTTCATGTATAATGTGCTGGCAGCCATATTCAATGCCCTGGGTGATTCCAGGACGCCCCTGTATCTTTTGATATTTTCCTCCATCCTGAACGTGGTCCTGGATATCATCTCCGTCACATGGTTGGGCATGGGCGTGGACGGCGTTGCCATTGCCACGGTCATGGCCCAGGGAATCTCCGCGCTGATTTCCTTCAGCCTGCTGTTAAAGAAGCTGAAGGGCTATGAACGTTCACGGGAGGATGTTTTCCGGTTCTATGACAGGGCCATGCTGGGTTCAGGTACCAGGATTGCGGTGCCGTCCATCCTGCAGCAGTCCATTGTCTCCATCGGAATGCTGCTGGTACAGTCGGTTGTCAATGGATTCGGCTCCGCCGCCCTGGCCGGATACTCCGCCGGAAGCCGGATTGAATCCATCTGCGTGGTGCCCATGATTGCCACGGGCAATGCCGTGTCAACCTTCACGGCACAGAACATTGGCGCGGGAAAGCTGGAGCGTGTAAGGAAAGGCTACCGTGCAAGCTACCGGATCATATTGGGGTTTGCCGTCGTGATTGCGGTGGTGGTATCCCTGTTCAACGGCCCGGTGATTGCCTCCTTCCTGGGCGGGGACATGAGCCCGGAGGCATATGCCGCAGGCACGGGATATCTGTCCTTCATCGCATACTTCTTCCTGTTCATTGGGCTAAAGGCAGTGACGGACGGCGTGCTGCGCGGTTCCGGCGACGTGCTGGTATTCACCATTGCCAACCTGGTCAACTTAGGGATACGTGTCTACGCAGCCTTCCATTTTGCTCCTGTGTGGGGCGTTGCGGCTGTATGGTATGCGGTGCCCATGGGCTGGATTGCCAACTATGTGATTTCCTTTAGCCGGTATATGACAGGGAAGTGGAAGGATAGGAGGGTGATATAGGATGGGGAAGATTGAATTAAGAAAATGGACTGTCAATGACAAGGAAAGCCTTATGGCAATATGTAATGCGGCTGACCGGAGCTATCTGACCGGCCGCCTTCCGTTTCCCTATACGGAGGCGGATGCAGACTGGTGGCTTAAGATGGTGGAGGGACACGATGGGAAAGACGGCATTTTCCGCTCTGTCTCAGTGGATGGGATGATTGTGGGGAATATTTCCGTTGAACAGAAATCAGATGTTTATGGGAAGGATGCGGAAATCGGATATCTGCTCATTACGGAAAAATGGTCACAGGGAATCATGACCGAAGCAGTGGGACAGATATGTGATATCGCATTTTCCTCATTGGATATCATCCGTATTACCGGGCTGGTCTATGAACCCAACAGCGGTTCACGCCGGGTACTGGAGAAGAACGGGTTTTTGCTGGAGGGAATACTGAAGAATGCAGTTGTAAAAGAAGGACGGGTTTATGATCTTTGCATTTATGGGAAGCTGAAATAAGCCCGGTGTTGTGCATCCATGTTCCATTCATATCAAAAAACGGAAGGGCTGCATCACGAACCCGACCACCTTCCATGCCGCCCTTTTATAAAACGGGACATAAGCAACCGTGATGTGTTCCGGTATGTCATAGGTGCCGTCCGGCAGGAGCCTCCTGCAGTCGGCCTGATAGGAATCCATATATTCCTCCAGCTGGGATGTAAGCTCGGGACTTTGGATGACCAGCATCAGTTCCGTGTCCATATAGGTACTGCGCAGGTCAAAATTATAGGATCCCACGGCGCACAGTTCATGGTCAATGAGAAGGGATTTGCCGTGGTAGGAAAGGCCGCCGTCATATTCCAGGATTTCCATACCGGTTTGGATGAATGACTTTTTATGTCTTGGATAATCGCTGGAGGCAAAGAAGTTGTCTCCGTTTTCAACTGAATTAATCATCATGGTTACCGGGACATGGGCCGTTACCTCTGTCAGGGCGTCGTACATGTGCCTGTTGAATACGGCATAGGGGGTGTGGATCACAACCTGTTCCCTGGCGCTTTTCATCAATTCCGTCATGGTGTAGAAAACCACTGGTTCCTTTGCGTAAATGTCCGTGGGATTGGACACAAGGGTAATCTTCCCGGCGGGAACCGTGTGTTCCTCATAATAGGCAAGAGGAGCTGGCTTGATGGAGGCCGGTATCTCCTGGTCATCATCATTGATGTCCGGATCAATGGGCAGGGCGGGGCAGGAGGGCTGACCCGGTGTTCCACAGGATGCTGATTTTTCCATTTCCCAGCCAAACAGTTCCGGATTTTCCTTTGCCAGCATATCATACCTGTCCCTTAAAACCCCGGCTGCCTTTTGAACAGAATCCTTTTCAGCCAGCGTTTCATCATCATGGAACAGTGAGCATACATCCAGATCCCACACCTGGTTAAAGTAAGCCTCCACCTGGTTCAGGGAACTTTGGCTGGTCCCGGCCGTGCCGTGGGCCGTGTTATAGACCAGGACCTCACGGTCATGGCTGCGGGAATTGGTGGGATAGGAGCCGATGAAGTAGTCAAAGGTATTGCGGCCCCCAAGGATATAGCCGTAGTCGTCGGCAATCACGTATTTGTCGTGCATCCTGCCCTGGGTCTTCCAGGGCAGAAGCAGGTTCAATTTATTATAAATCTTAATCTCTATATTGGGATGACTGGAAAGTGCGTAAAAATAGCTGTTCCGTTCCATGCGCACCAGCCCGGAGAACCCATCCACCAGAATCTGGACCTTCACCCCCTGGTCTGCCTTATGGAGCATGACTGCCATGATGTCCCTGGGACTTTCGCCGTCCCTGAAATCAAAGGTGGACAGTATGATCCGTTCCTTTGCCAGGCTCATGAGGCACATCCTTTCATCCCATGCGCTTTGGTTCGTCTCCAGGATCATGGCCCTGTCACAGCCGGTTCCATCCTGATAGAAGTCTGAGGCAGAAGTATTGGCTTTCGTTATCCCGGAAACCGGTTTATAATGATAAAAGGGCGCGGTTGCGCCGATGACCAGATAAAGGAATACAAATAGCAGGACGGTCAGGACCCTGTGTTTTTTAATCCATTTGACAATCATAAGGAACTCCTTTTGTGAGCATACTTTAAACAAATGGGAATCAATCTATAGGGTAATATACTAAGAATGGATAAGAAAGTCAAATCATTTAAAACACATGATTGGGAAGGGAGAGCAGTATATGGGACAGACACTTTATCATAACGGGACCATACTGACCATGGAGGACCAAAAGCCGTGTGTGGGTGCGGTACTCACTGGGAATGGGAGGATTCTTGGCGTCGGGGACTACCAATCTTTGAAGGAGATGGCGCAGCCGGGAGTCCAGATGGCAGATTTACAGGGAAATGTGATGCTGCCCGGATTCATTGACCCCCACAGCCATTTTACGGCCTGCGCCAGCCAGACCATGGAGGTGGATTTAAGCCATGCCCGGGATTTTGAGGAAATCATCCAGTGTATCCAGGCATTTATAAGGGAGCAGAAGATACCGGAAGGCAGGTGGATCCAGGCGGCAGGATATGACCACAACAGCCTAGGGGAAGGAACCCATCCAAGGAGGAAGGTGCTGGACAAGGCAAGTCCCAGGAACCCGTTGATTGTAAAGCATCAGTCAGGCCATATGGGCGTATTCAACACCATGGCATTAAACCAGCTGGAAGTGGATGCACAGACCCGGTCCCCCCAGGGCGGCCTTATTGAAAAGGAGGATGGGATTCCCACCGGATATATGGAGGAAAGGGCATTCCTGGAGTACCAGGACAAGGTTCCCATGCCGTCGCCCGAGGAGTTCCTGAAGGCTTATGGCCGCGCCCAGGAGCTGTATGCATCCAACGGCATCACCACGGTCCAGGAAGGAATGCTGCCTGCAAAGCTTCTGCCCCTGTACCGGATGCTGGAGGGGGCCGGCCTGCTGAAACTGGACCTGGTGGCATATGCCGATATCCGGGAAAGCGATGCGGTGGCGGAAGCGATGAAGGATTATGTAAAATGCTACAGGAACCATATAAAACTTGGCGGCTATAAAATGTTCCTGGACGGCTCCCCACAGGGCAGGACAGCCTGGATGCGGGAACCCTATGAGCAGGTAGAGGGATGGAACCAGCCGGCTGATTATAAAGGATACGGCACGCTTTCCGATGAGGAGGTATTAGCCGGTATCATGAAAGCAGAACAGGATGACATGCAGCTGCTGGCCCACTGTAACGGCGACATGGCCTGCGGACAGTATTTGAACCAGCTGGAGGCCGCGTACAGGATTTTGGGGGAGAAGAAGGGCAATACATCTTATCCAGGGGATATCCGTCCCGTCATGATCCACGCGCAGCTCCTTTCGCCGGACCAGCTTCCCAAGGTAAAGGAATTAAAGGTAATCCCTTCATTTTTCCTGGCCCATGTGTATCACTGGGGCGATGTGCATGTCCGCAATTTCGGCATCAAAAGGGCCAGCCATATAAGCCCGGCAGGATTGGCCTTGAAGGAGGGAATCCTATTTACCCTGCATCAGGACAGCCCGGTCATCCGCCCGGATATGCTGGAAACCCTCTGGTGCGCCGTGAACAGGGAGACAAAGGGCGGCATGGTCCTTGGCAGGGAGGAATGCCTGCCTGTATGGGAAGCATTAAAGGCCCTGACCATAAACGGAGCGTATCAGTATTTTGAGGAAAATGAAAAAGGCTCCATTGTCAATGGGAAAGTGGCTGATTTTGTAATCCTTGACAGGAATCCCATGTCCGTGGATCCGGAGGCCATAAGGGATATCCGGGTATTGGCTACAATCAAGGAGGACAGGCTGATATGGAAGAGGCAGATGCAGGGGATGGATGGGCATGCAGAATGACATGGCGTGATTATCACAGAATGCAGGATGCCGCCAGGGTTGGGGGACCCGGCGGCATCCTGCATGACATATGATATATATGAAAAGGGAGTGGTGGTAAATAAGTGGAACGGTTTAGTACAGGCTGTACGGTAAGTCATATTACAGGATATCAATATACTTTGGCGTATCTTCCACCTTAGGGCTGTCCTTTGGTACCTGAAGCTTCAGGATGCCGTTTTCAAACCCGGCCTTGATATCCTCCTGTCGGATCTGTTCTCCCACAAAGAAGGATCTCTTGCAGGAGCTGGTGTAGCGTTCCCTATGGATAACAGTACCACGCTCGTCCTTGTTTTCAGCGGAGTTATTGGATTCAGCCGTAATGGTGAGATAGCCGTCCTTTAATTCTGCCTTGATATCTTCTTTCTTAAATCCGGGAAGTTCAATCTCCATAAGGTAGTTTCCATCTTTTTCCATTATATCGGTACGCATGATGGGAAGCTTCTTGCTGTCACTGCCCTTTTCGGTGGAACCGCTGAAAAATGGGTCATTGAAAAATTCATCAAATAAATTAAGTCCATAGTTTCTTCTTGGGATTAACATCATGATCATATCCTCCTTAAATATATTGTTTCAATCCACGCTCGGTATATTGTCGAAGTGCGACTGCATCCTACGTAGATGCGTGGTTGACCTCATGGCAGTGGGGGATACCGATTACTCTCTGCCCGACACTGCCGTTAAGTTTGTTTTTGGCAATTCATTTCACCACCTTAGAGGATGGGAGAATCCTTGCTAATATTTGTTAAACTGTTTGAGTTGTTTTATTTTTCATAACTGTATTATAGCACGATTGTTAGCACTGTCAAGAGGTGAGTGCTAATTTTTTATTAAAAAAGTGTGAAGCCTGATTTTGGGGTTTGATTTTGGGTTTTATATAAAATGGTAAATCAACAAAGGATATGGTATAATGGAATCCCAAAAACAACCGTGATATTGTTATGTTTTGTGCAGAGGAGGTTTGCGCTATGGTAGATGGCCACATTCATATTGAACGGGGCAGATACACGCTTGAATGGATAGGGCGTTTTGCAGATGAGGGCCTTGAGCATGGACTTGATGAAATATGGCTTCTTGAGCATTGTTACCGTTTTCGCGAATTTGTTCCTATGTATGATTCCGTATGCGCATACAGCGGATATGTCAATCAATGGTTTCATAGACAGGCGGGGGTGCTGGGGCTGGATGATTATTTGAGGCTTATCCATGATGTCAGGGAAAATGCATTTCCAATCAAAATCATCACTGTTTCGGATGCACATTGCCCGGAAGATGTGGGCTGGAAAATCCCGGAACTAAACAGGCTTATTGCTGAAGCATAGATTGAGGGTCTGTTTCCGTTTAAAAATCATTGGGAGTCTCCCGCCAGAACAATCCTTCCGACTGAGCCAGGGGTTTTAGGATTTCCTGTACCCTGCTGCTTGGATGGTATACGGTCATATGGAGGGAGCTGCCTTCCAGGCAGATTAAGGTCTGCTCCTGTGCAAGAAGCAGGCCCAGTCCTCCCTTGCTGTTTTTCACGGCGTGACGCACTGCTTTTTCCAGCCTTGCAGCGGATATGCCGCTGTGCCAGCCCTCTGTGTGCATGTCTATATCAAAGTAACAGTGCAGCTTTACCAGAATGCGTGCCAATTTACGGGCAAGACGTTTGGATTCACCGTTCTTAAGGAACCAGCTTTCTGTTTCCAGATATACGCTGCTCCGGTCAGCCGGAACCTGTGCCGGGAATACATCAATCACGGCATAAGGCTTCTGTAAAAGTCCCTCCATCAGGGAGTCCCTTTGCCTGTCCGGCGTTTTCCAGAATTCTTTAAACTCCTTTTCTGTTATGGTTCCCCCTGCAATCAGAAGTTCATATGTCACGCCGCGCCAGCGGTAGGTGATGCCGGATCCGGTGTACCCGTTCTTCAGATAAAAATTCCGGCGCATCAGGCGCTGGCCGTGGTTGTCCGCATGCCTGTCCACGGCCTCGATGTCCAGGATGATGCGGTTATCAGGTTTCATGCTGCGGATGGCCTGAAGCGCCATGGTGCCGTAGCCTTGGCCCCTTAAGGATTCCTCAACCGCCAGGAACAGGATGTTGGTAAGGTCCCCAAAGGTCAGCAGATAGAAAAATCCGCAGAATGCATCATCCTCGTAAAATGCAATGAAGTCCCCGTTTCCCTGGTGACCGTTTTCCAGATAACGGATAGGAACACGTTCCTTTGCTGGAAATGCAGTTTCATATAGTCTTTTTACGCTTGGATAATCTTTGTGGCCTGCTGTCATTGTTTCTGTCCTGAACATGATTTTCCCCCTGTCTTCTATTAAAATCGGTTTCCTTAGTCAATAGGTCTGGTGGATGTTCCACAGCAGCCGCCCATAGGTAAACAGGGAGCTTTCATGGAGATTGCCCTCTGTGTCGGCGTGCATTTCCATCCAGTGGTATATCTTATCAATCGCATCGCTGGTCCGTTCCTTTTCCGGCAGTATGATGGAGGCGGATATCTCTGCGAATTCCCTGCTGGCCGGGCGTTCATTTTCCTTGACCTGCTGGTAATAGCTGGTTACGGGCTGATAACCTGACAGCAGAAGGATGTTGAAGGTGGTGTAAAAATGCTGTCCGTTCCAGCTCTCCAGCGTCTCCTTATTAAAGACCTCCCTGGCAATGCGCTGGTGAAGTCCGTGACGGCCCGATACAATGGAGTTCATACAGCACCAGGAGCGGGTGAGTCCCATGAACCTGTTGAGGCCCTCCCTGCCTGAGACAGCGGGGGAGAGGGAGCAGAATGCAAGGTCATATGTACGGTTAAGACCGGCGGCCTTAAGATCAAGGGATGAAAAATCGCTGACAAGGAAGCTGGTATTCATCTGCCCGGTCTCCTTTGTGAACAGACGGGCGTATTCAATGGCACGTGGGGAAATGTCCACACCCACCACCATATGGGCAGTGCGGGCAAACTCCGAGACAAAACGTCCCGGGCCGCAGCCGATGTCAATCACATCCGTGTCTGGTCCAAGGACCCCTGTCTGCTTCAGATAAGCGGCGGTTTCCCTGACCCTGCGCATGGACTTGCCGGAACCATTGTCCTTTAGGTTGGCTGTCCAGAAGTTCTGTTTCCAGTTTTTCATCCTCTTGTCCCACATGTCCGCCGTGCGGTCAGGACCGCTGTCCCTGTTTTTCTCCTGCAGTTCAAACATGTGGTCCAGTTCCCTGTCTTTATGGAATACACTCATGATGGTTTCTCCTGATCCTGTTGCTGTTTTCTGATTTGTAAGGTAGTATTAGCATACAATAAAAATCAGGAAGAGTAAATACGTTCCGCCCTTGAAACACGATACTTTATATGTTAGAATGGGGAAAGAGTTTTTCAGTACCCATACATAAGGAGGACGCTATGATTAGCCAGTTGATTGAAAAAATAAAGAAAACCAATGCCCCCATCTGTGTCGGACTTGATCCGATGCTGTCCTATGTGCCGGAGCATGTGGTGAAGAAATCCTTTGACACCTACGGTGAAACCCTGAAAGGAGCCGCAGAGGCCATCTGGGAATTTAATAAGGAAATCATTGACCATACATGGGACCTGATTCCGGCTGTTAAGCCGCAGATTGCCATGTATGAGCAGTTTGGCATAGAAGGTCTTATTGTATATAAGAAGACAGTGGATTACTGCCACGAAAAGGGACTGATCGTGATTGGCGATGCCAAGAGGGGCGATATCGGTTCCACCTCTGCTGCGTATGCAGCCGGACACCTGGGCAAGGTGCAGGTGGGAAGCAATGTTTTCAGCGGATTTGACGTGGACATGCTGACCGTGAACCCATACCTGGGGACAGACGGCGTGAAGCCGTTTGTGGATGTGTGCAGCAGTGATGACAAGGGACTGTTCGTGCTGGTGAAGACCTCCAACCCAAGCAGCGGCGAGTTCCAGGACCGTCTCATTGACGGAAGGCCCTTATATGAGTGGGTGGCCGAAAAGGTGATGGAGTGGGGGGAATCCTCCATGGACGGCGCATACAGCAACGTGGGCGCCGTGGTTGGAGCCACCTATCCTGAGATGAGTAAGATCCTTCGCAGGCTCATGCCGCATACGTATTTCCTGGTGCCGGGGTATGGCGCGCAGGGCGGTACGGCGGAGGATTTAAAGCATTGCTTTAATGAGGACGGGCTGGGCGCCATCGTGAACTCATCCAGAGGCATTATTGCCGCCTATAAGCAGGAGAAGTATAAGCAGTTTGGTCCGGAACAGTTTGGCGGGGCATCCAGACAGGCTGTTGTGGATATGGTGAATGATATTAACAGCGTACTGTAAATAACTGCAGCACCGGCAGGCATTGCCGGTGCTGTAAGAACATAAAGATGGAGATTTTCTATGGCAAAGATAAAGATGACGGCTGTGGTTACAGGACAGGAACAGCTGACTGAGGATATATTTGATATGAGGATAAAGGCGCCCCAGGTTGCAGAGGATGCTGTGCCGGGCCAGTTTGTTTCCCTTTATACAAAGGACGGCGCAAAGCTGCTTCCAAGACCGATCAGCCTGTGCGGCATTGACAGGGAGGCCGGGGAACTGCGCCTGGTTTACCGCATTGCCGGAGCAGGGACAAAGGAGTTCTCACAGCTGAAGGCAGGGGATACCATCGACGTGCTGGGGCCTTTGGGCAATGGATTCCCCATGGAGCCTGGAAAGAAGGCGTTCCTGATTGGGGGCGGCATTGGTATCCCGCCTATGCTGGAACTGGCAAAAGCGCTGGCAGAGGCCAACGCACGGTTGGATGGAGGCGCTTTGGCACAGGCTGGTGCGCAGCTGGCTGGAAGCGCTTCGGCACAGGCCGGTGCGCAGCCGGCTGGAGGCTTGCCGGAACAGGACGGCGGACGGACCGGGCTGGTTCAGTCCATCCTGGGATACAGGGACAGCCAGATGTTCCTGAAACATGAATTTGAGGCATTTGGACCTGTCCATGTGGCAACCGAGGACGGAAGCGCTGGCACGGCGGGAAATGTACTGGATGCCATAAGGGAACAGGGGCTGTCAGCGGACATCATCTATGCCTGCGGACCCACCCCCATGCTCCGGGCGCTGAAAGCGTATGCGGCTGAACAGGGTATCCCCTGTTTCCTGTCCCTGGAAGAGAAGATGGCCTGTGGTGTTGGGGCCTGCCTGGCCTGTGTGTGCCAGTCTAAGGATGTGGACGGCCATTCCCAGGTGCACAACAAACGTATCTGCAAGGACGGTCCCGTGTTCCTGGCAGATGAGATTGAACTATGACGGAGGTGGCCCGGAAGATGGATATGAGTGTAAAGATTGCCGGTGTGGAATTTAAGAATCCGGTGATGGAGGCGTCGGGCACATTTGGCTCCGGCATGGAATACAGTGAATTTGTGGATTTGAACAAGCTGGGGGCTGTTGTGACAAAGGGCGTGGCCAACGTGCCATGGCCCGGCAACCCCACACCCAGGATTGCAGAGACTTATGGCGGGATGATTAATGCCATCGGGCTGCAGAACCCGGGGATTGATGTGTTTATCAAAAGGGACATCCCTTTCTTAAAACAATACGACACCAGGATTATCGTGAATGTATGCGGCAGGACCACGGAGGATTACATTGACGTGGTGGAGCGGCTGGGGGATGAGCCGGTGGATATGCTGGAGATTAACATCTCCTGCCCCAATGTAAAGGAAGGTGGTATTGCCTTTGGACAGGACCCCAAAGCGATTGAGGCCATTACCAAGGCGGTGAAGGCACATGCAAAGCAGCCAATCATCATGAAGTTAAGCCCCAATGTGACGGACATCACAGTCATGGCCAAGGCGGCCCAGGCCGGGGGAACGGATGCCATTTCCCTGATCAACACCCTTACCGGCATGAAGATTGATATACACAAAAGAGCCTTTGCCCTGGCCAATAAGACGGGAGGGCTTTCCGGCCCTGCCATCAAGCCCGTGGCCCTGCGCATGGTCTACCAGACAGCCCAGGCAGTACAGGTGCCCATTATCGGTATGGGCGGTATCATGAATGGGGAGGATGCCCTGGAATTCATCCTGGCAGGCGCCAGCGCAGTGGCAATCGGTACAGCTAATTTCCACAATCCTTATGCAACGGTGGAAGCAGTGGAAGGAATCCGGTCCTATATGGAGCGGTATGGGATTGACGATATAAGCCAGCTGATTGGGGCGGTAAGGTAGCTGGTTAGGGTGGTAAGATAGTTGGTTCTAAAGATAATCTGGTCCATATATGAAACAGACCTGGACGTGGGATTGAATCCGCGTCCAGGTCTGTTATTTTACATGATTTCTCGTTCCCTGCCTTGTGGGTGGAACTTGATGTATAACACATCCACGGCTTCCATGCTTCTCATTCACCATACACGATTAACCTTGTAATCCCGCTGCTGTCCATATAGACTTCCTGGCAGCCGCCCAGGGCACTGGCGGTAAAGAATAAGACAAGCCACATCTGGTCCGTGAAGTCGCGGTAAACCCGGGTATCCGTGTACCCGATGGTGCATTCTGATTTTGCGCGTTCCAGCGCCTGTTCCTCAGTGGTAATCCGGCATTCCCCGGTATTGTGAAAATTATTGCGCTGTATACCTGTTTCCTCTTCGGCATACCGGATCAGGACCTCTTTAAAAGAAAAATATCCCTTTCCATCCGCCACCTGGGTATCACAGACAAATTCAAGGCATTCCGGGCAGCCTGTTTCCTCCATGCGTTCCAGGGCATCCCATTGGATGAGGCGGTCTGTTATGATATATGGAAGCCCTGCCTTCAGCAATACGGATGCAGATGCCTGTAATTTGAATGTCTTTTTAATCTTAAGCAGGCCCTCCGCTTTGGAGGACGGCCATTTGGTGAGGAGTACCTTCCCGGTGAGATGGTGGACAGCATCATAGCGGCTGCCAAGCCAGGCCTTTATGTCTTCGGGGCCAAGAACGTGTTCACACACGGCTTCCTGACAGATCAGGTCCTGTTCAGCCATCCCGGATTGAATCATCTTATCCTTCAGCCATAATGCCTGGTTACGGGTTCCGTAATAGACCATGCCGCTATTGCCAGAATCCCTGGTAATGCCGGGCAGCTGGCAGTCTTTTAAGATTTTACCCAATAAATAGCTGGCAGATGCGGCGTGTCCTTCGCCTGCCTTCACCTCCCATACCCCTTCGAATGTAGTGATGGAGTCCTGGATTTCAGGCGGAAGGCCAATCCCTGTCCCATCCACTTCCGTTTCCTGACCGCATTGACTGCAATGGTATGAGGCATGCCAACGATACACCCCGTCCCGTATGGAGTCGCCTGCGCTCATATGTAAAAGACCGCCGCATCTGCATTTCATTTTTGTTTTAACCTTCCTTTCCATATATGGTTTGGAGCATGCCGGTGTTGTCACGCTGTTGACCATGCGGTTAACCATGCCGTCAGTCCTGCTATTGACCTTGCTGCTGATGGTACTATGGATATTTTATCATAAGCGGTCAGCCATGTCCATTTGGTCCGGCAATTCCAGGACATGGGCCGGACCATGACTGAAAGGCAATGGGACAAATTTTCCAGAATCAAATTCTATAAGGATTGAAGATTGAAAATATATACCAGGTGTGATAGAATCAAGGATGAATGTCCTGATGACGGTTCTTTCCCGATTATTATCGTCGAAAGGAGGGGACACTGGTAAATCTCCCGGGGAAGGAATTGGGAAATGGACGGATAAGCCCATGGGCTTGATATAAAATGACATTATGATGATACAGTAAGGCAGATTTGGAAAATAGAAAAATAGAAATGGCGAAAATGCCTATAATAATAAGGAGCGTATGATAATATGGAGAGCTATAAGCAGGAATTTATAGAATTTATGGTTGAGAGCAATGTACTTAAGTTTGGTGACTTTACACTTAAGAGCGGGCGTAAGTCCCCCTTCTTCATGAACGCAGGAAGCTATGTGACCGGAACCCAGTTAAGGAAACTGGGCGAATACTATGCAAAGGCAATCCATGATAACTTTGGGCTGGATTTTGACGTGCTTTTCGGGCCGGCTTATAAGGGAATCCCCTTAAGCGTTGCAACCACCATGGCAATCAGCGATTTATACGGCAAGGATATCCGCTACTGCTCCAACCGCAAGGAAGTAAAGGACCATGGGGACACAGGCATCCTGCTTGGAAGCCCTGTAAAGGACGGGGACAGGGTCATGATCATCGAGGATGTCACCACCTCCGGTAAGTCCATTGAGGAAACCTTCCCAATCCTTAAGGCACAGGGCAATGTGGAGATTAAAGGCCTTATCGTATCCCTGAACCGCATGGAACGGGGCAAGGGGACGAAGTGCGCCCTGGACGAGATTAAGGATTTATACGGATTCCCGACAGCAGCCATCGTATCCATGGCAGATGTGGTTGAGCATCTTTATAACAGGGACTGCGGCGGCAAAGTAGTCATCGACGATCAGATAAAGGCAGCCATTGACGCTTACTATGAGCAGTATGGCGCCCAGGCATGACAACACGTTACCAACAGGAAAGGCGATGAATATGGAGAAAATATATAAGACAATGCGCAACACAGGCGCGGGATGTATTGTTATCGGCATCATCATTGCAGTGACAGGACTTACAGTGGGAGTCATTTCCATAATAAACGGTGCCCTGCTTTTAAAGCGTAAATCAGATATTGTATTTTAACGAACGGGGCTGCCAATGATTAAAAATACAACAAAACGCCAAAAACTGGGCTGGGTGCTGTTTATCCTGTACCTGTGCCTTCTGGCTTATTTCATGTTTTTTTCAGAGAGCTTCGGGCGGACGGACACCAGCAGGGGGTACCAGTATAATCTGGTGCCCTTTAAGGAAATCTCCAGATATTTCCGGTATTACAGTACCATTGGGCCTCTGCTGTTTCTTATTAACATGATTGGAAATGTTGCGGCTTTCATGCCCTTTGGTTTTTTCCTCCCCATCATCAGCAGAAGGAGCAAGAAATGGTATAACACGCTCATGCTGGGATTTGGTTTCAGCCTGATGCTGGAGACACTGCAGCTCATATTCATGGTAGGCAGCTTTGATGTGGATGACATGCAGCTTAATACCCTTGGCGCGGCTCTTGGATATCTGGCGTACAGGTTCGTCCAGTGGGCGCGGGTCAGGATAAGACGCAGGAGGTTAATGAAGTGAAACAGATTGGGGATAAGGTATCTTATGTCAGGAATCCCTTTGCAAGGAACAGCTATTACTGCCTGGGGCTTGCCATCTTAAGCCTTGGCCTTGGGGCGGGCAGTATGTACCTGTCCGTGGCCAGGGCAGGCCAGGGCGGGCTGAATACAGGCGCATGGGGGTTTGCCAGCATTGCGGCGGCCCTTATGGGAATGTGGTTCGGGCTGCTGTCATTTACGGAAAAGGAGCGTAATTACATACTGGCAAAAATTGGTATCAGTATCAGTCTGGTGCTGCTGATTGTATGGATTGTCATCATAATCACCGGGTTTGTAAGATAGATGGGAGTAAATGCGTATGGATTACAGAATTTTATTACAGGAAGAAAATGATGCCGTAAGGGAACGCTACCAACTGTCCATGGAACGGATTAAGGCCATGGAGACGGAGGAGATGAGGCTGCCTTACGGCAGTTATTTTAAGAAGACAGCTGCATTCATCATGCAGGTGGGGGAAGTGGTCAGGAGAAGAGGGGAAGAAGCCGGGGAAAATGCCGGGGATGGAGGACAAAACCCGGCGGGCTGCCCCGCGTCCGGGAACGGTCATACAGACATGGACCTGGAAGGACTTAAGCGGGAAAACCACGCCCTGTATGAGGATATCCTGCCTGAAAACTATGGGGAGAGCTATGCCAATCCCGATTATGCGGTCAGTGAGCTTTCAGATGGCATGGGGCAGCTGCTGTCATTTCTCTATACGGAAATCCGCGGGGATATCGTGTATGCCTACGAGATGCGGCTGACCCACATGACAATCCTGAACGAGGTGTTCCTGGAGGTTTATAACCTGTTTGTCCTTGCATGGGAAGAGGGAAGGGATGCGCCTGATAAGCAGGCGGTCAAGGACGCCCTGTACTGGTTTGTCAGCGATTATACGGACCTGACTGTTTCCTGGCGGGTGCGGGAGGGATTGGACCCCGGTCTGTCCTTTGCCAGGGATATCATCATGGACAGTGACTTAAGCAGCCTGGAGTATCTGTATCAGTACGGCGAATATATATCGGATACTGAACTGAAGCTGGCATCCTTTATGAACAGCCTGCCCCAGGAAACCATTGACAGGATGGCGGACACATATACCGAGGGTTACCGCAAAGGGTTTGAGGTCATGGGCCGGGACCTGTCCAGGAAAAAGACCGTGGTGGTGGAATACCAGCTGGGCTTTGAGCGGATGATACGAAAGGCAGTGGAGAATTTCCGTGCCATGGGCCTGGACGTGATTTCCTACCGGGCGGCAGTGGAGTCCGTGAACCGCAGGGCCGGCGGAAAACGTGGTTATTATGGGACTTCGGCCAACAGGCAGTATGATTATGACCACCGCTATGACAGCGCCCTGTATATGGGTAATGGCTTTAAGGAGCGCAGGCTTTCCGTGCTGAAGACTGCCTATGAGGAGTATAAGGAGCTGGCTTCCTGGTGCGCCGGACCGGCCCTGGTGGAGACCTTTGGGGAGGCCGGGTTCACGCCTGTCAACAAGAAAACAGCCCTGGCCCTTAACGGACACCAGGAGGAACTGACGGTTGCCTATGCCAATGAATCAAGGCAGATCGTAAACCAGTATATGCCAGGGGATGAGACCAGTTTTACCATCATTGCATTTCCAAAGCCCGATATCGGGCCGGATTTTGAGGAGATATTCCGGGAGACCATACGGATTAACACCCTGGATTACGGCAGATACCAGCGCATCCAGCAGCACATCATCGACGCCCTGGATCAGGCCGGGCATATAATCATAACCGGACGGGACGATAACGAGACCTGTATGAAGGTGATGCTCCATACCCTGAATGACGCGGGCAGGGAAACGAACTTTGAGAACTGTGTTTCCGATGTGAATATTCCATTGGGCGAGGTGTTCACCTCTCCTGTCCTGACCGGGACAGAAGGGCTTCTGCATGTGCGCAATGTGTATGTGGAGGATTATCAGTTCAAAAACCTTAGGATGCGGTTTAAGGATGGAAGGGTCACGGAGTTTTCCTGCGGTAATTTTGAAACGGATGGGGCTGTACTGGGCGGGGATGCCCAGAACGGTGCCGCCGGGAACGGTGCTATCGATAACGGTGCTGCTGAGAATAGTGCCGCTGGGAACGGTGTTGCCGATAACGATGCCGCTGGGAACGATGTTGCCGATAACGATGCTGCTGAGAACGGTGCTGCCCAGGGCAGGGCGCTGGTGAAGCAGGTAATCATGCGCAATCATGAGTGGCTGCCCCTGGGGGAATTTGCCATTGGCACCAACACGGCTGCCTATGCCATGGCCCGGAAGTTTGGTATCGGGGATAAGCTGCCCATCCTGATTGCGGAGAAGATGGGACCTCACTTTGCGGTGGGGGATACCTGTTACAGCTTTGCCGAGGATTCGCCTATGTATAACCCGGATGGCAAGGAAATCATTGCCAGGGATAACGAGATATCCCTTCTGCGCAAGGAGGATATGTCAAAAGCTTACTTCAGCTGCCATACGGACATTACCATCCCTTATTCTGAACTCGGTGACATCAAGGCCGTGGGGAAGGACGGGCAGGAGGTTTATATTATCCGGCAGGGACGGTTCGTGCTGCCGGGAACTGAGGAACTGAATGAAGCACTTTCATGATGTCTGGACCGGTTGGTATCCGGATCAGTTGATTTCCGGATTGGTCATCCGGCGTTAAAGTCATTAAGATAAGTCTGCAGAAGATCTGCCATTTTCCCAATATGTACGCCGTCCACAAAAGAGTGGTGTACCTGGACGGAAAATGGCAGTTTTATCCTGCCGCCTTTTTCATAAAATTTTCCCCAGTCGAACAGCGGTACGGCATTGTCACGGTTACCGGAGTCCGTGTGGGAAATATGGGTATAGGATACCCATGGGAATGGGGAAAACTGGAATATGTCATTGCCCATGGGGCCGGTAAAATATTCCTTCTGGTCCAGGACTGTCCTGGAGGCAAGGGTGACATATTCCCGCAGGGTGTCCTGCATGTCCACATTCACCACTTTAAACAGTTCCGTATCAGGATTCAGATATGTGAACGAGGTGTTGATTGTATCAAAGACAGCAGGCTTCCCATCCACGAACCGGCACCGGAAAGCTTCCACCTGGCTGGCACACAGGGTAACGGCATATACCATGGAAAAGGTAAATGAGTACCCTTTTTTCCTGATCCGTGGAAGGAACTGCGTGATGTCCAGTTCAAATGTCACACAGTACTGAGGCTGGGGAATGTTCCGGAATACCTGATAATGCATGGCCCTGTCCCAGGTTGGTATGTCAATCCAGTTTATCTTTGATTCTCTCATCTTTGCAGACCTCCGTTTTGAATGATTTATTATATGGATTGATTATACGCCTATAGACATATGATGTCAATAAGACATAGTATGTATATGGGTTTGTTTTTCATAGGATTATATGTCACATCTATGCTAGAAAGAAATGAAACTTTGGGAAGGAATGATACTTTAGGAAGGAATGAAACTTCGGGAAGGAATGAAACTCCGGACAGCTTCTGAAATAATGGGCTGCGGACATTAAAAAGCCAGTGCCGCCGGATGGACGGATACTGGCTTTCATCATGGGATATTCAGTTTTCCGGCTCAGGTACAGGGCCATCGGTGGGGTATCGGCTTACGTCTCACTCCATGTCCAGTTCCTTCATGGCGTGCATGATATGGATCTTCATGGCATTCCTTGCGCCCTCGGCATTGCGCTGCTCCAGGAATTCCATGATCAGCCGGTGGTCCGTGACGGTGTCCTGTATGGCTTTGCCGCTCCCGGAGGCCAGGCAGACGCCTTTGGCAATGGCCTGGTATAAAATCGGCATTAACTGGTTCATGAATTCATTGTGGGTTGCCTGGGCAATGGATTTGTGGAAGGCATGTTCGTCGCTGGTCCTGTCCTGCCCGTTCTGTATTTCTTCCTCGATTCTCTTTCCATATCCCATGATGCGCCTGATTTCAGCGTCCGTGCCGCGGACAGCAGCCAGATAAGCGGCCTCAGGCTCAAATATGAGACGCATCTCATAGAGGTCCCTGGCATTGACCTTTACGGTTGCCAGGGATTTAAGCTCCGTGGATTGGGGCAGGGTGTCCCTGATGACATAGGTGCCTCTTCCGCGCTGGATTTCCAGGATACCATATGCGATAAGTATTTTGATTGCTTCCCTTAACGTGGTCCTGCTTATATTCAGTTCTTCTGCCAGTTCTGTTTCATTGGACAGCCTGTCCCCGGTTGAAAACCGTTTTTCAACCGTTATCATGGATAATATGGTTTCGGCTGCGTTCTGTGAGAGCATTTTTTCTTGATTCATCTTACCACCTGATTCTTTTTTGTTATTATACTATTTTTATCATTGTATGTATACCGGATAAGACAAAAAACAGGGTGGATATGGAAAGTGCATAAAAAGATATGTTGGTGAAAAAATAAAATGGATAAATTGACGGATAAGTATTGACATATGCCTGGTTTGTGCATATAATATAGCCATACTTAATTAATAAAGTTTATTTATTAATTCCGCGGTGAGGAGATGAGGAAATGGCTGAGATGGTAGGGACTCCCAGAATGATCAAGCTTTTGAACAAGGATGTAATAGAGGGCATCATCAAGGTGAACGGACCCATTACAAAGCCGGAGATTGCAAGACTGACCAACCTGAGCCTGGTGACGGTGAACAAGACCGTCGATATCCTGGTGAAGGAGAATAAGGTAAAGCTCAGCAATGTGCAGGATTCGTCGGTTGGGCGCAGGGCCCAGTATTTTGAGATAAATGAAGAGCTGCACTATATCATAGGACTCCATTATGACTGCAATATGTACATAGGCGCCGTGTCCAACAGCATAGGGGATATCATATACAGAAAGGAATTTCCCGTAAGGCCGGATTCCTATGACGAGGTGATGGAGGACACATACAGGGCCTTGGATGTCCTTTGCGGGTTTTGCACAGGCCATGAGATTGCGGCCATAGGCCTTGGCGTGCCGGGCGTCGTGAAGGAAGGTGTGGTAACCAACATCCCTAACATCCCTAGCTGGGAGGGCATGGATGTTGCCCATGTACTGGAAGAGAAGTACGGCGCCCCGGTGCTTCTGGAGAATGATATCAACCTGGCTGCCATGGGCGTGTATTATGGCCAGTACAAGGATAAGGTGGACAGCCTGGCCCTGGTATACCTGGAACAGGGTATTGGTTCCGGCCTGATTCTGGGCAGGGAGCTGTTTAAGGGTTCCACTAACTTTGCAGGGGAGCTGAGTTACCTGCCGGTGAGCCAGGGCGCTGGGAGGCAGGACGGGAACAGCCGGTATAAAGGGGATTTTGAACACACCATGAGCCATCTGGAAGAGGAAATCAGACAGAGCAGCGGCACGCGCAGGAAGGAGCTTAAAAGCCTTTTAAGGCGCACGGTTGCCAACGGGCTTCTCAGCATTATCTGTGTCATCAACCCGGAGGTGGTGGGACTGGTGTGCAGCCGGATTTCAAGGGCGGATGTAAAGGGAATTGAGGAATTGTTAAAGGAATGCATTGGCGAAGAGCATGTTCCCAAGCTGATTAAGCTGGATGATATCAGGGAGCAGAGCATTTACGGTCTGATTGGCATGTGTATCCGGGAGATAACGCCAACCTACTCTTTGTCAAGCAGGAAACGGGGATAAGGGAATGGCTGATTATATACTTTCCGTGGACGGCGGAGGAACTAAGACGGAATTCTGCATCAGCGATATGGAGGGCCATATAAAGGACAGTGTCATCGTGGGATGCAGCAATTACAAATCCGTGGGAGTGGAAGCGGTCAGAGAAAGCTTTCAGGCAGGGTTTGAGCTGCTGGAAAAGAAGGGAATACGGCTTGGGAATCTGCGCTACAGTGTGTGGGGAATCTCAGGATGTGATTCGGAGCATGATTTTTCCCTGATACGCGCAGTCCTTGAGGGGCTTGGGATTGACGGGGAGACGAGCTATCTGTGCAATGACGGCATACTTGCCTTTTACGCCCAGGCCATGGAGCCGGGGATGGTGGTGATTGCCGGGACTGGTTCCATCATACTTGGGATTGGCAGCGATGGGGAGTATAAACGGGCCAGCGGCTGGGGCTATAATATCAGCGACATTGGTTCCGGGTACTGGATTGGGGCGGAGGCCCTTAAGCATACGTTGCTGTACTGTGACGGCTGCGGCGGATATTCACCATTTTTTGACTGTATCAGGGAGTATTTTAAGGCAGACAGTTTTGAGCGCCTGCCCTATGTGGTTACTGAGGTGACGGATTATTATGAGATTGCCAGGCTGGCTGAGCTTGTGACGGAGGAAGCCGGACGCGGGGAAGAAGTGACCCTTGGGATATTAAGGCATGGGGCGGAGGTAATTGCACGGCTCATGGGAAGCATTTACAGGCGGATGGGATTTGACAGCAGGATGGAACTGAATATTGTTTTTTCGGGCGGTGTGCTGAAAAGCAGGATTTACCAGCAGCTGATTAAGGAGGAACTGGCACGGCAGATTCCGCTGGAGCATGTGACATTTTCCATTCAGAAACATGCGCCTGTTTACGGGGGCATACGTCTGGCCCGCAGGATATTGGGGCAGGGCCTGCAGGGACAGGGCAGGCTTTCGGGGGAGGATCGGCATGAATAAAGAGGAAATCATTGTCCAGATTTCGACTGGAGGCTATCTGGAACATAAGGTTACCCATGAAGCGGTGTGCGGGAAGCTTATGCAGCTGCTTGGAACGATTGCGGTCAGCAAGGTGATTATCGGCTGGTCCTGCAGCCGGGAGTTATATGAGCATGTCACCGGATTCCTGAGACAGCGGGGCATCGAGTGCTATCTGTGGCTTCCCGTGTTTTCCGAGACAGGCGTTTTGAAGGCGGATACCGGGAAGCTGGTTGACGATACAGGTACGGAGGCGGAAAGCTACTGCCTGACAGAAGGGGAGAATTTTGAATTCTATTGCCCGGACCAGCAGCGCAATATAACATCGTTTTTGCAGATTTATGAGGAGCATTTTGACGGTCTGGGTTTTGACGGGGTGTTCCTGGACAAAATCCGGTATGGGTCATTTTCCAATGGCCTGGGCGGTGTGTTCAGCTGCTTCTGCCCGGCCTGCATGAAGCGGTACCAGGAGTGCGGGATTGATGTGGATGAGCTGAAGCACCAGATGGGGCTGGTGCGTGACGGGGCCGGCGGATATGGGGAGCAGGTTCTTGGCATAACTGCCTATGATAAGGGGAATTACACATTCGCACATCCTGTATGGGAGAAATTTTACAGGAAAAAGGCGGAGGATATCGCCAGGGCCTTAAAGACGGTCACCGGTTATTTCCATGACAGGGGGATGAAGGTGGGAATGGATACATTTGCCCCGTACCTGGCGTATTTTGCAGGGCAGGATATGAAGCGGCTGGCGCCCATGGCGGATTTCATCAAGCCCATGATGTACCGCATTACCAATGCCCCGGCGGGGATGCCTTTTGAGACGGACTGCCTGATCCGGGAAACCGTGCGGTGCAATGGGACGCAGATGGACGTGGATGCCAGAACCAGGGCGCGGAAAGCCTTTTTTGAGGTGCTGGGGTGCCATGACACTGGAACAGAGGCATTTGACCTGGATTTTACAGCCAGGGAGCTTACATATATGGCAGGACTGGGCGTACCGGTATACTGCGGGATTGAGGTAAACTGCAATGAGGCAGCGCCGTCCAGCCCGGAGTATCTGCGGGAGACCATGGAAGGCCTGAAGCAGGTGGATATGGAAGGATATGTCCTTTCATGGGATCTGATGGGCGCCACGGATGGGAACCTGGCGGCGGTCAGCGGTCATCTGGGCGCAGGACCATCGGATGGAAGACCGTTCTGACAGGGGGAGGCAGGATATGGAATACATACTGGAAATGAAAGACATTCATAAGAGCTTCGGCCCGGTTAAGGTTCTGGAAGGCATTGATTTCTCCCTGATCCAGGGGGAGGTGAGGGCCCTTCTGGGAGCCAATGGGGCCGGTAAATCCACATTGATTAAAATCGTGGGAGGCGTGCACAGCCAGACCTCGGGAGAGGTGTTCTTAAAGGGCGGCAAGGTGGCGTTTAAGAATGAGCATGACTCCAAATCCCATGGAATCAGCATCATTTACCAGGAACTGAGCCTGGTGCCGGCCCTTACGGTGGTGCAGAACATGTTCCTGGGCCGGGAAAGCGCCGGGGCAGGCGGATTTTTAAAGAAAAAGGAAATGTACCGGGAATATGAACGCATCTGCAAGGACTTTGATTTTGATATTGACCCGGATACGGTTGTGTCGCGCCTCAGCATTGCCAAGCAGCAGATGGTGGAAATCATGAAGGCAGTGTCCTGGAATGCGGACCTTGTGATCATGGACGAACCCACCACCTCGCTGACCAATAATGAGAAGGAGGGCCTGTTCCAGATCATCGGACGGCTGAAGGAGATGGGCAAGAGCATCATATACATCACCCATATCCTGGAGGAGGTGTTCCGTGTCTGTGACAGCGCCAGCATCATGAGGAACGGGAAGCTGGTGGGAAGCTATGATATAGGGGAGCTGACCAAGGCAAAGATAACCCAGCTGATGACAGGCAATGCGGACAGCCGGATTAAGGATTCCAAGGATTACCACTACGCGGATTATACTGCCGTCCCAGTGCTGGAACTGAAGGGCGTGTCCAGGGGAAATGTGGTCAGGGATGTGGACATGAAGGTATACAAAGGGGAGGTAGTGGGGCTGGCCGGGCTGGTGGGTTCCAAGCGGACCGAGATAATTAACCTGATTTACGGGATTGACCGGAAGACAGGGGGAGAAATCCTGGTGAACGGTAAGGCTGTGGATATCAGGTCGCCCCAGCAGGCCATTGCGCACAGAATCGGCTACATTCCCGAGGACAGGAAGAACCTGGGCCTTATACTGGACCAGGAGATTTATAAAAATGCAACCGCGGTGCAGGTCAGCAGGTTCAGGAAACATGGGTTACTGAACCGGAACCAGGAAATCCATTTTGCGGAGGACGGGGTTAAGAAGCTGGGTATCAAGATAAGCAGCGTGACCCAGAAGGTTAAGGAATTAAGCGGAGGCAACCAGCAGAAGGTTGTTGTATCAAAATGGCTGGGACAGGACCTGGATTTAATCATCTATGACGAGCCGACCAAAGGTATTGATATTGCTGCCAAGGAAGATATATTCCGTACCATACAGGATTTTTCCAGCCAGGGCATAGGGGTCATCTTTATCTCCTCGGACCTGGAGGAGGTAATCCGGGTATCTGACCGCATTATGGTAATCCGGGATGGGACGGCTGTCTGTGGGATGGAGAACCGGGACCTGACGGTGCAGGATATCATGAATAAGATATTTAATGTTTAGCGGGGTGAATAAGATGTCTGATGGGAAACGTATGAGGGAAAAGATAAATTTAAGAGAGTATGGTGTGGTCATCGGCTTCCTGGCCCTGTGTGTGATGATAACCATTGCAACGCCGGCATTTGCAAGCCACAAGAATATATTGAACCTGTTGAGGCAGTCCTCCATCATCGGGATCATATCAGCGGGAATGACCTTTGTCATCATATCCGGGAATTTTGATATATCCGTGGGAGCCGTGGCAGCCCTTTCAGGGGCAGTGATCATGAAGCTTGCAACTTCAGGTGTGAACCTGTTCCTGGCAATGATACTGGCGCTTGCCGTGTGCGGGATCATCGGCAGTGTGAACGGCTTCGTGGTGGCCAAGATAGGGATTCCATCCCTGATAACCACCATGGCCATGGTCAGCATTGTGAAAGGCTCCATGCTCATGCTCACAGGCGGATACCCTATCACGGAGACGTTTGTGGTGCTGGATGCCATTGGCAATGGCTACCTGATGGGGATTCCGGTTCCCGTGGTGATATTTGCGCTGACCGTGCTGGCGGCCTGGGTCGTGCTCAGCAAAACGCGGTTCGGGCGGTATGTGTATTCGGTGGGCGGCAATGCGGATGCCAGTAAATTAAACGGCATCAATGTGGATGCATACAAGATAAAGGTATTCATCATCAATGCAGTGCTGGCAGGCCTGGCAGGCATCGTGCTGGTGGGCAGGATGGGCACGGCCAGTCCTGCGGCCGGAGATGGATATGATATGGATGCCATTGCATCGGTCGTGATTGGCGGTACTTCGGTGGCTGGAGGTTCCGGTTCGGCGCTTAAGACGGTAATCGGTGTCCTGATGATGAGCGTGATTAACAACAGCTTCAATCTTCTGGGGGTGGACATGTATTTCCAGTACATATTCAAGGGGCTGATCATCCTGGTTGCAGTGGGGTTTGATTCTTACAGCAAGAAGAGACTTGCTACAAGATAGAAAAAAGTATTTTGAAAGGAAAAGGTGAGGATTATGAGGAGAACAGTAAAACGCGCAGTAGCAGTGGGGATGGCATGTGTAATGGCGGCAGGACTGGCTGGCTGTACAGGCTCTGCCAATGCAACCAAGGCGCCGGAGACAACGGCAGCGCCGGCCACCGAGGCCCCGAAGACAGAGGAGGCAAAGACGGAAGGGGAAAGCTCCGGGGAAGAGGCCAAGGCGGCTGAAACCACAGGGGAAAAGAAGGATTATAAGATAGCGGTATTGCTTCCTGGTCCCACAGGATATTTCGTGGCAACCAAGGAAGGCGTGGACGCTGCCGCGGCTGAGTACGGGGTTACCATTGAGTATGCGGATGCCCAGTGGGATGCATCCAAACAGCTGGCACAGGCAGAGGATTTCATGGTCAAGGGCGTTGATTTAATCGCGCTTTGCTGTGTGGATTCCGGTTCCGGTGAGAAAATTGTGAAATCCGCCCAGGAATCCGATATCCCGGTACTGGCATTTACCAATGCAATTGGATCCGAGGAAACCGGTGAATATGCAGGGCTGGTATCCTATGTAGGGCAGAACGAAGTCAACACAGGCGCCGTTACAGGCGAAATCGCAAAGAACCTGTTAGGCGGGGACGGCGGCAAGGCAATCCTGATTGAAGGGGTTCCCGGAACCACGCCTCAGATTAACCGCAAGAAGGGACTGGAGCAGGCCCTGGAAGGCAGCAACATTGAGATCATCTATAACCAGACCTCCAACTGGGAAAAGGAGCAGGCATTAAAGATTGTTGAGGACCTGATCCAGAAGAAGATGGAATTCAACGTGGTCATCTGCCAGGATGACAACTCCGCAACCGGCGCAGGACAGGCCCTTAAGGAAGCCGGGATGAAGGAAGATGTGAAGGTAATCGGGCTTGGCGGAAGTAAGGACGGACTCCAGGCGGTCAAGGACGGCGTGATTGACGGAACCACCTATATGTCGGCAGTGGAAGAAGGACATCTGGCCATCGAGACATCTGTAAAATACTTAAACGGTGAAAAGGTGGAGCCTGTGACGGAAATCAGGCAGGTGGAAGTGAACAGGGATAATGTGGATACATTCAAGGGTGAGTGGTAAGACCCTGTAATGCCCCGGCAATGGCTGGAATCATGAAAGGCATCCGTGCGGTGCCGGGAAGGCCTGCGCAACAGTGGTATGTTACAATCAGAGACCGGGATTTTTTTAAAGGACTGCCGTTATCAGCGGCAGTTCTTTTCGTTATATGGTACAATGGAATCATAATTACCCGCATTACCCCCAAAAAACGGATATGGATCCGTATACTATAATAAATGGAGGTGCAGGATGGGAGGAGAGCATGCAATCGTTCATATGGTATACAGGGCAAAGAAAGACGCGCTGGCTGCCGATGAGCTGATTTCCCAATATATGAATTTCATACGGTCTGAGACAGCCAGGTTTACCCATGCCGTACCTTCTGAGGGCAGGGATGATGAGCTTAGCATTGCCATGTTTGCGTTTTATGAGGCGGTTCAGGGATATGAACGGGGAAGAGGCAGCTTTCTTTCCTATGCTTCTGCAGCCATCCGCAACCGTCTGGTTGATTATAACAGAAAAGAGGAACGCCATAAGGGGACGGTTTCCTATGACGCGCCATTGGGGGATGGGGAGGAACATACGCTTTCTGATATGATTCCTGCCGGGGAAGACGGGATGAAGCAATGGACGGTCCGGGAGGCTACCAGGGAGGAATTGGAGGAATTTGCAAATAATCTTATGGAATATGGCCTGAGCCTGTCCGAAGTGGCGGACAATTGTCCGAAACAGGAGCGTACACTGCAGGCCTGCCACAAGGCATTGCAGGCAGCCAGGGAGAATCCGGGGATTCTGGACCGGTTTGTGAAAAGCAGGCGGCTGCCCCTGGCGGAACTGACTGCTGTATCCGGAGTTGCGAGAAAGACCCTGGAACGGCACCGTTCCTACATGATGGCCATTTTACTTGCATATACAAATGGTTACGAGATTATCCGGGGGCACCTGTGTCAGGTATCCGGGGGAAAGGAGGCATCCGTATGACATATCTGGTGATGGAATGCCATCCGGCATACGCAATCGTGCTGGATCAGGCAGGCCGTATCATAAAAGTGGCAAATATGGGGTATGAGGTGGGGCAGAAGGTGGATGATGTCATTGAACAGCAGCACAGGCCGGCGCTGTTTAGGATGAGGCTTGCATCCATGGTGGCTGCGGCCTGTCTTTGCCTTGCCGTCCTGGGAGGCGGGGGATACGGGGCCTGTTTCATTCCCTACGGGACCGTGCACCTGAAAATCAA
This sequence comes from Clostridium pacaense, assembly GCF_020709765.2. Lineage (NCBI taxonomy): Bacteria > Bacillati > Bacillota > Clostridia > Eubacteriales > Clostridiaceae > Clostridium > Clostridium pacaense. The sequence continues at coordinate 226,008 of NZ_JAJFEB020000004.1, forward strand.
TCCGGATGTCCTGATGTCCGTGAGTTACATGGACCGGGTAGTGGGCCTGGAAGGGCTGAATGAGGATGGGAACAGACTGATTGGACAGGTGTCTTACAAAGGGAAGCATGCAGAGGATGTTACCCGGCTTCTGGTTGAACGCGCCGTGGACATGGGGTACCTGGCTGAAGGTGGAACCGTGATGGTGAAAGCAGACGGGGGCAGCATACGGTGGAAACAGAAGAGGGAAGACGATATCGGTACCGGACTGAGGAGACAGTTTGAAGGCAGGATGCAAGTGGAGATAAAGGTAGGGGATGACGCAGGGGATATGAAGGATGCAGATGGGGATGACCGGACCGCTGCGCCGGATGCTCCAGTGGTCCGTCCTGCGTCCCGTCCTGCTTCCGGCCATCATCCTTCCATGCCGGCCCGTCCTGCAGCTGCGCCGGCTGTGCCAAAGGCGGCAGAAGGGATGACTGGGGGCGCGGGACGCGGTGGAACAGGTGAGCGGGATGATGACGATGAAGAAGAGGATGACCGGGATGATGGGCGCGGAGAAGAGGATGACCGGGACGATGGGCGCGGAGATGGAGATGACCGGGACGATGGGCGTGGAGAAGAGGATGACCGGGATGGTGGGCGTGGAGATGGAGATGACCGGGACGATGGGCGCGGAGAAGAGGATGACCGGGACGATGGTGGGCGTGGAGATGGAGATGACCGGGACGATGGTGGGCATGGAGATGGAGATGACCGGGATGATGGGCATGGGGATGGAGATGACCGGGACGATGGGCATGGAGATGGAGATGACCGGGATGATGGGCGTGGGGATGGAGATGACCGGGATGATGGGCGTGGGCATGGAGATGACCGGGACGATGGGCGTGGAAACGCAGATAGCCAGGAAGATGACCGGAAAGATGACATCGGTCATGAAAACGATGGAGATGGCGCTGCGGATGATGAGGACGGGAATGGAGGAAATGAAAATGAAGAAGATGATGGGGACAGTAATGAGGACGATGACTAGGGCGTGTTTGAAAATTCATTCCCGCCATCTGCACGTCCCACTTCGCGGCATATTTGGCCCCGATTCGGTCAACGTAGCCCGCTACGCCTTCCTCATCGGGACCAAATCTCCCACAAAGTGGGACGTACATCTGACGGAAAGCAATTTTCAAACACGCCCTTGCGCTCCATCATGCAAAAAAGCGAATACATGGAAGGAGGAACGCAATGGAACGATTCGATGCCCTGATTAAAAAGGACGGTTCAGGCAGACTGACCATTGTTGAAATTCCGTTTGATGCAAAAGCGGTATTCAGTAAACCTAAGGGGACGATTTATGTAAGCGGTACGATTAATGGCATTGGATACCGAAGTAAATTACTATCCCGCGGCGGCGGGAGATTTGTCATGGTTTTAGATAAGACGGTGCAGAAGTCCGTTGGGTTTGACGGTCAGGCGATGGCAGCGGAGATTACCATGTCCTGCGAGGATATGGATGCTGTCAGGGAAAAACCTGAAAAGTTGGTTGATATCACGAGTGATATGGATATCCTTACTGCCATAAAAACACGGCGAAGCATACGGGAATTCACCTCCAAACCAGTCAGCCAGGATATGGTAAATGCCATCCTTTTTGCAGGCATGCAGGCTCCTACGGCAAAAGATAAGCGCCCGTACCATTTTATCGTGATAAGGGACCGGCATGTCCTATCAATCCTGGCCCGGAATAATCCCAATGCTGCGATGATGGAAGAATCCGCAGGAGCAATTATTGTTTGCGGAGATAAGAATATAGAAGGAATAAAAGAGTTCTTATATGCAGATTGTGCGGCCGCAACGCAAAACATGCTGCTCAGTATTCACGGATTAGGACTGGGAGGTGTCTGGTGTGGTGTGGCGTCTAATTCTGATTGGCGGAAATTGTTAATCCATCAATTGGCGCTCCCTCCTAAGCTGGAACCCATTTCCGTGATTGCCTTTGGCTGGCCTGCCGGGATAAAGGAATCGGTCTGCCGGTGGGAAACCGCAAAGATTCATCATGAAAAGTGGTAGCTGTCCACGGGAATGCCGTTTCCCAATGGGAAATATAATTTTTCAGAAAAAATCATCTCTACCCCAGTTTTAAAAATATGCTTCCGTAATCTATGTATATAAGCAAAAACATCCACAGATTACAGGAGGAAAATGAATATGTTAAAAAGAAGATTAAACAGGGCAGCCGTATTTGCATGTGCCGCCATATTGGCAGCAGGGGCAGCCAGAGCAGGAAATACAGCGTTCGGGGCGCCGTCTTACAAAGCATCGAGCAATAAGGAAGAGATTAAGGGGCGTATCCTGGTGAGCGCGGGACCGGATATATCCATTTCCTATGATAAGGATGGTACGGTGCTGGAGATAAAAGGGGTTGACCGGGATGGTAAGGAATTCCTGGAAGGACAGGACGGGTATGTTGGAAAAAGTTGTAAAACAGCAGTGGGAAGGCTGATCAGACGCCTGGATGAAAAGGGTTGGTTCAGTGAAAATGCAGACGGTTCCAGAAAGAGCCTGGTGGTAAAGGCTGAAAAAGGCTCCAGGTATCCGGATGACATGTTTATGAGGGAGATAGAGGATGAAGTCCGTGATGTTGCAAAGGACCGTGAAATCAATGCGTATATCAAGGTGGTGGGAACCCATTCGTTGGATGATAGGGGGTATATCGACAGGGAAACTGCTGAGAGGATTGTATTGGAACAGTTTGGATTAAAGGAAGACAGCCTGAAATTCAAGGAATACGAACTGGATGACGGGGTTTATGAAATAGAGGTAGTAATCCAGGGAGTTGGACATGAAGTGGAACTGGACGCGGTAACCGGGGCAGTGCTGGATATTGACCGGGATGATGATCATGATGGGCATTATGATGATGACCATGACGATGACCGGGATGATGACCATGATGACGATCGGGATGATGACCATGACGATGACCGGGATGATGACCATGACGATGACCGGGATGATGACCATGATGCTGACCGCGATGGTGACCATGATGACGACCGCGATGATGACCATGACGATGACCGCGACGATGACTGATGCATCACGTCCATGACACATTTCACAGAATCAGTTAATCTGCAAACATACCAATAAAGTAAAAGGTTGAAGGAACATGGGTTGAAGGAACACGGATTAAAGGAACAGGAACGGCATACTGGGATTCCGGTATGCCGTTCCTGTTTGTTACGATTGTTTTAATAATTCTACCGCTTACTATCCATTCCACCCTCTCTAGTGTATAATGATTGAAAGACAAGATGGAGGTAAATACCATGAAGCAGAAGCCTGAAAATGAAACAAACCCACGCACCCCATCCCACCTTCCTGAAGCGCTGGAACAGTGGCATGAGGACGGTCAGTTCCAGAATATCATTGATGCGATTGAAGCCCTGCCCCGGGAGCAGCAGACACCGGAATTAACCAGCCAGCTGGCGCGCGCATATAACAACCTGGCGGAGCCGGGGGACAGGCATCTGTTTAAAAAGGCAGTGGAACTCCTGGAATCCGTGGAAAAGGAATATGCAGGGGAACATGACTGGAATTATAGGATGGGCTACGCGCTGTATTATCTGGACCAGGAATCCAAAGCAAGGTACTATTTTGAAAAGGCATTGGAGTACAGGCCGGGGGATGAGGATACGCTGGAGATGATATCCCTGTGCAGGAAGGCCCTTACCCTTCCCAATGCAATGAAACCCTTCTGCGAGAGGGTAAAGGAGGGATGGCAGTCATTCCTGGAGGGGGAAGGGAGACTCAGGGAACTGTTGGATGCAAAGCAGGGAGGGGAACAGGTGGCTGGTTTGTGTCATCAGCTTCTTTCGCCTGCATTTGCAGGACTGTATTTTGAAGTGGGCCGCAATGGCAGTAAATATGACCTGATCCTGTCGCCGGAGGGGGACAAGAGCCGCATTTTCAAACTGAAGTACTTTATGGAACATGCGCCAAAGGAGGTGCATCAGAACTGGAATATCCTGGTGGGACGCCAGCCAGCCAACGGATTTGTGCTCAGGATGTTTGACAGGGATATCGGTACGGAAGATGCAAGGGTCTGGGTGGAGGAACTGGATGATAAACAGATCGGGCTGTCCATTTACTGTGAAAAGCTGCTGCCTTTGCTGAAGGAAAATGAGAACCAGGCGTATGGCCTCATGTCTGTCCTGCTGGACCAGGCCATTGGGGAAATCCCCGCCATCCGGTATGTGGGATATATGGATCTGCTGGAAACGCCTCAGGAGGGGGAGGACATCTGCCTGGCAGACCTTCTGGAATACATAAAAAAGGACAGGGAGATTGTCACTGCGGACCAGATGTGCCAGTGGTACAGCGCATATGAGATGAAGCCGTCGGAGGAAGAAGGGTGGGATCTGCGTGAAGACGTATATGCGGGAGTAACCACCTGTATTCCGGTTGTCAGCGCATATTACAGGGGGGATGACGGAATCATGGAGGATTTCCATCAGGATGGGGCGGTCCCTGGATTTTTCTATTATCCGTTGGACGGTATACCAAGGAATCAGATACTGGATCTGCGGGATAAACTGGAACAGGAGATATCAGGAAAATGTGGGGATGCGGTGGTATTTACCGGAGGCGCCACGGGGACGGAGTGCGGATACCTGGATTTTATTGCGTGGGATCTGACCGCTGTGCTGAACGCCGCGGTGGAGGTATTCAGGAACCTGCCTGTTAAGGAGGCGTTATTCCATACCTTCCGCCGCAATGCGGGCAGTATCCGGATAAAGAAGGAGGAGGCATGAGCATACGGTTTGCATTTGGCGCAAAGGTAAGGAAGAAGGAAGCGCTGATTCAGGCTGTCCGCAGTCTTGCAGAATCCGGTGGGCAGACCGTACAGGAGGACAATGACCATATATGGATATCCTTCTGTCCCATGGGCGGCATTTCCATGACCTGGGAACATGAAAACGGACTGCTGGGTCAATGGGTCATATCCGGGGAATGCTACTCCACACCCTGCGGGCCAGGATTCCATAAGGCGGCGGTGGAATTTGTGGATGCACTGGGCAAATCCGTCCTTAAGGGCCTGACTGTGTCAGATGAGACTGATTATTACAGTCACAGGGATTTTCAGCGTATGAAAGAGGAACATTTCCATCCATGGCTTAAGATGCTGGTCAACCTGTGCAGGGAGCGCCTGGCTTCAGGGGAATACAGCAGCCTCTGTCTGTGCTGGGACATAAATCAGTACCAGCCCGAGGATATCCCGGGAACCGTTGTGACACCCATGGGACGGTTTGGGATTGCCAGCATGGTTAAGACCGTGGAGTGCCTTGGAACCGGATGGCTGGCAGACCGGTTCTTCATATGGAACCAGCCTGAGAAGGATGCTGCATACTACAGGAACTGTGCCCTGAACCTGATGTGGGAAAAATGCTTCTTCGGCCCATCGGACCGCAGCGCTCAGGACGCGGACCTTAACCGGGCAGCCCTTGATGATCTGGAACAGGCATACAGGCTGGATCCCAGGATTCCCCTTCCTATGGAAGCATACCTGCTGCTGTGCGGTCTGGACAAAAGGACGCCCGTCATACCAGATACGGCCCAGGTATTGGAGTCCCTGTATCCGGTGGGATTCAGAAGGGGGGAAGTGACATACGGATATGGTGTCCTCCGCCTGACCCTTCCGGGTAATTATCTGTATGAGTGGGAGGAACAGGAAAATGGCAGGGGCTGCGACTTATGGTGGGACGGCACCGGCAAGGATCCCATATGGCGGGTGAACGGGTTCCGGCTTCAGGGTAAGGACGCCTCACTGGAAGGTGGTTTTGACGGCCTGAGGGAGCTTAAGGACCTGGACATGCCAAACGGCCGGGCGCGCTGGGGCTGGCGCAAGGTGGAGGATGAGGAAGAAGCCTATTATCAGGTGTTCTGCAAGGCTGTTTCAGGACCATCCCTGTTTCTTGTGACCATCACCTATTTTGAGGAGGGACAGCGGGCCGGAATCTATGGACTGCTGGGTAAATTAAAGGCGGTTAAGGACCAGGAACCGGAGACACATACAGAGGCTTACAATTAACTCTGTCAGGAGAACGAACTCCACAGACAGAATGGCCCCGGCAATCAGTTTCATCAGGACATTTCCATGAGCGGTACTTCAATTATAGAAAATAGCAGGAGGATAACAGCATGAACCAACAACAGGCAGCAGCCATGCAGTCAATGAAAGAGTGGCTTTCACATCCGGGAGAGCTTGGAAGGGAACCGGCAAAGATAGAACCAGCGGGGGAGTTTGACCTTCATGGCCTGCATTATTACATGTTCCGATATAAGAAAGGGATTCTTGGCAAATGGCTTCTGGGCGTCTGCGGCGGATACGGACCAGGAGATACGGAGCACTGCGGCCATGTATTCAGCGAGATGGAACCATACGATGCTGCAACCGCTGTGGACAAGGCAAAAGAAATGGTGGAGATGATCCGCCGTTACTGGATGGAACAGGCAAAGGCGCTGGAACAGGAGGCCCGTCCTGCAGATCCTGAAGGTTCAGGTGAAGACAGCGGGAACGTCAATGATGCATGTAGGGAAGTTGCGGGAAGGAAGGATGCAGACAGGAACCATGCAGGCCGGAATGATATAAATGAGGATGGGGATCAGGAGGAAAATGACGAAACCGGAACCTTCGTAGGCTTTGTCCTGCTCTCAGAACCCCACTGGTCACCGGACAAGCTGGCGGCAGATATGAAGGCGGACTGGGGGATTGACTGTATTGAGGAAGAGGATGGGGAGACATCAGGGGAAGATGTATCCGCCAATGACGAAGGGAACACGGCATATGATGACGAGGATGCCCCCCACATCTACTCTGTCAACGGTCTCAGGCTGGTGGTCGCCATGATGGATGCGCCTGTGCCGGAGGGGGAAGCAGAGGCGAATGCCGCCAACAACTATATGTGGCCCGAGGCAGTTGAAACCGTTAAGACACATAAAGCCCATCTGATGGTTGCAATCATGGGAAAAGACGCGCCTGTAAAGGAGCGCGGCCTGCTGCTTGCCAAGCTTATGGCTGCCTGCTGCAGACAGGAAACCGTTCTGGGCGTCTATACAAGCGGAACCGTTTTCCAGCCCCGGTTTTATCTGGATGCTTCAGAGATGATGAAGGACGGCGGACTTCCCATCCTGAACTGGATTTATTTCGGCCTGTACCAGACCGAAGGGGGATGGAACACCTATACTTATGGAATGAGGGCATTTGGCAGGGATGAGATGGAAGTGCTGGATGTCAGGGCCGAACCCCAGGAACTGAGGGATTATCTCCTGAACCTGGCATACTATGTGCTGGATGGGGATGTGGTGCTCAGGGACGGGGAGACCCTTGGATTCACTGCGGAGCAGAAGCTGCCTATTACGCGGAGTAAGGGAGTGTCACTGGACGGGGTTACTTTGAAGATTGGGTACCCGGAATCATAGTATCAATATGGAAAGGGCGGGGAATTTCCCCGCCCTAAATAGACCCTGGACTTACATGAATCTTGGACTTACAGCCGTCCACACAGTTATTCCTCCAACATCTTAATATCCATATCCTTCGGCAGCACCAGACTCAGGAACACCGACACGACAAACACGACAGCCACCACATTGGCAGAGAATACGGACTGCACAAGCTCCGGGAAGATATCCCATATGCCAATCTCGCTGGCGGTGGTGAAGCCGATGCCCACTGCCAGGGAAAGGGAGACGATGGTGATGTTGCGCTGGGAGAAGCCGCATTTTGAAATCATCTGAACGCCTGAGGTCAGGATGGAGCCGAACATCATGATGGTGCATCCGCCCAGGACCGCCTGGGGAAGGGAGGCAAAGAAGTTGCCTACCGGAGGAAGCAGCCCGGCCAGGATCATACAGGCCGCTCCTGTCATGATGGTGAAGCGGTTAACTACCTTTGTCATTGCAATCAGTCCCACGTTCTGTGAGAAGGAGGTGACCGGAGGACATCCGAACAGGGTGGAGACAGCGGAACAGTATCCGTCGCAGGCAAGGGAACCGGAGATTTCCTTTCCGGTGATTTCACGGTTCAGGCCGCCGGATACAAGTGCGGATGTGTCGCCGATGGTCTCTGCCGCGGACACCAGGAAAATGATGCAGGCAGAGATGATTGCCCCTGCATGGAACTCAGGAACAAAGGGAAGCAGGGAGGGAAGGGCAATGATGCCGCCGGACATGATCAGGCTTAAATCCACCTTGCCCAGGAAAATGGCAATCACATATCCCACAATCAGCCCGGCCAGGACGGAAAGCTGTTTTAAATATCCTTTTGCGAAAATGTTCCACAAGAGGCAGGTCAGCAGCGTCAGCGTGCCAAGAATCAGGTTCTGGGCAGAGCCGAAGTCCTCTGCATAACCGCCGCCAAAGGACCGGGCGCCGACCGTAAAAAGGGAGAATCCAATGGCTGTCACGACGGAAGCGGCAACAACCGGGGTGATGATCTTACGCCAGTATTTGGCCAGAAGTCCCAGGGTCCCTTCAAAGATACCGCCGATCAGCACAGCGCCCACCACGGATGGATACCCGTAATTGGCGGCAATGGTGCTGAGGACCGTGACAAAGGTGAAGCTGACGCCCATGACCACCGGAAGCCTGGAACCGATCCTCCAGACCGGATAGAGCTGGACCAGTGTGGCGATTCCTGCAACGAACATGGCGTTCTGAAGCAGGATGGCTGTCTGGGCCTGGGTTAATGCGGGCTGTGCAGCGCCTGCGATGATGGTAATCGGCGCAAGGTTGGAAACGAACATTGCCAGAATATGCTGCAGGCCGAAAGGGATGGCTTTGCCAAGCGGCACCCGTCCCTCCAGCTTATAAATATTATTAATGCTGCAATTTGCATTGCTGTTCATGATTTTGTTACCCCCTGTTATTTTTTAGGATCTGGTGCCGCGCGGGCAATCCCTTAAGACTCCGTCTTATGGCTGATCTGATATACCTCTTCCACAATCCGTTCCATTGCATTCAGGATATTTTCATATCCCGTGCACCTGCACAGATGGCCGGAAATCAGCTTCTTCAGTTCTTCCCTGTTATACTTCTTGCCGGTTCCCACGATTTCCACCGCGCTCATGATAAGGCCGGGCGTACAGAAACCGCACTGTACCGCAGCCTCCTCGATGAATGCCTTCTGGATGGGGGACAGTTCCCCGTTTGGCCCCTTTAATCCTTCCACGGTCATGACGCTTTTGCCTTCTGCCCAAAGTGTCATATAGATGCAGCTGTCAATGGCTTCCCCGTTTACCAGTACGGTGCAGGCGCCGCATTCCCCGACCTCGCAGCCCTTCTTGACGGATGTAAGCCCCAGACGCTGGCGCAGTGTGTCTAACAGGGACTCCCGTTCGTCCACTGCCAGCTCCACATCCTTTCCGTTTACCTTCATGTGTACGATTTTAAGCATCTATCTCTCCTCCTGCCTTTTTAATTGCCTCTTTCAGCGCGCGCTTGGACAGCTCTTCAATCAGCTGAAGCCTGAATTCCTTGGAAGCCCTCCATGAGGTACGCGGATTGACCTGCGTAAGCGCATCCTTTCCAAAGGCAAGGATGGCGTCGCTATCATTGATGTCATGGCCCCTAAGGCCTTCTTCCGCCTTGAGGCAGCGAAGGGGGGTGGGACCGGCCACGCCGTAGCCCAGCCGTACATCCTCAATCCGTTTCTTATCAGGGGACAGCTTTACCCTTACGGCGCATCCCAGGGTGGCTATCTCCATGGCCTTACGCTTGCCGTACTTGATGTAGTGTCCGGTCCAGCCCTCGAAGCTTTCACGGCGGATCACAAAACCTTTACAGACCTCACAGCGGTCTCGTACCGTCCGTCCGGGCCCGGTGTAAAATTCACATACAGGCACGGTGCGCTCACCTTCCGGCCCTTCCAGGACCACGTCCGCTTCCAGGGTCCACATGGTGGACGCGGAATCGGCAGAGGTTGCGCCGTTGCAGATATTCCCGCCGATGGTACCGGTGTTGCGTATCTGTGGGCCGCCGACCATGTCCACGGCATCCCCCAGCATGGGGATGTATTCTTTAATCAGCGGGTCATTGGTGATATGGGAAAAGGACGTCCCGGCGCCAATCCACAGATTGCCGTCCTCAAGAAGCTTCACGCCCTTTAATTCCTCCAGGTTGTGGATGGATACCAGGGAACGTCCGGCATCCTTACCTTCCCGCACGCGGATTAATACGTCGGTGCCGCCGCTGATGATTTCGGCATCCGTATCCTTCACAAGGGCCTGGATTGCGTCTTTCACGCTTACGGCCTCATAAAATGATTTAATGTCAAACATGGCTCTCTCCTTATACCGGTCCTCTTTATATCAGACCTTTTTCCTTGAATTTCTCAATCAGCCTCTGGGCTGTCATAGGTGTCACGTTCATGTGGACCCCGGTTGCATTTAAGATTGCATTGCGGATGGCGGGAGCGACCGGTATAGCAGGCGGCTCGCCCAGGGATTTGTTGCCGTAAGGGCCGGTGGGGTCCTCTAACTGGATGAACTCCACATTCAGGTCCGGCGTATCCATGGCAGTGGGTATCTTGTAATCCAGAAGGTTGTTGTTTAACGGGCGTCCTGTTTTCTCATCCACCAGAAGTTCCTCTGAAAGACCGTATCCCAGTCCCATGCTCATACCGCCGTGAACCTGGGCACGGGCTGTCTGGGGGTTAATCAGGATTCCTGAATCATGGACATTGACAATATCCGTCACAGTCACCAGCCCCAGGGGCATATCCACCTCAATCTCCACGAAACAGCAGCCGGAGGAGAAGGTGTTGTCCTTGCACTGGTTGGTCACTTCCGCCGTGATATGTACGGAGCGGTCCAGGGAGTAGAAGGCAGTATCCGCAACCACGGACACGTCAAATAATTCCGGTGCGCCGCCGCTTACGATGACCTTGCTGTCAGCGATGTCCAGCATGTCCTCGGTGATTTCCTCGCCTTCGTGGAGGCCAAGGGCTTCCCTGATCCGCATTCCGGCAGCCTTTACCTCTTCGGCATACACGGTCCTTGACAGGTCGGTTACATCGTGGTTCAGCATATATGCAGCGTATTCCAGGATCTTGTGGCGGAACTCTTCCCCGCATTTCTTACAGGCCATGCCGGACACATAGGTCTGGCGGGATGCATAGGCGCCTGTATCAAAGGGGGTGATGTCCGTGTCCTGGGTGGAAACGATATACACCTTATCAAAGGAAATGCCGGTGGTTTCCGCCGCCATCTGGGAGAACACGGTATCCGCGCCCTGGCCGATTTCCGTGGCGCCCATGCACAGCTGCATGGAGCCGTCCTGGTTTAATACCATGCGGGTAGAAGCTGTTTCCAGGGAAATGGGATGCACGCCTGTCTTGTAGCAGAAGATTGCCATGCCCACGCCCTTGCGGACAGGTCCTGTCTGATTCCTGTATGCGCTCCATTTTTCGTCCCAGCGGATATGCTTCCTGCCGACCTCGATACACTGTTTTAATCCGTAGGAGTGGAAGGTGATGCCGTTGGCCGGATCCACGAATCCATCCTCCATACAGTTCTTAAGCCGGAATTCGCAGGGGTCCATGCCAATGGCATAGGCCATGTCGTCATTCAGGCATTCCGCGAACCAGTCTGCCTGGGGGATGCCGTAGGCCCTCATGGCCCCGGCCGTGGGAGAGGAGGTATATACGGTGAAACAGTCCACTTCGGTGCCAAACTCATCCCTGTATAAATCCTTGAACACATTGCCGCAGTTGGCGCAGATTGCATGGCCGTGGGAGGCATAGCCGCCGTTGTTGGCATAAGCCTCCAGTTTCCTGGCAAGCACGCGTCCGTCCCTGGACACAACGCCCCTGCATATGCCCTTTATGGCGTGTCGGGTGCGTGTTCCGGAAATGGTTTCCTCCCGGCTGATTTCCAGTCTCACGGGCCGTCCGCCCACGGAGAGGGTAAGGAATGCATTTAACGGCTCGTAGAGCACATCCTGCTTGTTGCCAAAGCCTCCGCCGATATACGGCTTGATGATGCGCACCCTGCCGATGGGAATGCCAAGGGCCTGGGCCGTACATCTCCTGACAATGTGCGGGATCTGGGTGGAGGAGATGACGGTGACCTTACCGTTGGTGTCCACATAGGCCCATGAAACAGGAAGTTCGATATGGCAGTGGGAGATACGGGGGGTGTCGTACTCCACATCCATGGAAACAATATTGTCAGCGCCATAGGTTTCCACGGCCTTTTTAAGCCCCTCTTCATATGTAAAACTGCTGTCCCCCATGGTCATATGGGAGTGCACGATTACGTTGTCTTTCCTGATATCCGGGTGCAGCGGTGTGGCGCCCTCTGCCATGGCTGCCTCAACCGTGACAATGGGCTCATATTCTTCATAGTCCACCTTGATTAAACGCGCCGCCTGGAAAGCCGCGACCTCGTCCTCCGCCACAACAGCGGCAATATCATCCCCGTACAGCCGGACGCGTTCATTCAGCACCTTGCGGTCGCAGATATCCTGGTGTTTGGTTTCCACGCTCCAGGGGTGTCCTGCTGTGGGGAACTGGCAGTCGGGTACGTCAAAACAGGTGACAATCTTAACCACGCCCGGCACTTTGTAAGCCTCCGTCAGATCAAAGCTTTTGACCCGCCCGTTGGCTATGGTGGAGTGCACGACCCTGCCGTGAAGGATGTCCCTGGGTTCCAGGTCCGCCGTATATTTGGCTTCACCCGTCACCTTTCCGTAAGCATCAACACGTTTCACTTGCTGCCCTACAATATTCATTATTCTATTTTCCTCCTTGTATTGTTTTTGCCAAAAGATATACCGGAATATTCAGAAATGCCCTTACACAAACAAAAAAAGAGCTGGCTACATAAGATATGTAGTCAACTCTTTAAGGTAGTTGGTAGAGACTCTGGGCCAATCCCCAGGATATACATATTGGCAATGGATATGTTAAATTGTTTTCATGTGGTATATTATAATACCTAAAAAAATTTTAGTCCATAGGCAAAATTCTAAAAATTATTTGAAAATGTTTGTGCAATATGCATAAAAATAACGGCGCCATACTCGTATATTATTGCCAATAAATGTGAACGCATCCATGTGTTTCCGCTTATACATCCTGCACTTTGCTGAGAAAACCGCAGTTGAGTTCGGTTTTGGCAGGCTGTTTACGGAACAGGAAGCTGCCCCTGCGCACGGATGCCAGGACGCCGACCCGTTCGCAGATGGCTTCATAGGGATCGGAGGCGTCCAGCACAATGAAGTTGGCGTCATTGCCCGGCCGTATCCCATAGCTTCCTTCCATGGACAGGGTGCGGGCGCCATTGTCCGTGATGTAGCGGAAGCTGTTTTCTATTTCAGGAAATGACATCAGGTGGCAGATGTGCAGGCCAAAGTCCAGGATGGTCATGAGATTGCCGTTGCCCAAAGGATACCATGGGTCGGAGATGGAGTCCTGGGCAAAGCATACGTTGATTCCTGCATCGCTCAGCTCCTTGACGCGGGTCAGGCCGCGGCGTTTGGGATAGGAGTCATACCTCCCCTGGAGATGGATGTTCTCGGTGGGGCAGGAGATTATGTTGATGCCGGAACGCTCTAGGAGCTTAAAGAGCTTATAGACATATGCATTGTTATAGGAACCCATGGCGCAGGCATGGCTGGCAGTCGTACGGCTGCCGATCCCGTTCTGGTAGGCCAGGGCTGCCAGGGATTCAATGAACCGTGACTGCTCGTCGTCCGTCTCGTCACAGTGGATGTCAATCAGCTTGTCATATTTAAGGGCCAGCCGGATGACCGTCTTAATGGACTGTTCGCCCCATTCCCTGGCAAATTCATAGTGGGGGATGGCGCCCACCACGTCAGCCCCCATGATCAGGGCTTCTTCCACCAGTTTATCGCCGTTGGTATATGAATACATCCCTTCCTGGGGAAATGCTATGACCTGAAGGTCCAGTACCCCCTTCAGTTCGTCCCGCAGCTCCAGGATGGCCTTTAGCCCGTTAAGGGACGGATCCGTGACATCCACATGGGTCCTCATGTACTGGGTCCCGTTCAGTATCTCCTTTTTTAACGCGATTCTGGCCCGTCTTTTTATTTCCTCCACGGAACGGTTCTGTTTTCCGCGGGACCACCGTTCAATCCCCTCAAAGAGGGTGCCGGAACAGTTGCCTGCCCCCGGTTCCCTGGCAGTGTATACGTAATCCAGATGGATGTGGGAATCCACAAAAGGAGGAAGCACCAGCTTTCCGTGAAGGTCGCAGATATTCCCCACAGGATATTTTTTATTCAGGCATGGCCCGATTTCCAGGAAACGGCCGTCCTCCACCAGCAGGTCGCATAAATCCGGCTCATGATAAAGATGCGCATTGGTAAACAAGATTGTATTCAATTGATTCATTCCCTCCATATGAGTTTTAAGACCACATTACAGGAAAAGGATAAAAAAGTAATTGTGCCAAAGGACCAAAAAATCCCCGGTTCTTTTGTGTGCGTCGGGCCTAAAGCATGGCCTGTATTTTTGTGCGGACCACACCTTAAAAGGACAGGGGAAAAACAGTATGATAGTGGCATGATACAAAGATGAGACAAAGGGAGGGACAAAATGATGTCAGGACACATCAAGATGAAGGAAATGACGTGGACGGAATATGCGGGGAGAAAGGATGGCATCGTGATCCTTCCTATCGGGGCAACGGAACAGCACGGGCCGCATCTTCCCCTGTGTGTGGATACGGTGCTGGCGGAGGAATTTTCATACCGCATCGCAGGACAGGTGGATGGGATTGTGGCCCCGGCCCTCTGTTATGGATATAAATCGAAGCCCTTCAGCGGAGGAGGCCCTCTGTTTCCCGGAACAATTGACCTGAACGGACAGACGCTGCAGAACCTGGTGCAGGATGTGATTGACGAGTTTGTAAGGGACGGGTTCAGCCGGATCCTGCTGTTCAATGCGCATTTTGAGAATGAACCCTTTGTGGTGGAGGCCATGGACCTGTGTTCAGCCAGGCATGGGGATGGGGTAAAGCTTCTTTTGATGAACTGGTGGGACCCCATGTCACCCAATATGATTGAACGGATATTTGACCAGGTGCCATTCCCGGGCTGGGCGCTGGAGCATGCTGCCATTACGGAAACCTCCCTGATGATGTACTTTGCGCCGGAACTGGTGCGTCAGGACCTGATTGCAGACGTGGATCATGTGGACCCGGGATTCTGCTACCGGTATCCCATTGATAAAAACAGCATACCGTCCAACGGGGTGCTGGCCACGGCCAGATCCTCCTCTGCCCTGAAGGGGCAGTGGATTGTGGAGGATGTGGTTTCCAATATCAGTGATTTCATCAGACGGGAATTCTGTTAGACGGGAATTCTGCTAGACGGCATGAAGGTAATCGTACAGGAGGATGCTGTTGAACAGTTCCAGGTTTTTAAGCGCATTGGATAAATCCGTGTGAAGAAGTTCCTTTATCAGGGATAAACGGTAAACAAGGGTGTTCTTGTGGATGAACAGGGCCTGGGCGGTCTGGCTGGAATGGCAGTTGTTGATGAAATAAAGCCGGAGTGTCTCTAGAAGATTGGATGAATGCTGTGTGTCATATGTAATCAGGGGTTCGATGTTCTTAATGCAGTAATCCCGGATGGACTCATTCTTATCAAGTTCAAACAGGATGCGGTAGATTCCCAGGTTTTCGTAGTGGATGATGTGGTTGGGAAACAGTGCGTGGAGGTTTTTGGTGGACAGGGCCACCGTGATTTCATGGTAGCATTGTTTGATCTGATTCAGCTTGGTAAAGGTGCGGCTGAAAGCCATTTTCATATAACCTCCCCTGGATGCATGAAGCGCCTGGATGTATTCGAAGTTATTCGATATGGTGTTCTGCAGATAGACGGTATCGCTTCTGCTGTCGGCCGTCAAAAGGAAAATCAGCCGGTTGGCATAGGAACAGCTGAGTATGGCCAGGCGGCTTGACAGGGCAATGTTCCGCACAGAGGCAGACAGGTGCTGGAAGTTGGATTCAATGGCTTCTGAGAATACATTGTCGGCGGATTCCACCACGCATATACAGTACTGGGAATGAAGGCGGATGTTATAAAAATGCATGATGGAGTCAATATCGCTGTTGTTGGAAAAAAGCAGGCTTTCAAGGAAGAAACGGACGTTCTTGCTCTTCTCATTGACCTGTTCCATCAGTTCAATGATTTCCCGGGTGGCGTCAATCAGCTTCACGTTCCAGGGCATCTGGAACACGGGAAGCCCTTCCTGGTCCGCTTTTTCAATCACCTTTTCAGGGATTTCGGGAATGTAATCCGGATTGAGCAGGAATACGATGCCGGATAAGTTTTTCTGGATGCATTCCTCGGTCAGGTTCAGCAGGGATTCATCATCCGAGGGGATGCCTACCCCTGTCAGGAAGAGGATTTCACCTCCGTGGAGCCATTGGGATACGCTGGGGGTGGTGCCTACGTAAGGCCAGGTGATTTTCCTCCCCAGGCCGGTCCTGCCTCCCCTTAACCGCGCGTCGCGGAAGGTGGACAGTTTAAACAGATCTTCACAGTAAATAGCCATTGTTGTTACTCCTTTCATTGTCGGCTGACAGTATTATCTAAAATTATACTAAAAGATAGGATAAGCATACATGTGTGGGGGGAACGAAGAATTATATAAAACCATTGTGCAGAACAGACAAAAAAATATGAATATAAGGAGAAAATATTATGAAACGAGCATGGGAATATGACTATGAATTTTTCTGTGACGCAATTCCGGTCAGGGACCGCACGGATCTGATCCAGTGGGACAACCTCCTGGAGGGAAAATTCCTGGAGGAGGCAAGGCAGATGCTGGAAACCGGAAAAGGGGCGTGGATTAAGCCGCTGCCGGAATCCAAGGCGCCCTACTCCAAGATGCTGGGTGCGATTTCCAGCATGAGGAACATGGGATACGATGTACAGGAAGCAGACCGCCTGATACCGGAAGCATTCAGGGCCATTGATGAGGACAGGCTCATAGACCTGCAGATCATCAATGCCCGGGTATTTAAAGCCCTGGCAGAGGCGCCGAAGATAGAAAGCCACCCCTACTGGTCCTACACGGTTTACAACAGCTTTGAACAGTACGCGCAGTCCGTGAAGTTCCAGGAATACCCGGAATACAGGCTGCCTGGGCAGGATGCGCTCTTTGAGAAGGTCCATGCAGGGTGGCTGGGGGAAATCATTGGCTCCGCCCTGGGAACCGCGGTGGAAGGGTTTAAATCCTCCAGGATATGGGAGGTATTCGGCGAGATAACGGAATATGTGAAACCGCCGGAAACCCTGAACGATGACATTACATTTGAACTGGCCCTTCTGGAAGCGTTCCGGGAAAAGGGGTATGACATAACCTCGGAGGATATCGCGGATAAATGGGTGGGGTATATTCCATTTGCCTATACTGCGGAGGAGATTGCGCTGAACCATCTGCGCCACGGCATCTATCCGCCGGAAAGCGGTTATGTGGCCAACCCATACCGGGAGATGATCGGGGCCGCCATGCGCGCCGCCATCTGCGGCGCCCTGGCGCCGGGAAACCCAAGGATGGCGGCAGAGCTGGCGTGGAGGGACGGGTGCGTTTCCCATCACAACAACGGCATCCTAGCAGAAGTGTTTAACGCATTGATTGTTTCCATGGCTTATGTGGAAACCGACATGCAGGTAATCCTTGACAAGGCCATGCGGATGATCCCGCGTGACAGTGAATTCTACAGCGTCCTCGCATTTGCATGCCAGGCCTGCAGTCAGTCCAGGGATTACCGCCAGGCATGGGAACTGTGTGAGGAAAAGTATAAGGAATACAACTGGGTACATGCGTACCCCAACCTGGCTGCAGAGGTTGTGGCAATCCGTTTTGCGGGCAACAGCTTTGAGCGCGCCATGACGATATTGATGATGGCCGGTCAGGATAATGACTGTACGGGCGGCCCCATAGGACATGCTTATGGGGTAATGCTTGGACTGGATGCACTGGATGATAAATTTGTCGCTCCCCTCAGGGACCAGCTGGATACCTATGTGAGGACCATGGAGAGCCAGTCCATAACGTCATTATCCAAAAAGACCACCGAAGCCATTCTGAAATATAATTAAACCATGAGAAGGGAAGGAACGATTATGAGAGTGAAGAAATTAGCAGCGGTTACATTGTGTGTTGCACTGGGGTTATCAACCGTACTGGCCGGCTGTGGGAAGACGGCACAGACTGGGCAAAGCGGGACAGCCGCAGCAGGGCAGACGGACACAAATCAGGACGCGTCTGCCAAGGCGCCGGAAACAGATGCGGCTGCGGAGGAAACCAAGGCAGAGGAAGAAAAAAACGATGGGAAAAAGGTGATTGGCCTTCTGATCCCGTCACCTGTGGGGGACCCGTTCATTGCCCTTTGTGTCAAGGGCCTGCAGCGCCTGGCAGATGAAGAGGGAGCAGAATTAAAGATTGTGGAGACACTGGACAAGGCCGAGTATGAGGACCAGGTGCGCGCCATGGCGGACATGGGGTATAACCCTGTCTATACCATGTGGGGCGACCTTTCGGAAATCGCACTGAGGCTTGCGCCTGAATACAAGGATACGGATTTTGTCCTGTGCGACGTATACATGGAAACCAATGAACCTAATGTAAGCTCGGTATCCGTTGACCCGTCCGAGTCCTCCTTTATCGCCGGCGTGGTTGCGGCCAATAACACGGAAAAGAAAAAGGTCGGCTTCATTGCCCATGCAGACCGTCCGGTCAGCCGCAAGTACAGGGATGGCTTTATCCATGGGGTCCACTATATAGACCCGTCCATCCAGGTATCCGTTGCTTATGTGGGCAATGACCAGGATCCTGTTAAGGGACAGGAGGTTGCCAAGCTGATGATTCAGAACGAAGGCGTTGACTTAATCTTCCAGTCTGCTTCCAGAAGCGGCCTTGGCGTGATTGCGGGCTGTGATGAGCTGAATGTAAAATGTATCGGCAGCGACGATTATCAGGGCGATGTTGGAAAGAGCGTCATCTGGTCCGCCTTAAAGCCCATTGATGAAGCCCTGTATAAAGAAGGAAAAGCATCCTTTGAGGGAACCTTTGAAGGCGGGGACAAGGAATACGGAATGGCCCAGGATCTTCCGATGTATACCCAGCAGGAATTTGACAAGCTGTCCCCGGAGCTTCAGGAAACAGTGAAAACAGTGGGGGATGAGATAAAGGCAGGCACCATTGACGTGACAAAGGACACCGCTAACTAGGGGACTTAAGGCATACCCTGGCACGGCTTACGCCCCGGCAGGGGGGCAGGAACATTCTCCGGCAGTTTACCTTGCTGCCGGGGAATTCCTTAAAAGGGAGGGATCTTATGGATGAAGTTATCCTTGAGGTAAGACACATTTCAAAGTACTTTGGGCAGCTGGTGGCAAACAATGACATCAGCCTGACTGTAAAAAAAGGTACCGTGCACTCCATCATCGGGGAAAATGGAGCTGGCAAAAGTACGCTGATGAATATGATTTCAGGTATTTATAAACCCAGCAAAGGGGAAATCTTTGTAAAGGGCAGGAAGGAAGTGTTCAGGAATCCCAATGATGCCACCAGGTGCGGGATTGGTATGGTACACCAGGAATTCATGCTGTTCCCGGAGCTTACGGTGTTGGAAAACCTGATGATGGGATTTGAGACAAAGAAGGCGGGAGGATTCCTGGATAAGAAGACTGCCAAAAAAGATATTGAGGAGATTGCGCAGAAGTATGGTTTTTCCATCCCTCTGGATGAACGGGCCGAGGACCTTCCCGTGTCCCTCCTCCAGCAGGTTGAGATTGTAAAGATACTGTATAAGGGTGCGGAGCTTATCATTCTGGATGAGCCAACAGCCGTGCTGACGCCCCAGGGTATCGAGGGGCTGTTCCAGGCAATCCGTTACCTGACAAAGCACGGAAAGACCGTTATCCTGATTACCCATAAGCTTAAGGAAGTAATGGAGATATCGGATTACATCACGGTCCTGAAAAATGGCGAGGTGACCGGGAACCTCTATCCGCAGGATACGGACGAGCATGGGCTGGCAAGCCTTATGGTGGGGCGCCAGGTACTGTTCAATACCAGCAAGCATGAAAAAGATACAGGCAGCACGGTGCTTGACGTAAAAGGGCTGACTGTTGTGGGAAGCGATGGGATTGAGAAAGTAAAGAACGTGGGTCTGTCAGTGAAAAAAGGCGAAATCGTGGGAATCGCAGGTGTTGCCGGCTCTGGACAGGGTGAACTGATAGAGGCGGTCTTTGGGCTTAGGAAGCCGAAAACCGGAACGATTACATATAAAGGCGAAGACATAACCTTTGCAACGCCAAAGGAGAAACGGGAAAAGAAAATCGGATATGTGCCCCAGGACCGTCTGGCCACGGGATGCAGTACGGACTGCAGCCTGGTGGAAAACTGCATCATGGGTTATCACGTGGCCCACAGGTTCAGGAATCCCCTTCTTGTGAATAAAAAGGAAGCTGAGAAATTTACCAGGGAAGTGGTGGAACAGTTCCAGGTAAAGACCCAGGGTATCCATGACAAGATGGGCACCCTGTCGGGCGGCAATATCCAGAAGGCCATTGTGGGACGTGAGTTCCTTCAGGACAATGACCTGCTGATCATAGAGGACCCCACCAGGGGCATTGATGTGGGCGCCATAGAGTTCATCTGGCAGAAAATCATCGATATTGCCCAGAAAGGTGTTTCCGTGCTTTTGGTAAGCCATGAGCTGGGCGAGGTGATGGAGCTTTCCGACCGGATCCTGGTCATGTATAACGGCGAGATTGTGGGAAACCTGGAAAATACGCCGGACCTGGACGAGAAGACCATAGGACTGTACATGTTAGGAGGGAAGAGGGATGAAATTTAGACTGGCACAGAATACCAAGCTGGAAATCCTGAAATACATCTTATCCATGCTGATGGTCATGTTCATCGGCACCTGTATCATACTTTCCCAGGGAAACAGTCCAACAGAGGCATTTTCAGCCCTGATTACAGGTTCCGTGGGAAGCGTCAGCGCCATCGGGACAACCATCCGCTGGGCAACCCCCAGCATCATAACAGGAATTGCGGCCGTGATTGCATTCAAGTCCGGGATCTGGAACGTGGGGATTGAAGGGCAGATGTATTTCGGCGCATTCCTCGCAGCCATCATCGGGGCGTCCGTTGCGGTACCGAAAATCATACACATACCGCTGTGTCTGGCGGCTGCCGGGATTGGCGGCATGCTGTTTGCATTCATACCCGCAATCCTAAAGCTGACGCTGAATGTGAATGAACTGATCTGTACCCTGATGTTAAACTATGCGGCCTCCCTGTTTACGGAGTACCTGACCTTCAAATACATGGGGTTTGACGCTTCTGAACTGGCGGACGCCATTGCCACGCCGGACATGCTTCCCACTGCGCGCCTTGGCACCATCATACCTAAGACCAGCGCCAGCACCGCTATTTTCATTGCCCTTGGAATCGCCATCCTGGTGTATCTTCTGTATAAATATACGGTAAAGGGATATGAGCTAAAGATGGTGGGGGAAAACCTGAGGTTCTCCAAATACGGCGGTATTAACTATAAGAGGACCTTCATCCTGATTTTCCTGCTGAGCGGATTCATCGCAGGCGTCTGCGGCGGAACCGAGATGACCGGCTCCTTTGGCAAGTTCAGGCCTGCGTTTGCCACCAATCTGGGCTGGGACGGCGTCATGATTGCGTCCATTGCCAAGAACAATCCCATTGCAGTCATTTTTATTTCCATATTCTGGGGAATGTTAAAGAGCGGTTCCTTCCACATGGAAAGGGTGACCAATACCAACCGTCTGGTAATCTCCGTGCTCCAGGCCGTATTCGTGCTGCTGGTGGCTGTGGACTATGAGGCCCTGTATAAGTGGCTGTGTGAAAAACGCCAGATCAGGATGCTTCGCAGCCAGAAAGGGGAGGTGTAGAAGGTATGTTTAAATTACTATTCAGTGTTTCCACATTAGCCGCCACAATCCGGCTGTCCGCGCCCCTGGCCCTGGCTGCAATGGGCAGTGTGTTCGGCCATAAGGCAAAGATATTCAATATCGGTCTGGAGAGCTATGTGCTTACAAGCGCATTCTTCGCCACCTGGGGCAGCTATCTGTTTGAGAATGCGTTCATGGGGCTTTTGTTCGGCATCGCGGCAGGGATTGTCATGTCCGCTGTTTTTGGAACCTTTGTGCTGCATTTTAAATCAGACCCTATCGTGGTGGGCATTGCCATGAACCTAAGCTCCTGGGGGCTTACCTCCCTGCTGCTGTTCAATATATTCCATATCAGGGGCTCCATACTGGATCCAAGGATCAAGAGTTTTGGCAGCATCCACATGCCCTTCCTGGATGGGATCCCGGTGGTGAATGAGATATTTAATAACCAGAACATCCTGGTTTACATGGCATTTGCAGTGGTCATCCTTTCCCAGATCGTCATGTACAGGACGCCCTTCGGGCTGCGTCTGCGGGGCGTTGGGATTAATGACAAGGCGGTGCAGACAACGGGTGTGTCCGTGGTAAAGTATAAGTGGGCCAGCCTTATCATCACAGGCGTCCTGGCGGGGGCAGCGGGCGCGTTCCTTCCGCTGAGCGGCATATCCATGTTCACGGAGAACATGTCTGCGGGAAAAGGCTTCCTGGCCGTGTCCGCGGCCCGTATCGGCAAGGGCGACCCTTTAAAATCCTTTTTTGCCTGCTTTATCTTTTCCTTTGCGGACGCGCTTTCCGTGGGCCTGCAGAGCTTTAACATACCGTCCCAGCTGGTGCTGATGGCGCCCTATGTGGTGACAATCGTGGTAATGTGCCTGACCAACTTAAACGAGCTTAAAAAGGAGAGCGTATGATACTGAAAGCAGTGGATATTAAGGAATTTGATTTTACCGGATACGGTACATATTATAATATGACAGGGGACAGGGACCGGGTTTACAGGACCCTGGGGGAGGATTTTGAGGACTATATGACAAAGACGCCGCTCATCGATACGCCGGGGCAGCTGGGATATACCATCGGCATGGATGCGCCCTATGTTGTAAAGGCCATGGAGAAACATGACCATACCCAGGAAGCGCTGTTCTGCGCCGCTGACCCGGTCGTGCTTTGCGTGGCAAAGTCCAGGGGGGATGAGCCGCCCCGGGCCGAAGATGTGCGGGCCGTTATCCTGAATCCGGGGGATGTGGCGGTCCTGGACCGGAATATCTGGCATGATGCATGCCATGGCATCGGGAAGAGGAGTGCTTACTATTACCTTGCCTCCCAGGGACCTGCCCCGGCCCTCTGGGTCCGGGTATCCGGGGACGGGGTGTCGGTTACAGCCTGACCGGGCGGAGGGACGGACGGAATGGACTGCATCACCCCATGCCGAGATAATCCAGCGCCCGGAAGGAGTATTCATAGCTGAACAGGGCCAGGCCGTCATTCATGTCAATGCCGAACAGGTCGGCCATTTTCCCCAGCCTGTAGAAAAAGGTGCTTTTGTGGATATGCAGTTCCCCGGCCGCGGCCAGGGCATTCCGGTTCTTTGCAAGGTAGACCCGGAGTGTCCTGGCGTATTCCGTGTTGTTGGTGCGGTCATATCCGGTCATCTGTGTGATGACCGGGTGGACGGAGGCGGCTAAAAGTCCGGTATCCTTATACTGGCAGAAGCCATGCTCCAGATAATATTGTTCATAATAGATGAAATGCCGGTCTTTTTTAAGGCCGGTTTTTTCATGGAACAGGGACAGCTCTTTCACCTGCTGCCAATAGATGCTGCTCTTTGCAATATCCGTGTAAGGATAGCTGACGTAAGCCTGCATGTGGTTTAGCTGCAGGAAGGCGGCAAACCGGTTCCTGCCTGTTTCACGGAAGGGATTCCCGCTGCCGCTGGGCAGGAGGACAACCAGGTCGCCGTGGAACAATACCACCATGCAGTTTGGGAGAAGGGACAAAAGCTGTTCAAAATATCCTTTGTACTGCCTTGGCTTGCGCGACGGATCCGTGAATTTAAGAAGCAGGATTGTGTAATAAGGCATCTGGGCGCGTCCAAGCTGGACCAGGTGGCTGGCAATGTATTCTGCCCGGTCAAAATGTCCTTCCAGAAGCTCCGTGAGGAAGTACTCGTATCTCAGTCCCGTGGGATGGCGGTAACTGGAATCCTTCTGCATTTCAATGGAAAGCATCTTGGAAAACACATCAATGAATTCCATATCGTCTTCCGTGAATTCCCGGACCGTACCCCGGACACAGATATAGCCCACCACGGCGTGATGGATGCGTATGCTTTCAAATACCCATTGATACGGGTAATCGTCCAGGGTGGTTCTATACGGCACGGTGGAGGAGTAGATGTGCCGGATGATGTTCTGGTCCGCCATGTTCTGGAACAGGGAATCCTTCAGGTAAAGACGCCCGTGCTTTTCCTCCAGGTTGTCCGCATCCTTCACAACCGGGCTGGCGGCAATGACCGAGAAGCTGGTATCACAGATGGTGACAGGGTTGCCAAGAAAGGTATGGGCCACATGGGCCATACCGTCAATCCCGTTGTCACTGTGCAGTGACTGGAATAATTCCTCCTGTTTCAGCTTCAGCGTATAATGCCGGAAGATGACCTCCTGGATGGCGTTGAATACCCCGCAGGCATCCAGGACTTCCTGGATGTAGAGGATGCGGGGGTTATCCGGGGGTGTATCCTGCCCGGTCAGCAGGATGTTCGGCAGATGGCAGGAAGGCGCCGCGGCCTCAGGGCGCCCGGCAGGGAAGGCGGCCTGTGTGGCCCCAGCGGAGAGAGCGGCCTCAGGGTGCCTGTCAGGGGCCGCGGCCTGGGAACATGCGATATAAAGCAGTTTGTCCCCATGGTCCGGGTCTGTTTCCGGTTTTTGCGTGAGGAAGCGTGTTCCTTCAATTTCAGTCCGTGTATGGAACTGCCCATGTACCTTCACATGAAAGGTGGTTTCCAGATGACGGACAATGGTTCCTAAGTATGCCATGTTAAACCTCCTATCAGACAAATGTCTGAAAAACAGCAGATGATTGCGGATTATATCCGACTTGGAATGGATGATTGTTAAAAAAATAACTGATATATTTATATAAAGTATAGCAGATTTTCGGATAGGTTTCAATTCCGACTATCCATCCGTAACATCTAATCTGTAACATCTGTTAGAAAAAATGATTCAGACAAAAGTCCAGGAGGAGAGAAAATGTCAGTAAAAGTAATGGGTATCACCGCAGGAAGAAAGGACAGCAACAGCGAGATACTGTTAAAAGAAGCGCTTATGTACTGTGAGGAGGCCGGTGCAGAGGTAACCATGGTCAATCTGAAGGATTATCATATTGAAAGCTGCACAGGATGTACTTCCTGTACAAGAGGAATGGCCCAGGGGAAGAATGTGGGCTGTGTGCTGGATGCAAAGGATGACAAAAAGAAAATCATGGAGGTCATGCTGGCCCAGGACGCCGTGATTTTTTCCGCGCCAACCTATGATCTGATGCCCAATGCGGAGTACCTGATATTTGCCCAGAGGAGCTTAAGCTATGAGACTGCATTTTTAGAGACAATCGGTGCAATTGAGCATAAGGACAGGGTTGCGGGGCTGATCTGTGCCGGAGGTTCCACCAGGGCGTGGCAGTCCATGGCCCTGGAGGCCATGCAGGCCACCATGTTCACAACCGATATGAAGGTGGTGGACATGATACTGGCCGCAAGGGTGCCGGGACGGGCACAGTGCCTGCTGGATGAAGGCTTGATGGCGCGGGCAAGGAAGATGGGTGAAAACATCATGACAGCAGTCCGTACACCGGCAGGGGAGCGGACCTGGCTGGGGGATGAGGATATGGGCTGGTGCCCAAACTGCCATTCCAATGCCCTGGTTCTGGGGGAACCCCAGTGGGACGGGCTTCACTATCCCGTGGAATGCCAGGTCTGTGGCGCCGGCGGCAATCTGGAAAAGACAGGGGATGGAAAATGGAAATTTGTCATCCAGAAAGACGGATACCTGAAGGACCGCACCACGGTGGCGGGAAGGGCAAGGCACCTGGAGGAAATCGGTCACACCGAAGGCGGGTTCTATGCGGATCCTGAGAATCTGAAGCTGGTTCAGGAAAGGCTTCAGAAATATAAAAACAAACAGTTTAAACGCGTTTAGTGCGAAGCGGATTTGTGCCTTTGCACAAAAACAAGCTGCATATGGAAGAAAACATAAGGTGCAGGCATGATGTTAAGGGATTGTCAATCCTTTATAATTTGAACCAGACAGGTGATGCAATCCATGGGGGATATGAAGCCGCCATTGACATTGTGTAATACGCCCGGATTAACAGGGATAAAAGAAAATGGAGGAAGAAACATGAAGAAGATGGAAACAGACATTATTGTTGCAGCTGCCGGCCTTTCCGGCCTTGCGGCAGCCATATCAGCGGCAGAGAACGGAGCCAGGGTACTGGTTTTTGAAAAGTCCGGCACCACCGGGGGCGCGGCCAACATGGGAATGGGACCTCTTGGGGTCGGCTCCAGGATCCAGAGGGAGCACATGATTTCACTGACACCGGGGGAGGCGTTTCGCAAGCACATGTATTTTACCCACTATCGTGTGGATGCCAGGATGGTCCGTGACTATTACTACAAATCAGGGGACACCATTGACTGGCTGATGGACATGGGCGTGGAATTTGCAGGCGTGCAGAGGGCGTTCAGCGCGCCGGAGGACACAAGGGCTTATTCGGACGGGGAGTTCACATGGCATGTTTGTAAGCCTGAGGGCGGCGGGATACCCGGACCCAGGGCAGCCACCGCCATGACCAAGAAAATGACGGAAAGGGCCAAGGAGCTGGGCGTGGAATTCCTCCTTGAGACACCGGTCCACAAAATCATCATGGAGGACGGCCGCACAGTGGGCGTGCTGGCAAAGGACAAGGACGGGGAAGAAATTGAGGCAAGGGCCAATTCAGTCATCCTTGCCACAGGAGGCTTTGGGGACAACCCGGCCATGATTAAAGAAGAAACAGGATATGAGTTCGGAAAGACCATTTTCAACTTTGCGATTCCCGGCATGAAGGGGGACGGGCTGCGCATGGCATGGGAGGCCGGCGCAGGCAAGGAACCCTGCACAATGGAACTTATGTACCAGCTTCCTGATAATATGAACCATTTTATCCTGGACGGCGCATTCCGCCAGCCATGTCTGTGGGTGAACCGCAACGGCCAGAGATTCATGCCGGAGGACCAGATTGGCAATACCACCTTCACAGGCAATGCAATCACGGCACAGCCGGGCAGCGTGGCCTTCTCGATCTTTGACAGCAAGCTGCTGAAAAAGTATAAAAAGAAAGGTCCGGACATTGTAAGCCACGTACATCCCCATGACCTGTACGACCATTTTGATGAGCAGTGGGAGAGGGACCTGGCAGATGGCTATGAACCCATAACACAGGCGGATACCATTGAGGAACTTGCACAGAAGGCTGGAATCGACCCCGAGGGGCTGGCCGCCCAGGTGGAAGAATACAATGAGATGTGTGAAGCCGGGTTTGACGAGATATTTGAAAAAGACAGGCATTACATGCAGCCCATTGCAAAGGCGCCGTTCTACTGCTGCCGCCAGAACGTGGGCGCATACGGCTCCCTGGGCGGCGTCAAGATTAACCACAGGACACAGGCCATGACCCAGGAGGCAAAGGTGATTCCGGGATTATACTGCGTGGGAACGGACGCATGCAATATTTTTGGTGACAGCTATCCATTTATCCTTGCGGGCAACACCATGGGCTTCTGCCTGAACAGCGGACGCATTGCAGGCGAGAACGCGGCGGCGGAGCTGGATGGGTTTGAGTACTGATACCAGGGAAACCCGGCCTGAAACAGGAGTGAAATAATGAAGATTACAATAGACGGAAAAGAAATAGAAGCAAAAGAGGGCCAGTCCGTGCTTGAGGCTGCCTTGGCTGCCGATATTTTCATCCCCCATCTCTGCAACCATCCGGACCTTGAAGCCAAGGGAGGCTGCCGCCTGTGCTCCGTGGAAATCGAAGGCGGCAGCGGGGCGGTCCCGGCATGTGAAACCATGGCAGAGGAAGGCATGAGTATCAGGGTCAACGGTCCGGAAGCGGAGAAGGTCAGGAAAATGGCCATGGAGCTGATTCTGGCAACCCATCCCGCAGACTGCACGGGCTGTCCCAAATATGGCAGATGCGAACTCCAGTCCATGTACCAGTACATGGGCGTCAGCCCGGAGCGCTGGAGGAAGAAATCCAGAAGTGTTGCCAATGACGACAGCAATCCCCTGATATCCCACCTGTTCACCAGATGTGTCCGCTGCGGGAGATGTATCCGCGCCTGTCAGGACCTTCGCGGCGTAAAGGTGCTGGATTATATTAAGACAGACGCAGGGGTCCGCGCAGGTATTCCGGAGGGAAAGACCCTGAAGGAAGCCGGATGCCGTTTCTGCGGGGCATGCATCGAGGTCTGTCCCACGGGTTCCATCATGGACCAGGTGAAGATCATGAAGGAAAGCCGCTCCATGGCAGAGAACATCGTACCCTGTCAAAGCACCTGCCCGGCCCATATCGATATCCCCAGGTACATACGGTATATCAGGGAAGGGGATTTTGACAAAGCGGCAGCGGTTGTCCGCGAAAAGGTACCATTTCCCGAGACACTGGGAAGTATCTGCAATCATGCCTGCGAGAGCGGATGCAAGAGGAATGAACTGGACGCCCCTCTTTCCGTGTGCAGGTTAAAACGGGCTGCGGCTGCAAATGAAAGCGGCGCATGGAAAAAACGCGTCCGCAAAGAACCGGCTACCGGAAAGAAGGTGGCTGTGATTGGCGCCGGTCCGGCGGGGCTGACCGCTGCCTATTATCTGGCAAAAAAGGGACATGAAGTTACCGTGTTTGAAAAGAATCCAAAGGCCGGAGGCCAGTGCCGGTACGGAATTCCGGCTTACCGTCTTCCGGACCAGCTCCTGGACAGGGAAATCAATACCATCCTGGAATCGGGAATTGAATTAAGGACAAACACACAGCCCACATCCCCGGACCAGCTTCTGGAACAGGGATATGACACCGTACTCGTGGCAGTGGGAACACATAAAGGAACCAGGCTTCCCCTTGAGGGAAGCGGCCTGCCCCAGGTATATGTGAATACCGATTTCCTGAAACAGGCAAGGCTTGGAACACCGCTTCCCGTAAGCGGAAGGGTCATGATCCTTGGCGGCGGCAACGTTGCCTATGACTGCGCCAGGACAGCCCTTCGTCTGGGGGCAGAAGAGGTACATATGGCCTGTCTGGAAAATGAACAGCAGATGACCTCCACGCCGGAGGAAATCGCTGAAGGCGCGGAAGAAGGCATCCTCCTCCACGCGGCCCATTCATTCCTACGCATAACGGGTACAGACCGTGTGGAGGGAGTGGAACTCCAGAAGGTGAACCGTTTTTATTTTGATGAAAACAGGAAGGCGGTCATTGAGCTGGAGGAGGGGACGAACCAGGTAATACCGGTGGATCATGTCATATTCGCGGTTGGACAAAGGCCGGAGGACACGGAGCAGATGGGACTGGAACTAACCCACGGCCCATATATCCTGGCAGATGAAAACCAGCGGACCAGCCTGGAAGGCGTCTATGCGGCAGGAGACGTCGTGACCGGGACAAAATCCGTGATTGAGGCAATCGCGGCAGGACGCAGGGCAGCAGGGCAGATGGATCTGTATCTGGGCGGAGACGGTGATATAAGCGAGATGCTTCTGGATAAGGAAACCCCGCCGTCCTATATTGGCCGGATGGAAGGCTTTGCAGGACAAAAGCGCACAACCCCCAGGACCGCGCCGCCGGACCAGAGGATACAGGGCTTTACGCAGGTGGAAGAAGCGTTCACCTGTGAGCAGGCCATGTGCGAGGCATCCAGATGCCTTCAGTGCGACTTAAGGCTCCAGCTTACAAAACCAAAGCTGTGGAATGAATATTAAGGGGGTGTCCGCAATGAGTACATTGGAAAAAATAAAAAACCTGAAAGAGACAGACTGTATCGTAGATATCCTCTTAAAAGAAGTCAGGGCAAACCAGTGCCAGACCTGTGGGAAATGTGTATTCGGTTACGAAGGCATCACCCAGCTTGAGCTTACCCTGGGCGACATCACGGAGAAAAAGGGGCGCAGCGGGGACCTGGACCTTATGAAGGACCTGTGTCAGATGATGAAAACCCAATCCCTCTGCGAGACAGGGGAGGAGATAGCGGAGGCAGTGCTGGCTGCCATCCAGACATACCCCGCGGACTTCGAGGCGCACATCGGCAAAAAAGCCTGTAAAGCCGGGGTCTGCAAAAAATTCATGACCTATCACATCCTGGCTGACAAATGCACCGGCTGTGGGGACTGCATGGATGAATGCGAAGAAGACGCCATCCAGGGCAAATCCCGCTTCGTCCACATCATCCTTCAGGACGAATGCACCCAATGCGGCGCCTGCCTGTCCGCGTGTGAAGAGGACGCAATCGTAAGGGCTGGCTTGGTAAAGCCAAAATGTCCAAGAAAGCCGGTCCCATGCAGACGGTAGGCGGGGGATGTATGGATGTTTTTGTGGGAGGAAAATGAGGTAGGCTGAATTGATTGGCAGACATAGTGGATAATCGAGCCGGAAAGGTATTCAGATACAAAATCTGAACCCCTCGGTTTTGGCTAAAAATAGCATCTACATCCATTTCCCTCCTGAATTAGGCTCTTTGGAAGCGTTATATATCAAAAGCCTTTCACACCCTACTGCATTACTTTTCCATAATCAAGAGAGCGCGAAAGCACAACTTACTGTCGCGCTCTTGATTGCCACACAAGCAGGGGCAGGCAGATTTGTCAATGATGGCGAAGCTGTTCATTTTATCGTTGACAAGGACGGCTGGCTCCACTATCTAACATTCGATTATATTCATTCGCTTGTGTTATTTCATCTTTTTTTCAAGAATGAAACTTCCTTCTTCAATATCTTTTGGGTTTTCAATCCTTACAACATGAAATCCGCATTTATTGATATAAAAATTATGATTTCTACGAGAAAAGATGGGAGTTTCTGTTTTCCATACATCCGTATCTGAAAACTCATGTTCAATAAAATCCCAAACCAATTTTCCAATGCCTTTATTCTCTGCCACTGGGTCAATAAAGATATTACCAAGAAAGTTTTGCTTGGTGTCTGCATTAATCCAAAGTATTATTGCACCAATAACCCTCCCGCCTTTAGAAATTTTGAAAGCGGTTGAATCATTATCAAGCGCATACTGACGTAAAAAATCACCATTATCATAACCAGGAGGACCGCCACATTCTTTTCCCAAATGGATTCTGGTATCTTCATCAAAAGCACGCTTCATAATAGGGGTAAGAATCTCAATATCCTTTTCCTGCACTTCTTCAAAGAGCAGATTACCATATATTTTCACAACTTTTCATCTCCTTTGCCGAATATAAATTTTTTCCATGCCACATGTGATTTTCTTTAAAAAGATTATACCATATTTCTTGCTTGTTTTCACTTTATCCGAGGTGTGATTATGGATAGCCATTTGCAAAAAGGCAGAGGGTTTGGAATCCGCCCCCTACTCAATCATCCCCAGATATCTCATGATCCGCACCGACAGATTAAAATTCATAAAATCCTCCCCTTCAATAAAATCGCAGTCTGTAATCTCCTTGATCTTCCCCATCCGGTACAGCAGTGTATTCTTATGGATATGCAGGTTTTCCGCAATTTTAGTAGGCTGTCCGGGCTGTGTCAGGTATTCCCTCAGTGTGGCCATGAAGTCCGTATTTTTTTCCTGGTCATAGAGGTAAAGCTTCATAAGCCCGGGATGAATCAGGAAGCGTATCTCGGAATCTTCCTTTTCGTACAGCTCCAGCATCTGGTACAGATAATAATCACTGTAATAATAAATCGGCGCGGAATCCTTAAGCTTCAGGCCAAGGTGGACGGAATCAATGGCCTGCCTGTAGAACCTGGGGGTATCCTCCAGGTTCTGGTAGAAGTTGCTGATCCCAGCCTTCAGGCTATTGGCTGTGAGATATCCGGAAAGCTGGGAAATCTCATATTCACTCAGGTTCTGGTCCATGGCCCTGCTGATAAGGAACACAATGGTATCCTCATAAATCACATAGATACTGCCCGCGAAGATCTGCTTCAGATGCTCCAGGATGACCTCCAGCTTTAAATCGGAAAAGCTGTGGCCCACAGGCGGGATTGCCACGATATAAAATGTTTCCTTGAGGCTGTAGCCAAGGATTTTAAGCCGTTCCCTGATATCGGACACGTTCTGCCTTGGATTCTTCAGCAGGTCGGCCAGAAAGTAGGAATACATGACCCCTTTATTCCTGGAATAGGCTGAATTCTTCTGCAGCTCCATGGACACCAGCTTACAGAAACGGTGGAAAAAGTCCGGGTCATACTCGAGGAAGGGGTGTTCGGACTCCAGCATCATCACATGCCCAACCTCCACGCCCTGGATGTGCACCGCATCCACCAGCATTCCCTTCTTGACCAGGCTGTTGACAAAGTAATAAGCGGTATCGGCCCCCCGGACCTTTTCATCCACTTTGTTGGCCCGGATGGAGCGGATTCCCTTTTCACTGATATACCCGGACGCGCTTTCCTCCCGGAAAAAATCGTCATCCGGAACAATTCCCGCGGACATGGCAAGATACTTGTTCTGCAGATCCACCACATAGATGGGATTGCCAAAGATATGGGAGGCCGTATCAACCAGATACTGAAGCCCGTTCCCGGAAAACAGCGCATTGGTCAGGATATGCATGCCGGCAGTGATCTGCTGAAGCTCGGTCAGGTTCTCCAGGGTCACATTAAAAAGTTCGGCCTGGGAAATGTCAGCCCCAAAATAGACAATGGTAAAAGAACTTTCCCGGTACAGGGAAAAGTCAATTGCCTTCCCATAGCAGAACAGGATAAACGGATGGCCGCTGCCGGAATCCGGCATAAGCCCGGTGGAAGTTAAGTAGAGTATGGTTTCATCAAAATGGCTTTGCCCTTCTGTCAGGATCCTTATATTGAGCATGTCGCAGTTATTGTCCTGGTTCCCGAATATCAGCGGGCGGTAGTTTATTTTTTCCAGTTTGTTTAACAAAACCTGAAATTCCATGATTTCTCCTTTGGCATTGTGCGCCTGCACAAAAATGGGGTGGTGATGCAAGTCATAGTTAGCTTTGGACACGATGATTCCAACATTTTTATTATATATAATAATCTTGAAAAAAGCAAAAGGAAGGAAGATGGTTATGGGCACTTTAGGAAAGTATAACAGAAGCGTCTCTATCATAGGCGTTGGCTGTACTCCATTTATGTACACGGTAGATAATCCGGAGACAGATGGACTGACAGAAGGGGAAATGTTCGGATATGCGGCATTAAAAGCAATGGAGGATGCAGGGGTCAATCCTCAGGATGTGGATTTTTATTTCCATGGCGAGGCCAGCCCGCTTAACGGCTCCAACTATCTGACGCCCAATGTACAGGTGGCCAACTGGTTCGGAATGAAGGGAAAAGGTTCCATCCACCACTCCGAGGCATGCTGCACAGGCTATCTTGCCATTGAGCAGGCGGTCAACGCAGTGGCATCCGGGAAATACAACTGTGTCCTCACCGGAGCGGTTGAATTCGGGGACAGCACCCCGTCCCCGGCAGACAATGTGGAAAGCCCCAAACATCCGTACAGGCGGGATAAGATGACCATGGAAAAGTTCTTAAAGACCACTTCCTGGTTATATGACCGCACCTATACAAGGAGCCTGATGGCGGGGCAGGAACTGATTTATGATGATGCGGCGGAGTGGTATGTGCGCACCAGGGGAATCACGCCAGAGCAGATGAACGACACACTGAACTGGATGTGCATCAACAACAGGCGCAACGCGTCGGTCAATCCCCTTGCCATTGAAAGAAGGACATATGAATCCCTTGCAGAAGAAGCAGGCATGACCCTGGATGAATATATGAACTCACCCTATAATCCCAAAATGGGGGATTTCCTCCGGGCCGGCGGCATTGAGTTAAAATGTGACGGCGCAGCGGCAGCCATTGTATGCGCCACGGAAATGATTCCGGCCATAGCAAGGAACCTGAAGCACCGTCCCATTGAGGTGCTGGGAATCGGAAGCGCTGCCTGTGAGGCAACCACCCCGCATTTTGAAGTCCGGGCAACCGAGGAAGCCGTGCGCCAGGCATATGAACTGACCGGTCTGTCAGGAGATGACCTGGACCTGTTCTATGCAAATGATTTCATCATCACATCCCATCTTGTATCCGCGGAGATTGCCGGATATCTTCCTTACGGTGAAGGCTGGAAATACATCTGTGAGGGCCGCACTGCATGGGATGGGGATAAACCGATTAACACCAATGGCGGCCGTACCTCCTTTGGACATGCCCATGCCGCCTCAGGTCTGGCGGATGTGTACGAGGCCTGCAAGCAGATGTGGGGCGAATGCGGCGGACACCAGGTGAAAAACCAGCCCAGGACAGCCATGCTCCGGGGCTACGGCGGGGCGCAGAACGTTGCGGCCGTATTGCTTGGCTTATTGGATGAATAGCAGGAGGAGAGATGCGTTATGAGTATTAAATTAGAAAAGGTCGTGCAGACATTTTACGAAGGACTGGAAGAAGGGAAACTCTTAGGGCGCAAATGCCCCAAGTGCGGCAATGTGGAATTCCCCCCGGTATATGCCTGCAATGCATGCGGGAATTATGAGACAGAGTGGTACGAAATCAGCGGAAAGGCCAGGCTGCATTCCATTGTATTGCCTGCAGCCCTTTCATCCAAACCGGAATATAAGCAGTTGGGAAAATACGCGTACGGGGAAGTTGAATTGGAGGAAGGCACGAAATTAAACGCAGTTGTCCGCGGTATCAGCAAAAAGAACAGGAAGGAACTTTCAGAAAAGCTTCCCCTGAACTGCCATGCGGCAATCTTCCAGAGGGAAGGCGGATTTAAGACCGTTGTATTTGACTTGGACGAAGCGTGAATAAAAACGTGAAATCCGAAACGGATCAGCTGCGAATAAAAACATAGAGGGAGAATGAAAATGGACAGAAAAGAATTGGAAACACAGGTACTTAACATGGTGGCAATGTCATACAAACAGGACATCAGCGACATTTCCGTATCCACATCCTTTAAGGAGGACTTGGGCGGCGCATCCGTGCAGATGGTTGCCCTTGTGTCTGAGATTGAGAATGAACTGGACGTGGAAATCATGCTTTCAGAAGCCAGCGCCTGCGCAACCATCGGCGACCTGACGGACCTGATTGAAAAGGAAATGTAGGACGGATTCAGCCAATCTGACCGAAAGGAGTAGAGATGGGTTTACTGGAACAGATTTATGAAAAAGCAAAGGAAAATCCCCAGAGGATAGCATTTCCAGAAGCAGTCAATGAAAAGATGATGCAGGCAGCCTATGAGACAGGCAAGGAAGGGTATATCCTTCCCGTGCTTGTGGGATATGCCGATGAAATCAGGGAAGCATTATCCTCCAAAGGATATGAGGAAGATATTTTCACAATTGTGGATATCAGGGAAGAGATTTATAAAAAGAAACTCATAGACCGGTATGTGGCCCTGCCGCACACCCTGTTAAAAGAAAAGGCCCTGAACCGCCGCATGCAGGATCCGCTGTATTATGCCATGGTCATGGAGGCAGTGGGCGAGGCGGATGTGACCTTTGCGGGGATTGACAATACAACCGGGGATGTGCTGCTGGCCGGACAGATGATTATTGGTCTGAAGCCGGGAATCAGCACCATCTCAAGCATCGGGTTATGCGATATTCCAGGATTTAAGGGAAGTGAAGGAAGCCTTCTTGCAATCGGCGACAGCGCTGTGTGCGCCAACCCGGATTCCGGTCAGCTGGCAGGAATCGCTGTTTCTGCCTGCGACACGGTCAGGGAACTGCTGGGCTGGGAGCCGAGATGCGCCATGGTCAGCTATTCCACCCTGGGAAGCGGACAGGGAGAACTGGTGGATAAAGTGGCGGAGGCGGTCAGGATTGCCAATGAGCAGAGGCCGGAGCTTGCCATTGACGGTGAATTCCAGTTTGACGCAGCTGTATCGCCGGCAGTGGCTGCTAAAAAGGTGCAGAGGGAGAGCCGGGTTGCGGGAAAAGCCAATGTGATTATCTGGCCGGACCTGAATGTGGGCAATGTAGGGGTTAAGCTGATACAGCAGTTCGGACACGCAGATGCCTACGGCCCAATGCTCCAGGGCTTCAACAAAGTGGTGTGCGACTGCTCAAGAGGCGCCCCTGTGTCCGAGATTAAGGGAAATATCGTAATCAGCGCAGTAAGGGCCGCAGGAAGTAAAAGGCAGGAGGAACCAGTATGAAACCGTATAAAGTACTGACAATCAACCCTGGCTCCACCTCAACCAAGGTGGCCCTCTTTGAGGGGGAGGAATGCCTGTATTCCCAGAATGTCTCCCATGAGGCAAAAGAGCTTGGGCAGTATGCATCCATGTCAGAGCAGCTGCCCTACCGCAGGGACACGGTTTTAAAGCTGTTAAAGGAAGCAGGCATACATCTTGAGGAAGTGGACGTATTCGTGGGACGGGGCGGAGGCCTGATTGCCATGGAAGGCGGAACCTACGGGGTGACGGACCTGATGCTGGAGCACGCCAGGACATGTGCCAACGGCGTCATCCATCCGGCGGCCCTGGGTTCACAGCTGGCCAATGAATTTGCACAGGCCTATGGCGCCAAAGCAATGGTGGTAAACCCGCCGGATGTGGATGAGCTTCAGGACCTTGCCCGCATGACAGGCATCCGGGGCGTACACCGCATCATCCACCTCCATGCCCTGAACCTGAAGGAAACCGCCATCCGGCACAGCAAGGACGTGATGAAGAAACCATATGGGGAGTGCAGCTATGTGGTATGCCATATCGGCGGCGGCATTTCCATATCCGCCCATGAAAAGGGAAGGATGATAGACGGGTATGATATTGTGGGAGGAGAAGGACCCATGGCCCCAACCAGATGCGGAAGCATTTCCGTGGCAAACCTTCTGGAATATATGAAAATGAACCAGGCGGGCCTGGAAGATGTGAAAAAACTCTGTACCAGCAAAGGCGGTTTCGTGAATCATGTGGGGATTTCCGATGCCATTGAACTGACGGAGCGGGCCAAAGCAGGGGACCGGTATGCAGGACTTCTCTGGGACAGCATGATTTACCAGATTGAAAAATGCATCGGCGCCATGGCGGCAGTCCTTCACGGACAGGTGGACGGCATCCTGCTGGGCGGCGGCATGGTACATAACCAGGACCTTGTAAAGCAGATAACGGATGCCTGTTCCTTCATCGCCCCTGTGACCGCCTATCCAGGCGAGTTTGAGATGGAGGCCATGGCGGCCGGGGCAATCCGCGTGCTGGAAGGCGAGGAGGAGCTGAAGACATATACCGGAAAGCCTGTGTGGGATGGGTTTGACTGGGAGTAATGGGGACGGAAGGGCCTGGAAAATGAGTGCATGGGAAAGAAAAGCATAGGAGTAAAAAAATATGGATGAAAAACAACAGAAGACAATCAATATGCTGACCCTGGCTTTCGGCATAGCGTTCATGCCTCCGATCTGGGCTGTGCTGGCCCCTTTCATAGGGGTCGGCACCGGGGCGGTGGCCTTAATCTGCGCCGGGCTTTTTGTGGCCAACGGTAACAGACGGCAGGACGCCGTGAAAATCTCCATCGGTTTCCTGTTAGGTGACTTATGGGCTTATATTGCCGTATGGGTGATGGAAACCCTGCAGTGGAATCCCAATGTGGAACTGTATGCCACACTATTCGTCATGGGAGGTCTGGCAGTCATCATCGGCGAGACATTTTCAAGGATGATCTTCACTCCCTCCTGGCTGT
Source organism: Clostridium pacaense (assembly GCF_020709765.2). NCBI lineage: Bacteria > Bacillati > Bacillota > Clostridia > Eubacteriales > Clostridiaceae > Clostridium > Clostridium pacaense. Next base: position 263,906 of record NZ_JAJFEB020000004.1, read on the forward strand.
GCGGCTGGGCCATAGGGCTGACCATCATGGGTTCCATGAAAGTGAATGAAATAGGGACCCTGCCAATCCAGATTGGCGTGGCAATGCTGGTGGGCGTGATTTACGTCGGTGTGGGCGTGGATGCGTTCCAGGGAATGCTTGTGCGCAGGCTGGCGCGTGGAGGCGCTGCGGGGAATGCTGCAGGGCAGACCGGAGGCGCAGATGGCAGGAGAGAGGAAGCTTTGGAGAAATGAAGATAATACTGCCTTGCGCAATTCAATATCATACGGCATGTAAGGAGTGTATATGCATTTAGTCAGGATAAGGATTGCAGATGCAGGACGGATTGCATTGCACGCAGAGGAAATAATTGACAATATCCCACAATATTACGCGGATCAATACCGGAGAATAAAGAGAAAGCAGGAGGCTGATCAGGAACTGGCAGCCGGTTTTCTGCTGGAAAAGTATCTGGATGTCAGCCGTGATGGGCAGATGGTGAGACTGGGGCATGGGAAACCCGCGCTGAAGTCAGGAAAGCATTATTTTAACCTGTCCCATAGCGGGGGATATGCTGTGCTGGCTGCGGCGGACATTGACATAGGCGTGGATATTGAACAGATAAGGGACGTCCACTGGCCCACGGTGCGGAAGGTTTTTACCTTACAACAGCAGGAACAGTTGGAACAGGCCGGGGAAATGGAACAGCCGGAACTGTTTACGAAATATTGGACAGAGTGCGAGGCAGTATTAAAACTTCAGGGGACCGGGTTTGCGGAAGGGATTACGCCTGGAAATGCCAGGGATGGGAGTACAGAACCAGGAAGTACAAAACCAGGAAGTACAGAACCAAGGCGTACAGAACCAAGGCGTACAGAACCAGGGAGTACTGAAGCAGGCAATACTGAATCCGAAGGCGCAAGACTGCTTTCGGGCGTACATTCGTTTAGATTCAAGGAATATATGATTGCATGCGCTGCATATGGAGAGTATTATGTATCAGTTGAAGAAGACAGAAGTTACCTGTATATGTGATGATGTATATGTTTTGACAGACCGGGCGGGGGGCTGTGTGAATCTTGTCATAGGTAAGGAAAAAGCCCTGGTTTTTGATACGGGTTCAGGTACGGATGATATCCATGGACTGATACGCAGGATTACAGGACTGCCCCTTGTCGTGATTAACAGCCATGGACATTTTGACCATATTGGGGGAAATGGCCAGTTTGACAGAGTTTATATGCACCCGGACGATTTTGTGATCCTGGAATCCTATACGGCAGAAATCCTTGGGCAGTGGAGGCGGGAGCTGGTCCCTGGTCAGGACGGCTCCTGCCAGCCTTTTGAAGCCGGGCAATGGGATAAGCAGTGTAATAATATGAAGGCGCTGGATTTTGACTCATTCAATCTGGGCGGGCTGGAATGCAGGGTCATTCCATTGAGAGGACACTCAAGGGGGTCCATCGGCATATGGATACCTAAACGCCGTTTACTGCTGTCTGGGGATGCCCTTACGCCTGTCATGTGCCTGATATTCCAGAACCATATGCCGGTTGAGACACAGTACCATACGCTGGAATGTGTGAAGAACTTGGATTTTGACTATTATCTGACATCCCATCACAACCAATGGTTTCCCAGGCAGACCATAGACAGGCTGATGCGGTGTATTGAAAACAGCGGGAAGGGAAAATGGCATCCTTACCAGTATCCTTATCCTCCTTATGCAAAGGGAAGAATATATCTGGACTCCATGGAAGGGGAACCAGTGGCGCTGATATGTGAATCTGACAGGGAGGATGACAGGACTTTTTACCATATAGAGGAAACCACAGGCTATCCATCACGTTTCAGATAACGGGCATGACCAGGACACAATCGTCCCCATGCCCTCTTTTGAGTAAAGGTGGATGCCTGGTGATCCAGGATACTGCAGACGTATCCGCTGGTTGGTATTGGTCAGTCCTATGTGATTATGAGGTACATAATCATCCTGTTGCAGGCACTGGACGACTTGTGCAAGGCGGGCTGGTGACATTCCGGTACCGTTATCTATTATCGTATAATTTAATGTATCCCCTCTTTTAAGAATCTTGATTTTAACTATCATTTTTCCCTTCTTTCCTTTTAGTCCATAGAGAAGGGAATTTTCAATCATAGGCTGGAGCAGAAGACGTTTTACCAGCAGATCCAGCGTGTTTTCTTCATAGTCCCACAGCACATCGAATGTATCGCCATAACGTATTTTCTGGAGGGCAATGTACTCCCTGGTTGCAGAAATCTCCTCCATGAGTGAGGGTAGTTTGTCCGGGGCATCCAGGGAATACCGGAGCAGGCGGGACAGACTGTCCAGCATCTGCACCGCATTAAAAGAGCCGGGGAGCTTCATCAGCTCAAAATTTATCGTCTGCAATGTGTTAAACAGGAAGTGGGGATTGAGCTGGCACTGCAGGGCGGTCAGCTCCGCGGATGCTTTCTGGTACTGGAGTTTTGTAAGCTTCATATTCAGCTCGTTATTATGTAAAAATGTTTTAATGATATTATTCAGGATTAAACTGTATTCATCGGTGATGACAGGTACCATTTCAGGAAGCTGCATCTGTTTTTCCGCGGCCTCAAAGACTGACAATATGCTGAAAACCTGTTTTCTCCTTTGGTCATTGGTGTACCATGCGATACTGATACTTACGAGAAGCCCCAGTCCGCCGGCCGCGAATGTGGTAGCAAGAATCTTGCCGGACAAGGCATACAGGGAGCGCCGTGGGATAAGAAAGACATAATTCATATAAGGATTACCGTCAACTGCTTCCACGAAATAATTTTGCTGGTTGATACGGATGGTATCAGAAGGCTGTTTCATCATAGCTGGAAAATCGATGGTATTGCAGGATTCCGTATTGAGGCTGCTGACCAACGGATTATTTTCCAAATCTAACAAAAAGAACTGCATATTTTCCAATTCAGCCACATCAGTCAGGATATTTTCAAAATAGGAACTTCGTATATTGACTATGATAACATTGTTTTTATGAAAACGCTGGTAAATGGATATTACATCGTATGAAAGAAGCGCGGACTCCTGGATGGTCCGTCTCTCTATATGTATATTGACATCTTCCGGCATATTAAGGAATGTCTGATACCAGGCGGAATCACGCGTTGTCCTTAAGTTCTCCCTCCGGTTGTTGGAGGAGTAGAAATTCTCATACCGGTTGGGCATATAGACATACAGGGAATGATATATATTATCATAACCTAAGGTGCTGTTAAAAATAGGGGTGATGGTACGCAGGGTCTGAACCTGCTCATATGTGAGTTTCTCGTTATTTAAAAGTTGGAGGGTGGTCAGGTATAAAATGGAGTTGCCCTCAAACATAGCCTTTTGTTTATTGACCTCACGAAATACATTGGTAAGCGACTGTTCCATCAGGTGGCAGGAAGCATTAATACGGTTTTGGGTTTCTTTGACCAGTGTATTGAATGAAAAATAAAAAACCAACGCACCTACACAGAGGATGGGCAGACAGATGAGGCTGGCAATCCGCAAAAAACTGTTGCGCAGGGAACGTTTTAACATTTCATCTTCCCCTTTCTGTATTCCTGAGGTGTGCATCCTATGGTCTGCCGGAATGTTTTTACAAAGTTTTTGGGATTATCATATCCGCACATTAAAGCTACCTCGTAAACTTTAAAATTAGCATTTTGAAGAAGCTTGCAGGCATAATCCATTTTTTCCAATATCAGATATTCTGTAAAGGTAATGTTCATCTGCTCCCTGAACAGCTTGGACAGATAATTAGGAGTGAGATTGAGTTCCAAAGCAATTCTATTCAGGGAAACAGTTGCAATATTTTCAGATACATACCGTTTTATATAAGGAATAACCGGAGAAGTACTTTCATTATGTGTGTCCGGGCGGTCTGCCTGCTGGTTTTCCCTGTCTAACGATTCCCTTATTTTATTAAATACTGTAAAAATTTCCATATAGGTGGTAGGTTTCAGGATGTAGTCCGTAACCTGGTATCGGATGGCTTTCTGGGCCAGTTCGAAATCGGAGTAGCCGCTTAAAAAGACTACTTTTGTGGGAAGCTTGTGGTCATAGATATATTTTGCAAATGCAATTCCATCCAGAACCGGCATCCGGATGTCGCATAGAACCACATCCACCGGATGATGGAGAATATAATCAATGGCCAGTTTCCCGTTCTCGAGACAGGCGTCCACCTGAAATCCAAGATTGTTCCAGTCATATAAAGCGGCAATTCCGTCACGCAATTTTTTTTCATCGTCTACAATAAGAATATGATACATAAAGCCCCCTGGAAATTGTGAGATTATTTTTGGATAACAAGTAAATATATGGAATGCTTTTTTATTATACGGTGAAAATTTAGGGATTTCAATGAAATATGTACAAATTGTAGAATGGCATCCCGATTTTGTAGATTAGCATCCTTTGAAAAGCAGGTTTGATTGGATATAATTTTAACATCAGATAAAACATTCAATCATGAGGAGGACGTTACATGAAATGGAGAAGGTTTGGGGCGATGATGTTAGCAGGAGCTTTGGCAGCAGGATGTCTGACCGGGTGTTCGGGAGGAAAGGATACGAGTGTAACGGAGGGAAAAGAAACGGTTAGGGCGGACACGAAAGCGTCTGGGAGTAAGGAAAAGGTGACGCTGCGGTTTTCCTGGTGGGGAGATGAGGGGCGTCATGAAACGACCTTGAAGGCCATTGAACTGTATATGGATCAAAATCCAAATGTGGTCATTGAGGCAGAATACGGGGGATTCGATGGCTACCAGCAGAAAATATCCACCCAGCTTGCAGGGCAGACAGCGCCGGATATCATTCAGCTCAATGCCAACTGGATGCCGGACTATGCAAACAAAGGGGATTTTTTCCTGGATTTAAAGGATTATCCAGATTTAGTAGATGTTTCAGGCTTTGATGAGGAATTCTTGAACAGCTTCTGTGTATTTAACGGACAGCTCATTGCCCTGCCAACGGGAATGAATGCCCGTACCGCATACATCAATCAGCCGGCAGCCGAAAAATTCGGTCTGGATATCAGCCTGGAGGATGAACTGACATGGGAAGACTATATTGAGATGGGTAAAAAAGTTCAGGAACAGGATCCCAATTCATATCTTTTAGTGACAGATCCCCGTCTGACGGCCATTTATGTGGTGAAAGGGTATATCCAGCAAAAGACAGGCATGCAGGTAATTAATGATGATTATACCATTGGATTTGATAAGGGAGTTCTGACGGAGGCATTTGAACTGGTACAGAGAATGTATGATGAAAGAGTGTTTGAACCAATACAGGATTCGGCTGCTTTCAATGATGTGTTTTTTACCAATCCCAAGGTGGCTTCAGGGGAATTGCTGGCCGCTTTTGGATGGACTTCTAATATCTCTGAGCTTAATGGGCTGATGGGAGCGGATAATATGCAGGTTATTCCTATCCCGGTCATGGAGGATGCCAAGGATACGGCTCTTTTAATACGGCCAGCGCAGGTAATGTCCATTCCGTCATCCTGTGAACACAAGGAGGAAGCCTTGAAATTCCTGAATTTCTTCTTTAATGATGAAGAGGCAGGGAAAATCCTGGGTGATGTGCGCTCCATCCCGTCTGTTGATAAAATACGTACCATGTGTGAGAAGGAAGGAATTTTAGACAGTAATTCTGTCATAACCATTGATTACGGTATTGCCCATGCCGGAAAACCGGAAAATGGCCCTACCTCCAATACGGAAGTGGAAGCTGTATTTACAAACGCCGTAGAAAAAATCGCTTATCATAAGGGGACTCCGGATGAAGTGGCAGAAGAGACAATGAAGCTTTTGGAGGATGTTCTGAATACGCTTAAATAAAGAAAAAGGCTGGGTGATTTCATGAAACAAACAAAAAAAAGGAGGCAGAAGGGATTTTTTAAAAGGAACATGGGGCTTATTTATATCAGCCCCTGGATCCTGGGTTTTCTGCTCCTTCAGCTATATCCCTTTGTGGCTTCGTTCTGTTATTCCTTTACGAATTATAATATGTTTTCCGCTCCGCAATTCGTGGGTCTGGGCAATTACATAAGGCTGTTTACCGTGGACCCGGATTTTTGGAATTCCTTAAGGGCGACGCTGAAATATGCGGCGATGACAGTACCTGCCAAACTATTTTTTGCACTGCTTGTTGCCATGATCCTAAATGTAAACCTGAAAGGGGTTAATTTTTTCCGTACGGTCTATTATCTCCCATCCATACTGGGAGGGAGCGTAGCCATATCTGCTTTGTGGAAATTGATGTTTATGAAGGAAGGCATGATTAATACGGCCCTGAGGTTTATTCATATTGGGCCGGTCGACTGGCTTGGGAGCACGGCCTGGGCCATGCCTACAATCAGCCTGCTGCAAGTGTGGCAGTTTGGTTCATCCATGGTATTGTTCCTGGCAGCTTTAAAGCAGGTACCCCAGGAATTGTATGAAGCAGCCAGTGTGGATGGTTCCACTCCCTTCAGGAACTTCTTTACTATTACACTGCCAATGATTACTCCCATTGTATTTTTTAATATGATCATGCAGACAATTAACGCATTGCAGAACTTTACTTCCGGGTTTGTTGTGACTGGGGGCGGACCGCTTAAATCCACCTATCTCCTGGGAATGAAACTCTATGATGACGCGTTCGGAAATGGCAGTTTTAAAATGGGATATGCCAGTGCCACCTCATGGATCATGTTTTTACTTATCTTTGTATTTACAATATTCATCTTTAAAAGTTCGGATGCCTGGGTTTACTACGAAGACGAAGGAGAATTCTGATGAAAAAGAGGACCAAAAGGACTGTATGGGCATATGTAATCTTAACTGTGTTCGGTCTTGTCATGATTTACCCGTTAATCTGGATGTTTTTTGCCACGTTTAAGGATAATAAAGAATTATTTGGGACAACAGCGCTTCTTCCTTCCTCTTTTAATCCGGAAGCGTATATTAAGGGATGGAAAGGCAGCGGACAGTATACATTTACCACTTTTTTCACCAATTCATTTAAGATGGTAATCCCCACGGTTTTTTTCACAATCGCCTCATGCAGTATTGTGGCCTATGGTTTTGCCAGGTTCAGATTCGTGGGTAAAAAGATTCTTTTTGGACTGATGATTTCCACCTTGATGCTGCCCAACGCTGCAATTATCATTCCCCGCTATCTTCTGTTCCGCAACCTGGGATGGCTGAATACATTTAAGCCTTTTTGGATGCCTGCGCTGCTGGCGGCATATCCGTTTTTCATCTTTATGCTGATTCAGTTCCTACGGGGAATCCCAAAGGATTTAGATGAGTCTGCTAAGATAGATGGAGCTGATTCATTCGTGATTTTCAGATGTATTCTTCTCCCGCTTATGAAACCGGCCCTGTTTTCGGTTGGCCTGATGCAGTTTATGTGGGTGTGGAATGATTTTTATAACCCCTTAATTTACATCAATAGTGTAAAAAATTACCCTCTTGCGTTAGGCGTGAGAATGGTGTTGGATACAAGCGGGACCGTATACTGGAATCAGGTCCTTGCCATGGCACTGGTATCCATATTGCCGCTAATCATCCTCTTTTTCTTTGCGCAGAGATATTTCATTGAGGGAATAGTAACCACAGGTATGAAAGGATGATTCAACATGAAATATGAAAATAACAGAGTGAAGGATATTAAGATTGCATACATAGGAGGAGGCTCCAGGGGATGGGCGTGGGGCTTCATGAGTGATTTATCATTGGAGGAATCCATTTCTGGGACCGTGTATCTGTATGACATTGACATTCCCTCCGCCAGGGCAAATGAAATAATAGGGAATAAGGCATCCCGCCTGCCGGAAGCGGAATCAGAATGGAACTATACGGTAAGCGGTGATATTGACAGCGCATTAAAAGGGGCTGATTTTGTAATCATTTCCATAACACCAGGAACCGTTCTTTCTTTTAAGGAAATGCGTTCAGATGTACACGCACCGGAGAAGTATGGTATCTATCAGTCCGTGGGGGACACCGTGGGGCCGGGAGGCCTGCTAAGGGCCATGCGCGTCATACCCATGTATGAGGGATTTGCGGATAAAATCAGGGAAAACTGCCCGGATGCCTGGGTGATTAATTACACGAACCCCATGACGTTATGTACCAGGATCCTCTATGAACGGTTTCCTGGAATAAAGGCGTTTGGCTGCTGTCATGAAGTATTCGGGACGCAGAAAATCCTGGCTTATGCCTTGAAGGAATTCCGTGGAATTACGGCAGACCGGAGAATGATTAAGACCAATGTAATGGGAATCAATCACTTTACATGGATTGACCGTGCAGAATATCAGGGAGAAGATTTGTTCCCGCTTTACAGAAAGCTGGTTGACAGGTATGCACGGTCCGGGCTGGAAGGGGTTGAAAAAAATCATTGGGCCAATAAAGAATTTACATCTGGAAACAGGGTTAAATTTGATTTGTTTAAGCGATACGGTGTGATTGCAGCGGCCGGTGACCGGCATCTGGCTGAGTTTTGCCCTCCGTGGTATCTGAAAAATCCGGAGGTCGTGGCCAGCTGGGGCTTCATGCTGACAACAGTGGACAAACGGGAACAGATGCTTAAGGAACGTTTACAGCGCAGCAGGGCATTGGTTTCAGGGGAAGAGACATTTAAATTCCAGGCAACGGGCGAGGATGGAGTATACCAGATAAAGGCACTGCTGGGTCTGGAAGATTTCATCTGTAATGTAAATATACCCAACCGGGGGCAGATTAGGAGCCTGCCGCTTGGAGCTGTGGTCGAGAGCAATGCTGTTTTCACAAAAAACAGTATTACTCCGGTATTGGCCGGCGGCCTTCCCGACCAGGTCAACATCCTGGTCATGAGGCATGTAATCAACCAGGAGATGATCCTGAAAGCATGTGTGGGCCGGGACCTGGATCTGGCATTTCAGGCTTTTTGCAATGATCCTCTTATGACCCTTGATATCAGGTCAGCGAAAACACTGTTTTGTGAAATGATAGAAAATACAAAAGAATTTTTACCTGGTTATGAATGGAGGGCGGAATGAAACTTGCAGTTGGGTCAGATAAGGCTGGTTATGAGCTGAAGGAACAGGTTAAAGCATATCTTTGCAAAAATGGACATGAGGTAGAGGATTTGGGGACAGAAAATCCTCAGATACCATTCGCATACTATGAAGCTGCCCATAATGTGTGTGTGCATATCAGGGACGGGAAAGCAGAGAGGGGGATTCTGATTTGCGGAACAGGGGCCGGGATGTGCATACATGCCAACAAGCATCAGGGAATATTTGCAGTGGTCAGTGAAAGCGTTTATTCCGCAAAGCTGTGCAGGATTATAAATGACGCAAATGTGCTTACCTTTGGAAGCCGGATTGTACCGCCGGATATGGCATATGAAATGGTGGATGCATTTATAGGGACATCCTTTGTTGAAGGGATGGAGGCAGAGCGGGCAGGACATCTGAGCCGACAGCAGAAAAACTATAAGGAACTGGAACAGCAGTGGATGTGCGGCGGGGGAGAGGAAATCGGAGGAGTCCGGATATGAAATACGATGCTGAATTAATCGACAGACTGAACCAGATGGCAAGGAAAATCAGAAAGGATATCGTTGTCAGTGTGGGCATTGGGGTGGCAGGACATATTGGCGGTTCCTGTTCAGCCGCTGATATTGTGACGGCCCTGTACTTTTATAAAATGCGCCATAATCCTGCCAATCCCGCAATGAGGGACAGGGACCGTTTCCTTCTCAGCAAAGGACATGTGGCAATCCTGCAGTATGCTGCATTGGCGGAAGCCGGTTATTTCCCGGTTGAGGATTTAAAGACAACCAAGGAAATCGGGTCATATCTTCAGGGGCATCCGGATGTACTGAAAACGCCCGGCATCGAAGCCGGCACAGGGTCGCTGGGGCAGGGCGTTTCGATTGGGCTGGGTATGGCCCTGGGGTTGAAAGCCGATGGGCTGGACAGCAGGGTATATGTGCTTTGCGGCGACGGGGAGATGGCGGAAGGGCAGATATGGGAGGCGGCAATGGCTGCCGCGGTTTACAAGGTGGATAATCTGGTGGTCATACTGGATGAGAATGGGCTGCAGGCGACTGGCAGCACAGAAGAACGTTTTAATACAAAGCCACTGCCGGATAAATGGCGCAGTTTTAACTGGAATGTAATGGAAATCAATGGTCATGACATGGAGGAAATCGTGTCAGCGTTGGATATGGCTGATTTTGCGAAGGACAGGCCGACGGTTATCATCGCCCATACAGTAAAAGGAAAGGGAATCAGCTTTGCGGAACATGTGGTAAGCTTCCACAATGGAATCCTTACAGAAGAAAATTATCAGAAAGCCATTGCAGAGCTGTCGTAGGAGGGATTGGGATGGAGTGTAGGAATCAAAGGATTGCATATGGAAATACGCTGGTGGAGGCGGGGAAAACTAACCAAAGGCTTGTGGTTCTGGATGCGGATTTAAGCGGTTCCACCATGGGGAAAATGTTTGAGCAGGCTTTTCCTGACCGGCATTACGAGATGGGGATTGCAGAGGCTAATATGACTTCAGTTGCAGCCGGACTGTCCCTGACCGGCTGGATTCCTTTTACAAATTCCTTTGCTGTATTTTCTGCGGGGCGGGCGTATGACCAGATACGGCAGACCATCGCCATCGGAAACCTTAATGTCAAGATAGTTGGGTCTTCCTCCGGCCTGTCTGATTACGGGGATGGAGCCACCCATCAGGCGATTGAGGATATAGCCTATATGCAGGCCATTCCCAATATGACGGTCATCTGCCCGGCAGATGCCAATGAGACTGCGGCGGCTGTAAAAACCCTGATTAACAGCAAAGGGCCGTGTTATCTGAGATTAAACAGGAATGATTATGACAATGTAACGGAGCAGGGGAAAACATTTGTAATTGGAAAACCTTCCGTGCTGAGGGAAGGAAGCGATGTAACGGTGTTTGCCTGTGGATACATGGTATCGCTGGCTCTTAAAGCCGCATCAGAACTGGAGGGGGAGATATCTGTCAGGGTAGTGAATGTAAGTACAATCAAACCCTTGGACAGGGAGGCAATCATCGGATTAACACAAGGATGCAGGGGTGTTGTGACGGCAGAGGAACATACTGTAATAGGAGGTCTTGGAAGCGCTGTTGCCCGGGCGCTGGCAAAGACATGTAAGCCCATTGAATTTGTAGGGGTCAATGATACCTTTGGGTGCAGCGGTCACTGTTATCAGGATGTTTTGGATTACCATGGCCTGACAAAAGAACATATCATGGAATCGGTCAGGAAGATTGGGAAGATGTAATCAGGAAAGGCGGGAAACATGAAGTATGGCTGCTGTTTAAATATGGTGTCATCAGGGCCTGACAGAACCGGAGGGGAGTTGATTCCTCAGGCGGCCATGGCTGGCTGTGATTATGTGGAACTTCCGCTGGCAGAAATGATGCTGTTGGAGGAGGTTGAGTTTAAGGCTTTAAAGAAAAGGCTGGAGGATACGGGAATACCATGCAGGGCATGCAATAACTTTTATCCCGGGACCCTCCGTCTGACGGGACCGGAATCAGATAAGGACCGGATATTGAGGTATTCATCAGCAGCATTGAAGCGGGCAGGGGAGCTTGGGGCATCCTGTGTTGTCTTCGGAAGTGGAAAGGCCAGGAGTATCCCGCCTGGTTTTTCTTATGAAGCCGGATATGACCAGATTGCAGGCCTGTTTCGCAGATTGTCCCCGATAGCGGAGGTTTATGGAATCAGCGTGGCAATCGAGCCATTGCGTAAAGCGGAATGCAATACTATCAATACATTAAAAGAGGGATACAGGCTGGCACAGGATGTAAATGAAAAAAACATACAGGTCCTGGTTGATTTTTATCATCTGCAGGAGGAAAAAGAATCAGTAAATGACATTATGCTATATGGGAAAAAATATCTTGAGCATGTCCATTTTGCAAATCCCGTTGGGCGTATTTATCCGCGTCGGGCAGATGAAGCGCTGTACCGTCCATTTTTTGGGGCATTGAAGGCGGTCGGATATGATAAAGCAGTTAGTTTAGAGGCATATAGCAAGGATTTTGTAAACGATTTGAAGGATGCGCTCCGTTTGGTAAGAGAATTGGGGTGAAGCTTCAGTAAAACAGGGATTCATGAATATTCAATGAGGTGCTGATGCGGTCCTATGCTGATTAGGGGTGGCGTTAGTAGTTTCCAAAGGGCAAAGCCGTTTTTCCGGGTTTTGCCCTTTGGCTGTATTGTAATGCTGTTTTAGTGTGTCAAGATTAAGCCAAACTGTTCCGTCATCCAATCATCCCCTCATCCTTCACTGCCTCCAGGAACGCCTTCACGCAGCCCTCCGGTTTTTTTGAATAGAGAAGCCCATAAGGAATGGAATACCCCCATTCCACCGGCAGGGTTATGAGTGACGGATGTATGTCCTTCCAGCATTCCAGGTTCAGAAGCAGATGGTTGTTTTCCACGCACTGGTTAAATACGTCGATGTCGTAAAACTGAGGAGTGTCTTCCAGCCGGATCCGGGGGTGGTTCTGCTCCAGGTCATCCCTGAGGCGGTCGTTAAGGGCGGAATCGCCGCGTTTCACCATCATCATGGTTTCACCGTACAGATCGGATATTCTAAGGGAGTGTTTCTTGGCCAGCCGGTGCTTTAAGGGGACGGCAATCATTTTCCTGTACTCCCCCAGTGCAAGGAAGCTGCACCGGTCCAGCCATTTCGCAGAATCGCATACCCCCACAATGAAATCATAGCTGTCTCCAATCCGGTCAATGACAGACAGGATTCCCTGATGGTCATCCTCAAATGGGACAATCTGCAGCTTGTACTGGGGGAAGCGGCTGCTGGTCCGGTACCACAGATCCATGAAAACCTTACATGGATTGAGCATGGAGGTGCCGACGCGCAGAACCTGCTGTTCCTCCGTCATAAGCTGCCGGGCTTTTTGGATGGCCTGTTCCGAGTAGGCAATCATATATCTGGCATCCCTGTAAATGGATTCCCCTGCCCTGGTCAGTTCGATGCCCTGATTCGTCCTTTTTACCAGGGCAAGGCCCAGATGCTTCTCCAGCCCATTGATCTGCTTCATGACTGCGGTGGGGGAGATGTAGAGCTGGTCCGCCGCCTTGTTGAAACTGCCGCAGTCAGCAGCGCAGAGAAAGGCAGTCAGCTGTGGATTGAACATTTTTATCCTCCATTTCCTTGCGTATTCATATAAACTTTTAGTTAATACGATGTTAACATATCGGAGATTCCGGGTCAATCCCTTTGGGGATATAATGAAGGTATCTGAAAGGAAGTGAAATCCATGGAGTCAGCGCTTATTATTTATTTCTCGCGTGCAGGCGAGAATTACGTCAGCGGTACGCTTCAGTATCTGAAAAAAGGAAATACGGAAATTGCGGCAGAAACCATACAGAAGCTGACTGGCGGGAAACTGTTTAAGGTCCAGCCAGTGGTACCGTACGCGGAGGATTACAATACGTGCATTGAGGAAGCACGCCAGGACCAGAAAAAGGATGCGAGACCTGGGATTGCGGCCATGCCGGACCATCTGGAACAATATGATGTGATTTATCTTGGATATCCTAATTATTGGGGAACCATGCCGATGCACATGTTCACATTGCTTGAAACCTGCGGATTTGCCGGGAAAACCCTCCGGCCGTTCTGCACCCATGAGGGAAGCGGGCTGGGGCGGAGTGAACAGGACATACGCAGGCTTTGTCCGGACGCTGTTGTGGAACCGGGAATGGCAATACATGGCACAAGGATTCAGTCGGCAGGGCAGGAACAGGTAATCAGGGAGTGGTTAAGGAGGAAAAAGAATGGAATACGTCACACTGAATAATGGAGTCAAAATGCCAATCCTGGGCTATGGTGTCTATCAGGTAAATCCGGCGGAATGTGAACGCTGTGTGCTGGATGCAGTCAGCGCAGGGTACCGGTCCATTGACACGGCCCAGGCCTACTATAATGAAGAAGGCGTGGGAAATGCCATCATGAAATGCGGCATTCCGCGAAGTGAGCTGTTCCTCACAACAAAAGTGTGGATATCCAACGCAGGATATGAAAAGGCGAAGGCATCCATTGAGGAATCCATGAGAAAGCTTCGGACGGATTATATCGACCTGCTGTTAATCCATCAGCCGTTTAATGATTATTACGGCACATACCGGGCCATGGAGGAAGCCTGCCGGGCAGGATATATCCGGGCAATCGGAGTATCTAACTTTTATCCGGACCGCCTCATCGACCTGTGCAGGTTTGTGGAGGTGGCCCCGGCTGTGAATCAGGTGGAAACCCATGTGTTCCACCAACAGGAGGATGCCCGCATCATCATGGACAGGTACCATGTGCAGCATGAATCCTGGGGTCCCTTTGCCGAAGGACGCAAGGATTTCTTCACCAATCCTGTTTTGAATGAGATAGGGGAAAAGCATGGTAAGACAGCGGCCCAGATTGCCCTGCGGTATCTGATCCAGAGGGATGTGGTGGTAATCCCCAAGTCCGTCCACAGGGAACGCATGGAACAGAACCTGGATGTATTTGACTTTGTGCTGGATGATGGGGATATGCAGGCCATTGAGGCATTGGATGAGAAGGAGAGTGCATTTTTCTCCCATTATGACCCGGAGACAGTGGAATTCCTGACCGGGTTTGGAAGATAGGGACTGGAAGGCAAGGATTGGAAGGTAAGGAGTGGATGGTAATGCCTGGAAGGCAAGGTTCCATAGAATGAAAGGCGGTATGTTGTCATGGATAGTTCAAAATTAAGCGTATTTCCTATTGGGGAAAAGAATGAAGCATTTGCAGCGTATTTTAAAGGACAGAGTTACCTTTACATGCTTACGACGCAAGGGCTGGCAGTGGGCAATGTGACCTTTGAGCCGGGATGCCGGAACAACTGGCATATCCACCACAAAGGCGGGCAGATCCTCTTGGTGACCGCGGGCCGGGGATATTATCAGGAGTGGGGAAAGGAACCTCAGGAGCTTCATCCGGGTGATGCCGTGAACATCCCTCCGGAGGTAAAGCACTGGCACGGCGCTGCCCCGGACAGCTGGTTTGCCCATCTGGCAATCGAGGTCCCGGCCCAGGGGGCGTCCAATGAATGGTGCGGACCGGTGTCGGATGAGGAATATGGAATGTGCAAAAGCCGTGTGGAACCGGCGATGGAAAGCGGACATCCCGAGAAAATACCCCCCACCCCTGTATCCGGACTGGAGCAGAGCGACCCGGAATTTGCCGCGCTTTTCAATGAATTTGCGCTGGACGAGGTCATCCATGAGAAACATGCCTCCATGGATGACAGGACAAGGATGATGGCAGTCTTATCAGCCCTCCTGGGGTGCCAGGGAATGGATGAATTCAAGGTAATGCTCCCCGCCGCCCTGAACCTTGGGGTGACGCCTGTGGAAGTAAAGGAAATCCTGTACCAGGCAACCGCCTATCTGGGAATCGGAAGGGTATACCCGTTCCTGACCGCTGCAAATGAAATCCTTGAGGGACAAGGATATGGACTGCCCTTAAAAGCCATGGCAACTACCACCAAAGAGGACCGGCTGGAAAAGGGTAACCAGGCCCAGGTGGATTTGTTCGGCCCCCATATGAAAGGCTTTTATCTGTCAGGGCCGGAGGAATCCAGGCATATCAACAAATGGCTGGCAGATAACTGCTTTGGGGATTATTATACAAGAAGGGGGCTGGATGACAGGCAGAGGGAGATGATGACATTCTGTTTCCTGGCAGCCCAGGGCGGATGCGGACCGCAGCTCACAAGCCATGCAGCCGCCAACATCCGGATTGGCAATGACAGGCAGTTCCTGATCCGGGTTATCAGCCAGTGCCTGCCCTATATCGGCTATCCACGCTCACTGAATGCACTGCGGTGTGTGAATGAGGTGGAAGACGCTCAGTCATAAATAAATATATGGATGACATCCTCCGTCCTTAGTTGTATAATGAAATCCTGAAGGAGAGGTTTTTATCCATGAAAAGCAAATTGCAGACAGGATTGGCAGGGCTTCGTTCCAAGTTTATGGAAGCTTTGCCAATCATATTATTTTTTCTGTTCTTATTCTATTCTGTTATTCTGATATTTGGGATTTCACATGTGATTCTTGTGTCAGTGGTTACCATACTGTTCAAAATCAATTACCGGAGATATATGACAGCCAGGCAGCTTATGGGGCTGGTTGGGACACAGTTCCTCATGGCCTTTCTCAGCTTCCTTGCGACCCTGAACCTGCCGCTCTGTATCCTTTTGAACCTGACCGTGCCGTTCCTGCTTGTGTTCCTCCAGTCCTCGCAGTTTAACCAGCTGGGATACTATACCGGGGCCATGTGTTTTACATTCCTGCAGCTGCGCCCGGTTGGCTGGCAGGGCCTGGCCATGCAGATGGCGGCGTTGGCTTACGGGCTGGCTGTAATGACAGCGGTTTTGTATTTCCATTCACGCAGAAGCAGGAAGGGGGACGATTTCGCCCTGGCGGAAAAGGGTCTTCTGCTGCTTGCGGCCGAACTCCAATCTGCTGCAGGCCCTGTTCCTGAAGATGGAAAAAAGCCGGCAGACAGCCTGTTCCCCATCCTTCAGGGACTTTACAAGGAAGCGTATAAAAGCCGGGGCCTGACCAAGGTGGTCAATGCCCGCGGCAGGATCCAGTACATGTTCGCGCTGCTGTTTCAGCGGTCTGTCTATTTCCTTACCAATCCATATCAGGAAAGCACCTTGGCGGATGAAAGCTGCCGGGGCATCATCCTCCGCCTTGCCCGGTATATGGAAACCATGGGAAAGGAAGGCTTTCAGCAGGGCGGCAGCAAAGACGACAGGAACGGATACAGCAAAGGATACAGGGACGGACTCAGCAGCGAAGCGTTCTCAAAACAGGGAAAGGAGCTCCTTGCCGAAGCAGCGGGCAGGGAGGAGGCACCTTACATATTCGTGCGCAACTTCCTTGGGCTTCTGCTTCTTATCCTGGAGGACCTGCGCAGGATAGATGAAAATGTCCCGTCACCTGGCTGGAAGCTGCCGGTGTACCGCCGCCCGGTCCGAAGGTTATTCTGCCACATGAGGACGGACACCTTTGAAACACGCTTCGCACTGCGTCTGAGCGTGGTCCTGACAGCCGGTTTTACCTACAGCATGATGAGCCAGGCCAATCACGGCTACTGGCTTGCGCTGAATGCGTTCCTGCTGCTGCGCCCCATGTATGAGGACAGCGCCTCCCGTATGAAGTCGCGTTTCATCGGCACCATGGCAGGATGCCTGCTCCTGCAGCTGCTTCTGCCCTTATTCCATGGGACTGGATGGCATTTTGTGCTGGCCACGGTCATGGCGGTGGGCCTGTATATGGAGACAGCCGGAACATGGCAGCAGGCCCTTTTTTCCACCTGCTTTGCCCTGACGCTTACCACCATGGCCCTGCCACAGACCCTGGCGGCAGAGCTGCGGTTCCTGTATGTGGTGATTGCCATATTGATGGTGCTGGCAGCGAACCGGTTCTTTTTCCCCACCAGCTTAAAGAGCCAGTTCACCTATAACCTGAACCAGCTGCTCCACATACACCAGGTATATCTCAGGCTGTTGGGACGCAGCCTTAAAATGCCCCTGGACTACGGCGTCATCTGCGATATCCAGATCCACTACCATCTTGTCCATGACCAGATTCAGGAGTACCTGAAAAAAGCCGGACATGAGAAGGAAGGATTCATCAGGGTAATGCTCTGGATTTCCTGGTACATGGTTTCCGAGGCAGAGCAGATGCTGTACCTGATCAACAGCCGGAAGATCAGTTCCATGGACAATGAACAGATGGATGATTATCTCATATTCACGGCCTGCATCATCAGCGACATACAGAAGCGGTTAAACATGCGGGCAGACCATGTGCCGGCAGCCGGGGAATCCATGGCCTATAGACGGACCATGGAAGGGGAGGAACGGCTGTCCAGGCTGATGGAGCAGTATTCAAAACAGGTATCCAGGCTGTACCTGTGCGTATGCAGACAGACGGAAAATGCTAATATAAACGGCTGAAAGTATATCAGGGCATGTTTGGAAATGCAGATAAACAGGAAAGGAAGACGGCGCCCATGGACGATAAAGGACTGGAAATACTTAGGAAAAAAGCATATGGTCAGTATAAAAAGGCCATGTTTCTGTGCGGATGTTTTATTCTGGCATCGCTTACGATGTTCGGCCGTCATGGAATCCACAATGAGGATTATACATTGTTCGAGTGGGGATTATTCACGCTTATCATAACCGCATTGCTGACCGTTATTTTTTGCTGCCTTTGCTATCTGCTGCTGATTAGGCGGGCACAGGAAGGCTTCATCAGGGCCTATAAGGAACAGTATGTTTTGCCCCTCCTGATGGAAAATGGCAGATTCCAAACGCTTGAATATTTCCCGGAAAGCGGCCTGGGCTATGACGAAGTGGCTGGTCTTCATGTAGTGGATTGCGGCGTAAAAAACCATTTTTCCAGTACGGACCTGCTGACCGGATATTATGGGGACATCCGGTTCCTTCTCTGCAATGTGAATACGGGAAGGACAGGTAAGGTAGGGAAGATATACACATCCGATTCCATATTCCATGGTCCGGTCATCCGTTTTGACAATGTCCCTGCCCTGCTTGGCTTCCAGGGGACCATGCGGGTATTTGATAATAAATATGTGGCAGGGTTCAAAGACCGCCCGTCCGCATATAAGATTAAAACAGGAAATCCGGGATTTGACGGCAGGTTCCAGGTTTATGCATCAGACGGGGATGATACCCCATTGACGCCAGTGTTAATAGAGAAAATGAAGGCATTTGCGGACAAATCAGGAAAATGGGTTTCATTTACTTTTTCAGGCTCATCAGCCATTGTCGCTGTACACAGGCCGCGGAACCTGTTTGATGTCTTTGTGGACAAACCGGTTTCCGGACAAAAGGCGGAATTGCTGAAAGATATCAGGATGATCCAAGCAGCCGGGGAGCTTTTTAGCTGATTACATCCGGTTGGGCGTACAGCCCTGTTTTTCCATATTTTCATATACGAAATGCCGGGAGGGACTGGAAACATGGGCCGTACCGGCATTTCAGCATTCATCGGGAGAAAATTTTGTAGATTTGTATTGACTCATGAAAAATTTCCTAGTATTATAATTATAAGTAACAAAGGCATAATAAAAGAAATTAATAAGAATAACTAATAATAAACATCCCTATCTAAAATAACAGGATATTTCTGCTTCCTGAGGTGGGGAGACGATGGATTTAAGTGGAAAAGGAGATTGGACGATGGCAAAAGTAGGAATTGTAATGGGAAGTGACTCTGATATGCCAATCATGGCAAAGGCGGCTGAGATTCTGGACAAACTGGGAATCAGCTACGAGATGACAATCATATCTGCCCACAGGGAGCCGGATGTTTTCTTTGACTGGGCAAAGGCGGCTGAAGGAAAGGGATTCAAGGTAATCATAGCGGGGGCAGGCAAGGCGGCCCATCTTCCGGGCATGTGCGCAGCCATTTTCCCTATGCCTGTCATCGGTATCCCCATGAAGACCTCCGACCTGGGCGGCGTGGATTCCCTGTACTCCATTGTCCAGATGCCAAGCGGTATCCCGGTTGCAACGGTTGCGATTAACGGTGGGGCAAACGCAGGCATCCTGGCTGCCAAGATCCTGGCCACTTCCGATGAGGCTTTATTAGGCAGGCTTAAGGAGTATTCAGAGAGCCTGAAGAACGACGTGGTCGGGAAGGCTGAAAAGCTGGAATCCATCGGATACAAGGAATATCTGGCACAGATGAAATAGGGATTCAGGGATTTTTAAATAAGGCGGAGGATGATAAAACCATGATGGATTACAAGAAGGCCGGAGTTGATATTGAGGCAGGTTATAAGTCGGTTGAACTGATGAAGGAATATGTGAAAGGAACCATGCGTCCTGAAGTACTAGGCGGAATCGGCGGATTCTCAGGCGCATTTTCCATGGCTGCATTCAAGGGGATGGAGGAACCCACCCTGCTTTCGGGCACGGACGGTGTGGGAACCAAGCTGAAGCTGGCTTTCCTCATGGATAAGCATGATACGGTGGGCATCGACTGTGTGGCCATGTGCGTGAACGATGTTGCCTGTGCTGGCGGCGAGCCGTTGTTTTTCCTGGATTACATTGCCTGCGGCAAAAATGTGCCTGAGAAGATTGCAACCATCGTGAAGGGCGTGGCGGAGGGCTGTAACCAGTCCGGTGCGGCTCTGATTGGCGGGGAGACGGCCGAGATGCCTGGATTCTATCCGGAGGACGAATACGACCTGGCCGGGTTTGCGGTGGGCATCGTGGACAAGAAGGATCTGATAACCGGCGAAAACCTGTCGGCCGGGAACGTGCTGATCGGAATGGCAAGCTCCGGCGTGCACAGCAATGGTTTTTCACTGGTCCGCAAGGTATTTGAGAAGGAACTGACAAAAGAGGGGTTAAATACCTACATGGACGTTCTTGGAACCACCCTTGGGGAGGCGCTGATTGCCCCGACCAAGATATATGTGAAGGCCCTGAAGGCCGTCAAGGAAGCTGGGGTCACCATCAAGGCATGCAGCCACATCACCGGCGGCGGTTTCTATGAAAATGTTCCCCGCATGCTGAAGGACGGCGTGCGTGCGGTGATTAAGAAGGACAGCTATCCGGTTCCTTCCATCTTTAAGCTGCTGGCTGAAAAGGGACAGATTGAAGAGAAGATGATGTACAACACATACAACATGGGCCTTGGTATGATCCTGGCAGTGGACGCCGCGGATGTGGACAGGACCATGGAAGCCATCCGGGCCGCAGGCGATGCCCCCTATGTGGTCGGCTCCATTGAGAGCGGTGAAAAGGGTGTGGACTTATGTTAAGGATAGGAGTCATGGTGTCCGGAGGCGGCACCAATCTTCAGGCGGTCATGGATGCAATGGACAGCGGCAGGATTACCAACACGGAACTGGCCGTGGTCAT
This sequence comes from Clostridium pacaense, assembly GCF_020709765.2. Lineage (NCBI taxonomy): Bacteria > Bacillati > Bacillota > Clostridia > Eubacteriales > Clostridiaceae > Clostridium > Clostridium pacaense. The sequence goes on from NZ_JAJFEB020000004.1 coordinate 284,902, forward strand.
CAGCAACAATGCCAACGCCTATGCGCTGGAGCGGGCGCGTCTTAGGGGAATCGAGGCAGTGTGCATTTCCCCAAAGGACTATGGGTCAAGGGATGCGTTTAATGAGGCGTTTCTGGCCAAGGTGGACGCATATCATCTGGATCTGATCGTGCTGGCCGGATTCCTGGTGGCCATACCCGAGGCCATGACAAGGAAATACGAGGGGCGCATCATCAATATCCATCCGTCCCTGATTCCTTCTTTCTGCGGGAAGGGGTATTATGGGCTGAAGGTCCATGAAGCGGCTTTGGCCCGGGGCGTGAAGGTCACAGGGGCAACCGTGCATTATGTGGACAGCGGCATGGATACAGGACCCATCATCCTGCAGAAGGCCGTGGAAGTGAAGAAGGGCGATACGCCTGAGATATTGCAGAAACGGGTGATGGAAGAAGCGGAATGGGTAATCCTTCCCCAGGCCATCCATATGATTGCGAATCAATTGGTATAGGACGGGATATGACAGGACAAACAGGCAGGAGGTAACGGCATGAAAGTATTAATCGTAGGCGGCGGCGGACGTGAACATGCGATTGCGTGGAAGGCGGCGCAGAGTCCAAAGGTGGAGAAGATATATTGTGCTCCTGGCAATGCCGGGATTGCCGGATTGGCGGAGTGCGTGGATATCGGGGTCATGGATTTTGACGCGCAGGTGGCCTTTGCCAGGGAACATGGGATTGACCTGGTAATCGTGGGACCGGATGACCCACTGGCGGCAGGCGCGGTGGACGCCTTTGAGGCAGCCGGGCTGCGGGTGTTCGGGCCAAGGAAGAACGCGGCCATTCTTGAAGGCTCCAAGGCATTTTCTAAGGACCTGATGAAAAAATATAATATTCCTACGGCTGCATATGAGACATTTGATTCGCCGGAAGAGGCACTGGCATACCTTGAGGATGCGCCCATTCCCATCGTACTTAAGGCCGACGGTCTTGCGCTGGGGAAAGGCGTGCTTATCTGCAACACAAGGGAAGAGGCAAAGGAAGGCGTCAGGACCCTGATGTTAGATAAGCAGTTCGGCTCCGCCGGGGACCGGATCGTGGTGGAGGAATTCATGACAGGCCGGGAGGTATCCGTGCTCTCTTTTGTGGACGGTAAGACCATCAAGATCATGACCTCGGCCCAGGACCACAAGCGGGCAGGGGACGGGGACCAGGGACTGAATACCGGGGGAATGGGGACATTTTCACCCAGTCCCTTTTATACAGAGGAAGTGGACGCGTTCTGTAAGGAACATATCTATCAGCCCACCGTGGACGCCATGAAGGCAGAGGGCAGGGAGTTTAAGGGGATTATTTTCTTTGGCCTGATGCTTACGGAGAAGGGGCCTAAGGTGCTGGAGTATAATGCACGTTTCGGCGACCCTGAGACACAGGTAGTGCTGCCAAGGATGAAAAATGATATCATCGACGTATTCGAGGCCTGCGTGGACGGTACCCTGGACCAGATAGAGCTAGAGTTCGAGGACAATGCCGCCGTGTGCGTGGTGCTGGCTTCCGCGGGCTATCCGGAGCATTATGAAAAGGGATATAAGATGACCGGGTTTGAGAACTTCGAGGGCAGGGACGGCTACTATGTGTTCCATGCGGGCAGTAAGTTTGACAAGGACGGTAACATCGTGACCAACGGCGGACGGGTGCTGGGAGTTACGGCCAAGGGCAGGACACTTAAGGAAGCCAGGGAGAATGCTTATAGGGCTACGGAGTGGATTGAGTTTGGGAATAAGTATATGAGACATGATATTGGGAAGGCGATTGATGAGGCTGAGGGCGTTAAGTAGATGACGCTTGTCCCCTGGTTTGGGTAGTGGACCAGGGGACTTCTTTTTTTTAAGAAGTTTTATATGGTTAGAACAGCTCCCTGTGATATTCAAGACCATCAAGATCTGTAACCGCACGGGCGACACGGCATGGGACGCCATATGCCACCGAATGGTCAGGGATTTCTCCGGATACAACGGAACCGACGCCGATTACACAGCCGGAACCAATTTTGGAGCCGGCAAGAATCGTAACGTTTCCCGCAATCCAGCAGTTGTCCCCAATCGTTACGCGGCAGACATCCAGTACGGTAAAATTAGAATTGACATAGAAACTTTTCCCGAGGCTGGTATGAATCCCATAGTCAAAATAAATGGGTCCCTGTAAGTATGCCCCCTCCCCTCTTGTCGGAAGTAATTCATCCAGTATGTTTTTCCTCTCATTTTCATCGGTATTCATCCTGTGTCTGTCCCGTTTGAAATTCCTGTGTCCAGAATTCCTTATCCCCGACCTGATGGATTGAAAGAATGATAAAATCAAAAGGATATCGGGAAAAGAGTTTTTCGTATAGAGGGATTGTGTGGACCTGAACTCCAAATTCCAACCCCAGCTTGATGGATATGTGTTCTCCGTATTCTTTCTGTAAGCCGGATATTTCATCTGCATACTTCGGATAATCCACATTCGCAAAGGGCTACGGCCCGGCGGCTCCTGACCTGTATCCGATTCCAAGGGAATCGTCCCAGTCCCGCTTGATTCCATAATCCACATGATCCGTAAAGCATATTTCTTTTATTCCCATATCAATGGAATCCATGACCACCTGTCTTAGAGGATAAGTGGAATCATCACTGTACGCTGAATGTACATGATAGTCTTCTATGACGGCATTTGCCTTCATCTTGACATCCTCCTTCTGTGTTTTTATAATTATATTACGGAACAAGAGAAAATAATATAATAATCTTACGAAATAATATAAATATATTTCACCTTAATGGGAAGGAAACGCGGGGGACGTTCTATATGGCAATGCAGGTCAATGTTAAGCAGGATTTTTCAGAAGTGATGGATTATATGATTCCGCAGTATCCTGTCTATATACGAAGCGCGTTTTTATCGCAGTACCGCAATTATACTGCGGTATCACACTGGCATGAGGATGTTGAAATCATATATGTATTGTCCGGCACCATGCAGTATGATGTAAACGGGGAAAACATCACGCTTTATGAGAATGAGGGGATTGTGGTAAACAGCCGGAACTTTCATTTTGGATATTCAGATAAGAAAGAAGAGTGCGGGTTCATATGTTTCATCATCCATCCCTCGGTTTTGTCCGGTAATCCATATATCAGGGAGCGTTATGTGCGCCCTTTTACAGAATGCCAGGCAATTCCGTTTTTACATTTACGTCCGGATAAGAAGTGGCAGAATGAATTACTGGAAGTGTTATGGACCGTCTTTCATCTGGATCAGGATGCCCCGGAGTTTTATCTTTTGTGCCAGGAAGCGGTATTTAGGATATTTACCCTATTGTATACGAACAATATGGAGCTGCTTTCAGAGAAATCAGAGAAAGCTGATATTTCTCTCATTCAATTAAGGAAAATGGTCGGCTATATCCAAAAACACTATCAGGATTCCATCATGCTGGACGATATTGCGAAAATTGGGGAGATGGGTAAGACGGCATGCTGTAATATATTTAAAAAGTATATGAATACCTCTCCGATTGATTACGTTATTACATACCGTCTTGCGCAGAGCACGGTGCTGCTTACAGGAACACGGCTTCCAATTACGGAGATAGCATATGGATCCGGTTTTCATAATGCCAGTTATTATACAAAGTATTTCCGGAAACAATACGGAAAGACACCGGGACAGATGAGGAAGGAATATCTGAAGCAGGGTCTTAATGTCGGGCGCGCGGACGGTTCTTTTCAGAACAGCCGCACAGAAGCCGCCCTACAGCGCTCCTGAACCGCAGGCCTTTGCCGCTGCAGCCATTTCCTTTATGGTGGTTTCGGGGAATCCCGGACGATTGGGGAATCTATTTCCTTGCCTGTATGATGTATCAGGCAGCAGGACAGGCTATTGCTATTTTTTATGGTTTTTGCTATACTCAATGCAAATATATATGTATGTGAGCGATTGATGGGCTGCCGAAAACGAGGAGCAGGAGCATCACTATCGGCAGAAACCGCAGAGGAACGCCGGTCATTGACACTCCCAATTGGGGTGCCAGGATTGTGGGGGGGGGGGGATAAATGTGAATAGATTGCTGAAAGGGCTCAGTCAGGAGGGTGAGGCTATCCTGAACCTCATTCCAGGTGGAGTCATGCAATGCAGGAATGACAATGAATACACCATTGTTGGGGTCAACGATGGTTTCCTCAGTATATTCGGATTTACCAGGGAAGAACTGGAGGGGCTGTTTCAAAATCAGTTCCTCACAATGATCCATCCATTGGACCGTCAAAATTTCCTGGGTGAAGTGGGGCGCCAGCTGAATAAAGGCAACCAGCTTTCCCTGAGCTACCGGGTCTTGTGTAAGGACGGCAATTATAAATGGACTGCCAGCAGCGCCCAGCTGTTCGGTGACGAACAGGAAGAACGCTTTTTCTGTATTTTTCTTGACCTCACTGAGGTCCGGGATGCCCAGGAGAAGCTTCGTCTGTCATTGGAGCATCTGGAAATCATCATGAATCAATCCTCGGATATCATCTTTGAGTGGAACCTTATTGAGGATGCCATTTCCTTTTCACCTAATTGGCTGGGGAAATTTGGTTATGCGCCTAGTTATGACAGCAGACTCCAGAAGGAGGAAATTTTGCGGCATTTCTATCCTGATGATATCGGGCCGATGGCCGCGCTTATGGAAGATGTGAAACGGGGGGTGTCCAATTCGCTCCTTGACGTCCGTATCCGCAATACAAAGGGGCAGTATATCTGGTGCCGGCTGCGGGCCGCTACCCAATATGACGCAGACGGCAGGCCGCTGCGCGCGGTAGGGACCATTTCAGATATTGACGAAGAAAAGCGGATGGTGGAAGAACTGCGCAGGCGGGCGGAGCTGGACGCCCTGACCGGTCTTTACAACCATGCCGAAATGGAACACAGGGCAGAACAGTACCTGTCAGGTCGGCCAGAGACGGTATGTGCCATGTTCATCATTGATGTGGATAACTTCAAGCTGGTGAACGACAGGCAGGGACATCTGTTTGGGGACGCAGTGCTGGCTGAACTGGCAGCCGGCATGAAAAAGCTGACGCGGAAGTCGGATGTAATCGGCAGAATCGGCGGGGACGAGTTCGCAATGTTCTTAAAGGATATTCCTTCCACACAGATTGCCGAACAGAAGGCAGGGAAACTTCTGGCGATGTTCCAGCAGCTGTTTCAGGGGGAAAAACAGCCCGTTGAGGTGACCTGCAGCATCGGTCTGGCCATTTATCCGTGGGACGGTACTGATTACCAGACCCTGTACCACTGTGCGGATCTGGCACTGTACCAGGCTAAAAGCCAGGGCAAGAACCAGTATGCCCGATATGACGTTAATAGTCAGGAGGCAGTGGACCGGATTGGATATTCCTCCCTGGGGGCAGCCATTGATTCCGACCAGACCGTAAGTGGGAAGGTTGGGGACCTGGTCAATTATGTGTTTCAAATCCTGTATGATACCAATGATATTGACACTGCCGTGGAAGCAATCCTGGAAATTGTGGGAAGGCGGTTCGATGTGAGCCGGGCTTATGTGTTTGAAAACAGCGACAGCGGGGAATATACCGATAATACTTATGAATGGTGCAATGAGGGAATTGCGCCGCAAAAGGAGTTTTTACAGCATTATCCTTATGAAAACGTGGAGGGCTACAAGGAGCTGTTTCGGGATAACTCTATTTTTTACTGCCGGGATATCCATTCCCTGACCCCTACCCAGACCGCGCTTTTTGAGAGTCAGGAAATCTGTTCCACGCTCCAGTGCGCGCTTTACGATGGAAAGGAATTCCGGGGCTTTATCGGGTTTGACGAGTGCACGGGTCTGAGGATGTGGAACAAAGAGGAGATTGGCATGCTCTCTTTGATTGCCCAGATGCTGAATACATTCCTCCTGAAAAAGCGGGAGGCGGACCGCAACGAGCAGATCATGGTCCAGCTCAACACAATCCTGGATATGCAGGATGCCTATATCTACGTCATCCGGCAGGGCACCTATGAGCTGCTGTATGTGAATCAAAAGACACTCCGTCTGGATCCGTCCGCCAGGGCCGGTATGACTTGCCATCAGGCGTTTTTCGGCCGCAGCACTCCCTGCGAAAGCTGTCCGCTGACCGGAACCACGGAGGTATATAACCCACAGTATGATGTATGGACCAGGATACGGTACTCCACGATGAAATGGGGCGAGCACGATGCGTATCTGATTAATTGCGCCGACATCACGGAATATAAACGGCTGCAGGAAAACAGAAGGTGAGTGGGCACCGTTCTTTTAAGGTCAGCCTTTGCCGGCATGGGAGATACTCCCGGCAGGAAGCCGGATTATGACATTTGGAGACGGGAAATGCCTGTAAGGACAAGACCGGATTGTAGAAGACGCTCAGGGAATGGGCGTCTTTTGTATTGCAGGCACTGAATCGATGTCATAAATTAATTGGATATGGAAAAAATATTGACCTCATGGTCAATTTGTGCTATTCTAATGATAAATAGACCACAAGGTCAATAATTTTAGGAGGAAGCACATGAAGCGGGAAGAGAAAAACCAACAGACGAAGCGCAGGATTATGGAGGCTGCACTGGAGGAGTTTGCAGGACAGGGATATGGAGCCAGTTCCGTTAACAATATATGCAGCGGGGAGGGAATCTCGAAGGGAATCATTTACCACTATTTCCAGACCAAGGACGAACTGTATCTGGCCTGCGTGGATGAATGTTTCCAGGTCCTGACGGAATATCTGCAGGGGAAGCTGATATTGGAAGCGGTATCCGTTCCCAGACAGCTGCAGCTTTATTTTGATGCGAGGTTTGAATTTTTCCAGACATTTCCCGTGTACCGGAGGATTTTCTGCGAGGCGGTCATCATGCCGCCGGCCCATCTGGAAGCTGCGGTCAGACAGCGTAAGTCCGGGTTTGATGAGTTTAATATATCCATATTGAACCGGATACTGGAGCCTCTTAAGCTCAGGGACGGGGTATCCAGGGAAACAGTGGTGGATATATTCCTGCAGTTTCAGGATTATGTCAATGCAAAGCATCAGACATCCGGGCAGCAGGAGATTGATTTTAAGACACATGAAGAGGACTGCCGCAGGGCATTGGATGTGCTGCTTTATGGCGTGGTGGAGCGGAAGGAAGTGGGGATATGAAGAACGGAAATGTACAGCAGGAATCCATACTTGGTGATATGAAGCCCTCCAGGGCCATTACCAGACTGGCAGTCCCGGCTACCCTGGCGCTGCTGGCGAAGGCTGTCTACAACATTGTGGATACGGCTTATATCGGGATGCTGGGGTCGGATATAGCGCTTGCGGCAGTGGGCGTTACCCTGCCGCTGCTGCTCATCATGGTCTCGGTGGAAAATATATTTGCGGCCGGGGCAGCGGTCCTGGCGGGCAGGCAGCTGGGGGCAGGCGATAGGGACGGCGCAAACAGGACAGTCACATCCGTGGTGGGGTTATCGGTCCTCATTGGAATCCTTTTATGTGCGGCAGGCATCATTTTCATGGAGCCTTTGTTGCGTTCCTTCGGCGCCTCCGAGGCTGTGCTGCCCCAGGCCAGGGAGTATGCATTCTGGATGTTTGTGGCAGCCCTTGCCAACCTTCCTGCGCAGAGTATGAACTGTGCGGCCAGGGCAGAGTCATCCGTAAGGATTTCATCCATTGCCGTTGTGACCGGCGCGGCCCTTAACGTGATCCTGGACCCTGTATTCATGTTTAGCTGGGGACTGGGGATGGGAGTGGAGGGAGCGTCCCTTGCCACAACGGTTTCACAGTTCGTCACGTGTTTCATCCTTGGGTGGTTCTATATCACCGGACAATCCATCATAAAGATAAAGAGGGAGTATTTTAACCCCCAATGGATGCTCATCAGATCCGTCACGCTCATCGGGATACCTACGGCCGTCATACAGATCTGCCTTGCAGTGGCAACATCCCTTACGAATATTGCGGCGAAGCCCATGGCGGACTCAGATCTTATCATAGCGGCATACGGCGTGGTGCAGCGCCTGGTGCTGATTGGATGCTATGTGATCATGGGGTTCATGCAGGGATATCAGCCGGTAGCTTCCTATTCCTTTGGCGCGAAAAAGGAGGAACGGTTTCATGAGTCGGTCCGTTTTGCATTGCGGACATCCCTGATCCTTACCATACTGGTAGCGGGAACCTATATCCTTCTGGCAAGGCCGTTAATCATGCTGTTTAACGGGAATCCGGCAGTCATTGATTATGGGGTCAGGCTTCTGGTTTCCCAGGTGGTCCTTTATCCTGCATTTGGATTGTGCTACATGATGACAATAACGTTTCAGACCATTGGCTCCTCAAAGTACGGACTGTTCCTGTCCGTCATCCGTCAGGGATTGTTCTATGTACCGTTCATATTAATCCTGCCCGGGATGCTGGGGGTAACGGGGATTTATCTGGCACAGCCGGCGGCAGATATATTGACCATGGCAGTCTGCCTGTACTCGGTAAAACCGATGAAGCGGATTGCAACAGGGCATATGGCGGCAATCCGGGTAGAAAAGGGATGAGACAGGAACAGGGCAATATGGGACAGCTGCCGGACAGGGCAGGAATCGAAGGGATTCCTGTCCTTGTTTTATGACAGGAAAATATAATCAGATGCAACTTTTGGCAGGAAAAAAGAATCTATATATCAGTGATGGCGATATACGCTGTGATGTACCATGAAATCATACTGTAAGGAGGGATTAAGTACCCCATGAATCAAGATTTATATAACAGGATTGTGGACTATATTGTCAGCAATCAGGAAAAATTTTATAGGCTGGCCTACAGCTATGTCCATAACCAGGAGGATGCAATGGATATTGTCCAGAGTGCTGTCTGCAAGGCATTGGACCACTACGGGGCGCTCAGGAATGAAAATGCCATCAGGACATGGTTTTACCGCATCCTTGTAAATGAGAGCCTGCTGTTAATCAGGAAACAGAAGATGGAGATACCCACAGAAGACGGGATAGGACAGGAGGTGCCATATTATGAGGAAGGATATAATGGTGAACCGGATATATACGGACAGTTAAACCAATTGGATGAGGATGTGCAGACCATTATAAAACTTCGGTATTTTGAGGAGCTGACACTGAAGGAAATCGCTTATGTGACAAGCACAAACCTGAATACGGTTAAGGCAAGACTATACCGTGGCTTAAGACTGTTAAAACAGAATATACAGGAGGTGGATTCATGAGCCGTATGGAAGATGCAAGAAAAAAATATGAAGGGATACCGGTCCCGCCTGAACTGTCAGGAAGGGTTCAGGCGGCAATTGCCCAATCAGAGGAAAAGAGAAGAAGCCAGGAGCAAAGGAAACGGATGGCCGGGATACACAGAAGGAACAGGATATGGGGGACATGTGCCGGTGCGGCGGCAGCCCTTGTGCTGATATTTACTGCTGCCTTAAATACAAATACGGCATTTGCGGAAATGGCGGCCGGACTCCCTGTCATAGGAGCGGCGGCGCGGATCCTTACCTTCCGGTCCTATGATAAGGATGAAGGGGACTGGAAGATATCCGTGGAAATCCCAAGTGTGGAGATGATAGCTGAGGATACGGATGGGCTGGATGCTGCCCTGAATCAGGAAATATACGATTTATGCAGCCGGTACGCAGATGAGGCAGTGGAACGCGCCAGGGAATATAAGAAGGCGTTTATGGAAACGGGAGGGACTGAGGAGGAATGGGAGGCACATGGTATTAAAATCCGTGTAGGATATGAAATCAAGGCCCAGACAGAAGAATATCTCTCCTTTGCAGTGCGGGGAACAGAGAGCTGGTCCACGGCCTACAGTGAAACAAGATACTACAACATTGATCTGAAGGATTATAAGATGGTTACATTAGAAGATGTCCTGGGCCAGGACTATGCCAGGATTGCGGATGACAGCATACTGCGGCAGATGGAGGAAATGAAGGAAAGGGACGGCATTGCTTTCTGGTCCGGGTCAGAGGGAGGCTTTACGGGAATTACGGATGAAACCAGGTTTTATATGAATGAAAATGGAAATCCGGTCATTGTGTTTGACAAATATGAGATTGCTCCCGGCGCATATGGGGAACTGGAGTTTGAGATAGGCCAAACAGGAGAGGGGACAGGGAAACCTGGCTATGCGGACAATTTCCTGGTACCCGAAGATGAGGTGGCTGCTTTTGCCGGAAAAATAAAGGAAGCCGTTGCGGACCGGGACATGGACGCCCTGTCCTCCCTGGCCTCCTATCCACTGTACGTGGGATTTAAGGACGGAGGCGTCTGGGCAGGTTCGCCGGAAGAGCTGGCTGCCTTGGGAACAGACCGTATATTCACACCGGAGCTGTCAGCAGCAGTGGAGGCTGCCGGAGGGGAGACGCTTTCCCCCAGCATGGCCGGATTTGTCCTTAAAAAAGATGGAATCCCCAATATTGTATTCGGGGTATCCGATGGGGCGCTGGCAGTAAAAGGGATTAATTATTGAATCCGGTTCGGACTGTAAAAGGACACAACGGTAATACGGTGTGTCCTTTTACATGTAGCATGCCAGAGGGTTATTGTCCAATGCGGATACAGCAGGACAGTACCCTCATCAAAGCTCTGCCTCCGACTGCCTATGACATGTCTGCTTTTTTGCATTTCCCTGTAAAACATGCAAAGATCCCAAATGCCAGGATAATGGCCATGGGCGCGATGACGGAAACCGCACTATCGGGGTTAACCAATCCAAGCGCCGGAAAGACAGCAAATGCAAATACGGAGCAGAAGAGCATGGAAAGCGACGGCGGGTCAACATATCCTTCCCCATATACAAAGAAAAGATCCGCAAGCAGATCGCCTGCATAATGTGCAAAGATACCAAATGCAAAGCCCCACAGGTAAACACTGATTTCGGAACATCCGGCATTATATGCCATCTGGGCGCCGTAAGCGCCCACAAGCCCAACATGGTGAAATACAGGGCAGGGCAGGCCGCAGCACATGAAGATTAAGAACACGACTGCAATGGCCCAAAGGGGTACAAATGAAATACCTGCAATCGTGGGATTGCCCACCTGTTCAGAAAAACGGCACATCTGGTACAATAGCCATGCGGCAATAAAACCAACGCTGCCGCCGAACAGCCAGAACATGGAGCCGTGGCCATAGGTCATGTGGGGAAGCCACTTATTCTTGCTGTTTAAGCCAAATCTCTTATCTCCCTCAGGAACCTTCCCCATGAGGCCCTCATTCCCAAACATGATTTTTGTAATCACATTAAGGATTACAATGGTTGCCGCAACGCAGTCAAAGAGTCCCGGAAGGAAGGTGCCAAGGGCTGTATTCAAGTACCATCCCGCTACTGCGCAGATACCGCCAAATACTAATACATCTGTTTTCTGCAATGATCCCAATGGAAAGGCCAGTCCCTTGCTGTCCTTTATGTATCCCTTTTTCCATGCATAATTCATTGCGCAGAGGGCCGGCCCAAAGGCTACCTGCGGCCCCAGGAACATTCCAAAGCAAATGTTCCCGATGATATTATATTCGCATCCCGCCATAATGGAGAATACCCCGACAATGGAAACAAGGGCTGTAAGGATTACTGAACCAAGGGCGCCCAGGGCGGTTGCCAGTACGCCTGAAACAAAGGCAGTGAAAATTGTAACAAGAATGTCCATCATTTTCGTTCCTTTCAGGTTGCTGGCAGCTAAATATCCAATGCCCTATAGTATCCAAGCTTCACTGCTTCAACCACGCGTCCGGCTTTGATGGCGTCTCCGATTTCAAAAACCCGGGGAGCCGTATTGAGGAATTCATCCGCAGAGGCGCGGTCCGCTTTCATACCTGCGGCAAGAAGGACCGTATCGGCTTCAATGAGGATTTCACCATCCGGCGTGTTGCATACGATACCAGCGTCGGTAATCTCCCTGGCTGTTGTGTTTACCTTGATATCAATCCTGCTGTCACGGATATATTTGTCCATGGCAACCTTGTGCATCCAATAAGCGTCAGATGCCCAGGTATCCTTCATTTCCACAACTGTTACGTCTTTTCCAATCATATCCAGATAAATGGCAACTTCAGAACCCACAAGGCCTCCGCCAAGGATTGCCACTTTTTGTCCCACTGACGGCTGTCTGCCCTCAAGTGCCTTCAGGCCCACAACCTTGGCACTGTTAATTCCCGGGATCTGCGGAATGATTGGTTTCGCGCCAACGGCTGTCATCACGACATCCGCACCCATTGCCGCAACTTCCTCAGGAGTCACCTCTGTATTTAAGTGGATGTCCACGCCTGCATCCTCACAGCGCTTAGCAAGGACCTCAATGAAGTGATACATATCCTTTTTGAAGGGGATGTGCTGTTCGTGTACAATCTGTCCGCCAAGCCTGCTGTTCTTCTCATAAAGTGTAACGGAGTGGCCCCTTTGGGCGGCTGTAACAGCGGCCTCCATGCCCCCTGGCCCGCCGCCTACAACCACGACCTTTTTCGGCGTTGTTGCCGGGAAGCCATATTTATGTTCAAGCTCGTCGCCAATGACCGGATTAAACGCGCAGCAGTAGTTCCTGTTGGATAAGTAATTGAAGAAACATGAATAGCAGCGGCAGCACTGTGTGATATCTTCTTTCCGTCCGGAAAATGCTTTCTCCGGGAAATATGGATCTGCAAGGGACTGACGGGCTACTTCAATGATATCAGCTTTACCGGAAGCAATGATTTCCTCCATCATATCCACATCGTTGATGCCGCCCAATGCAGCAACCGGGGTTTTGACATGTTTTTTGATTTCAGCAGCATATTGGACATTGCATCCATGCTCAGTGAACATGGAAGGATGTGTAATTACAAATACGTCATTATTCTCATGGATACCGGCAGATACGTGGATGATATCCACCTTTCCATCAATCATCTTAGCCATTTCAACTGCTTCATCAATATCATATCCGCCAGGAATACACTCAGAACCGCTCATACGGAATTCGATTGGGAAGTCCGGCCCCACCGCCTCACGCACCTTCTCGATGACAAGCAGTGAAAAACGCATACGGTTTTCCAGGCTTCCGCCCCAGCGGTCAGTCCTCTTATTAAAATATGGAGAAGCAAACTGGCCTAACAGCCATCCATGCCCGCCATGGATTAAGACCATATCAAAACCAGCCTCTTTTACCAGCCTGGCCGCGCTGCCGAATGCGGTGGCGGTCTCTTCAATCTGCTCTTCCGTCATGGCTTTTACAGGAACGCCCTGGGCATTTAATTCGTCATTTGGCCCAATCAGGGTGCTTTTGGCAGCAGAGTGGCTTCTGGCGGCCCCGAACTTTCCGCCATGGGCTAATTCCATGGTAGCCATGCAGTTGTGTTTATGGAATTCATTGGCCATTCTCTTTAAGGATGGGAGGGACAGGTCATCATAAAGGATTACTTCTTTTGTGTGTGAGCGTCCTACGGCTTCAACAATACCAAGACCAATGCATACGCTGGCCAAGCCGCCGCGTCCGCGGTTTGCATGAAACGCGATATCCTCTTCCCTCATGTGGCAATCCGGATCCAATTCCGGATTCGACATCGGCGCGCCGAAAATGCGGTTCTTAAATGTGACGCCATTGATTGTGATGGGACTTGCTAAATTGGGGTAGTATCTGTTTTTCATTTGTTACTTCCTCCTTAATCATGTTCTATGTAAGTCTATTCTAGCAGTATTGTTAACTAATTAACAACACATAGTGTTTGTGATTGCCACAACCTGGAGTTGTGTCAAAAAGCAGCCCCAAAGCAGCCCCGAAATGTCCGGAATATGCCGGAGAATTGTATTTACCATCACTCATAGTTGTGATAAACTAAAGCTGAGTCGGCAAGAACACGTCTTAAGATTACGGTGGAGAAGAGAAATGGAATTCAGACAGATCCAGTATTTTATGAAATTATCTGAAAGCACAAGTATTTCCCAGGCAGCGAAAGAATTGTTTATATCCCAGCAGGCTTTAAGTAAATCAATCAAAAATTTAGAATCGGAACTGAATACACGTCTGTTCCTCCGCACCAGTAAGGGAATCAAATTATCAAAGAGCGGGGTATATCTGAAACATAAATTCCTCCCAGTGTGTGCAGGGTATGAGGAAGCAGTCAGGGAATCGTATCAATATTTTAAAATCCAGCAAGGGACCATAACCATCGGCGTAGCGCCTGGGGTCTTCCGGAGCCTGTCTGCCAATTATCTGTTAAACTTTGAAACGCTATATCCTGGTTTGAAGCTGGAACAGGTAGAATTTCCCGATTTGGACATGGAAGAATATGTGCTTGCGGACAGCCATCGTTTTGCCCTGTCCACAAAACCATGGCATGATCAGGGGTTGCAATATAGCCCGCTGCATCGTGAAAAAATGTTCTTCATTGCGCACAGGGAACACCCGCTGGCCAAACAGGAGGAGATACATGTAAGCCAGTTGGCGGATGAGGACTTTTTGTTCTTTAACAGCCGTTATAATATTCATTACAGGACAAAGGACAGCTGCAAAAAGGCTGGCTTTACCCCGCATATTATCTATAAATCATCGGATGTAAGCCAGCTTGTGAAAATGGCGTCGCAGAAGCAGGGGATTCTGCTGTGTGTAAAGCATGTGTATGAAGAAAGCGCACATGAAAATCTGGTGTGCATTCCAATTGCAGATGAAGGGATGTATTGGGAACTGGGGATAATATCAAAAAATCATGATAAACTTGACAAAAAAACTAAATTATTTATCGATTATTTTTTATCCTGTTACCAAAAGGGATATGAATGAAACCCTGGGGACAGTCATAGGCAGTAAGCGCAAAAGGGGCTGTCCTTCTGTCTCCTTAAATAGAAGGGAACAGGCGCTCAGATATCGGTGCATCGGAAAACCGCCCCATCAATTCATCAAGTAATTTCTCCGCAATGGGCGTAAACACCTGATACTTTTTCCAGATAACATACATAGGTGTTACCAGGCCAGGTTCCAATGGACGAAAACACAATCCGCTGTCCGCACCTGTGTGAATCAGCTTATCAAAACCCAATGCACAGCCAAGTCCCTTCCTTACCATGACAGATGCATTAAAAATCAAATCATAGGTAGCCACTATGTTCAGTTCATCCTGTTTTTCCCCAAGCCATTTGGGGAAATCCTCCGTCATCCCCTGACGGGATATGATGATTGGGATGTTAAGTAAATCGTCTGCCCGGATTGAGGCCTGCTGTGACAGCGGATCATCCCTTCGCATCAGCAGTCCCCATGAATCCACGGACGGGATTTTCAGATAATTATATTTTGATAAATCCACTAGCAATAAGTGTAAAACAGGGAACGGGACGGCGAAATGCCGACCCGTTCCCTGTTTTTTTGCCCTTATGATATTTTAACAGTGCTAACCGCCCTATCCATTCATATCAGAGTATGGAAACTCCCACAAGGCCAAAGGCAGATCAATCCTCCCTTACCGCACCGCATACCCCAAAAGGCCGGATAGCTTGCGGCTGGAAGAGAGCAGCATGCTGCTTACCTCCTGTTCTTCCTGGGGGGTGAGGGTGCTGCCGCTGATGCTGATGGCGCCGATTGGACGGTTGGAGAAGTCCATGACAACGGCGCCCACGCAGAATACATGGTATTCATTTTCCTCACGGTCAAGGGCGTATCCGCGCTGGCGGGTCAATCCGATATCCTGCAGGAACAGCTGCAGGTCTGTCAATGTATTCTCTGTCAGGGACTGGATGTTCATCTTGTCCCACTTTTCTATGATTTCCCCATTGGAATAAGCGGATAACAGGGCTTTGCCCGCGCTGGTGCTGTAGAGCGGGGAGCGGTGGCCTACGCTGGTGTAGACTGAAAATGACATGGCTTCCTTTCCGATACTCTGCAGACATAAGAGCTGGTTGTTGTCTTCCACGGAAAACTGTGCAATCCGGCCGCACCGGCTGTTCAGGTCCACCAGGGTGGACTTGATCAGGGACAGTTTGTCCAGGTTCTGTACCGCATTCAACCCCACCTCATATGTCTTTAAGGTCAGGGAAAATTCCCCGCTTTTTTCATTCTTTGCAAGATATCCATTCTGTACAAGCGTATAGACAAGGCGTGAAAGGGACGCCTTATTTACTTTGATTTCCCTGTTTAATTCTGCCAGACTCATACTGTTCACACGCCCTATGGTTTCCAGAATCTGTAATGCCCTGTCCACGGCCTGTATGGTCTCTGTTTTTACGGTTTCTTCTCCCATTATAAATCCTCCTTAGCAGTGAACAGCCGCATTTTGAGACGGTCGTTACACTATTATTTACTATTATAGGAGAAACTGGGGGCTTTTGCAAGCAAAAAAAGATTAGTGAAATTTAACCATAATAAACCTAAAATAGTACTTGAAAAATAGTATAAATAGTGATAATATGAAACTATAAAATAAAAAATGAAATAAGATATTAAAAAGTGAAACGAAATAATAGGAGGTAGAAATGGCAAAAGCAAAAGCAAGCGCAGATGTAAGTCTCTGCAAAGGATGCCGGCTCTGTGTGGGCGCCTGTCCGGTCCAGGCGATTGAACCGCTGGAGGAGATTAACAAGAAGGGCTATGAGATTATCCGGATTCATGAGGAAACCTGTATTGGCTGTGGACGTTGCTACACAATTTGTCCGGATTACGTATTTACCATCAGTACCGTAGAATAGCAGGGGAGGAAAGAAGAGACATGGGTGAAAAATTTAGGCTTATGAAAGGAAACGAAGCGATTGCGGAGGCCGCGCTTCGGGCGGGATGCCGCTTTTATGCAGGGTATCCGATTACACCGCAGAGTGAGATCCTGGAATATATGTCAGCCAATATGGCTGCCCGCGGCGGGGTATTCATTCAGGGGGAAAGCGAGATTGCAAGTATGAGCATGCTGTGGGGCGCGGCTGCCTGCGGCGAGAGGGTCATGACAAGTTCTTCCGGCCCTGGATATGACCTGAAACAGGAAGGAATCTCTTATCTGGCATCCTACAACCTTCCGGCTGTTCTTGTTGATGTCATGAGATACGGCGTCGGCGACGGCGAGATTACCGAAGGACAGGATTCCTATTGGGAGGCGGTCCGCGGAGGCGGACACGGGGATTCCAGGCAGATTGTCCTGACCCCTGCCTCGGCACAGGAGTGCGCGGACCTTACATACCTGGCCTTTGACCTGGCGGAGAAGTACCGCACGGTTGTAATCATCCTAAGCGACGGCGGAATCAGCCAGATGATTGAGAAGGTGGTGCTGCCTGAGGCAAAAGAGCACGACAAGGATAAGTTTGACTGGGCAATCAAGGGATACAAGACAAAAGATGAACCAAAGGTAAAGGTGACCAATCTGGACCGGTCCATGAATTATGAAGCGTATGACTCCATGATGCGGGATAAGTTTAAGGAGATGCATGACAATGAACAGCGCTGGGAGGAATTCATGGTGGATGATGCCGACCTGGTGCTGGTGGCATATGGAATCTCCTCCAGGGTGTGTAAATCAGCGGTCCGCCGCGCCAGGACGCAGGGCGTGAAGCTTGGCCTGATCCGCCTGATCAGCGCATGGCCTTATCCGGAAAAGGCATTTAAAAATTTACCGGACAGCGTGAAGGGACTTGTTTCCGTGGAGATGAGCCTGTCCGCACAGATGGGCCAGGATCTCTGTCTGGCTTCCAGGTTTTCCCTGCCTGTATATGCTTATCTGACATCCAAGTATGTTCCTAAGACACAGGGAATCGTGGACTATTGCAAACGGGTACTCGAAGGAAAAGAAAAGGAACTGGAGGTTTACTAATATGGCTGTGAAGTTAACAAAACCGGAAATGATTAACCAGCAGGTGGGCTGGTGCGGCGGCTGCGGACACGGTATCATTCAGAGGCTGATTGCGGAATGCTGCGAGGAATTGGGAATTGTAGAGAAAACCGTACAGGTTGTGGATATTGCCTGTGCCTACTGGTCCATCGACACCTTGAACTGCGATGGCATCGCAGGCCCCCACGGACGCTGTGCCGCTGTTGCCACAGGTATTAAGAAGGTGCGCCCGGAGGCCAATGTATATGTGCACGCAGGCGACGGATGTTCTTATGTAATCGGACTTTCAGAGACGTGTTTTGCGGCACAGAGGAATGTCCCCATCACCATGATCGTGGTGAACAACGGAATCTTCGGCATGACCGGAGGACAGATGTGCCTTGCCACCACCCTGGTGGGGGATAAGACGACCAGCAGCAAGAAGGGAAGGGATGACCGCGTTGCAGGCCAGCCATTTGACATGCTGAACATCATTAGCCAGTATCCCATTGAATACGCTGCCCGGGGCGCCCTCTACGACCCCCAGCACATCAACGAGACAAAGAAGATGATTAAAAAGGGATTCGAGAACCAGATGAACGATAAGGGATTCTCCATCATCGAGGTGCTTTCGCCCTGTCCGACCAACTGGAAGATGACTCCGGTGGAATCGATGAAGAAACTGAAGGAAGAAAATGAAAAGGTATTTCCGGTGAAGGTATACGTGGACCATACAAATAACGGGGGTGAAGCAAATGGCTGATATAATGTTTGCAGGAATTGGCGGTCAGGGTGTCCTGACAGCCGGTAAGATTTTGATACAGATTGCTGCGGAGAATGGGAAGAATGTAAGCTGGACCAGCGAGTATTCCGCTGAAATGCGCGGCGGCATCGCCCTTTGCCGCGTGGTGGTATCCGACGAGGAAATCGGCAGTCCCTATCCGGATACGCTGGATGTCCTAGTGTGCATGAACGAGGATGCGTATAATACATATATTGACCAGGCAGCGGACGGCGCCAAGATCATCATTAACAAGTCATTGTTCAGTGACAGGGAGTATCCTGCCAATGTGGAGGTGTTCGGGGTGGATGCCATGGGTATTTCCGCGGACCTTAACAATACCAGGGGCGCCAACCTGGTCATGATGGGCGCCATGATTGCGGCCACGCAGATGATGGATAAACAGCAGTTCTCCGATACGCTGAGGGATTATTTTGACCATAAGGGTATACCCAGTGAGAAGAACGTGCAGTGCTTTGAGGCAGGCTACGAGAAGGCAGGGAAAATCGGCTGATCTGTAGTGGAAATGGAACAGGAGGAAGGGTTTCGGCATGAATCTTAATCAATTATTAAAACCAAGAACCATTGCGATTGTGGGCGCAAGCGAGAAGGCCGGATTCGGCGGTGATACCACCAGGAACTATCTTAAATTCTCCAAAAACCTGGATCAGCTTTACCTTGTGAATCCTGGAAGGGATACCATATTCGGCCGCCGCGCCTATCATTCCCTTTCGGAGATAGAGGGGGATGTGGACCTGGTTATTTTGTGTACCCCGCAGAAGACAATCATCCCGCTGCTGGAGGAAGCAGCGGGGAAAAACTGCGGCGGCGCGGTTGTATTTGCCAGCGGCTACGGCGAAGTGGGGCCGGAGGGCAGGGAGCGTCAGCGGGAGCTGGTGGAAGCAGCCGACCGCCTGGGCATTGCCGTCATGGGGCCCAACTGCGCGGGCTTCGCCAATTTCGTGGACGGGATCTTTGCATTTGCCTTCCTGGTGGAGGAGCGTGAGCGCGGGGGCAATATCGGTATGATTTCCCAGAGCGGCCAGATTGTGTTAGGCGGTCTGGACAGTCCCAACATGGGCTTCAGCCATGTGATTTCCTCCGGCAATTCATGTAATGTGAAGGTGGAGGATTATCTGGATTTCCTGGTGGATGATGAGGACACCAAGGTGGTGGCGGCCTATATGGAAGGCGTTACAAAGCCTGAGAAGCTGGTTGCCGCCTTCCAGAAGGCTGCCCTTAAAAAGAAGCCGGTGGTAGTCTTAAAGACCGGACGTTCCAGCAAGTCGCAGGAGCTGGCCAAGTCCCACACAGGTTCCCTGTCCGGGGCGGACAAGGTGCTGCGTGCCGTGTTTAAACGGTATGGCGTTGTGGAGGCAGGCGATCTGGAGGAGCTTATGAGCCTTGCGGCGGCATTCTCATGGCTGGAAGAACTGCCCAAGGGGGAACGCTGCGTGTTCATGAACGTGTCCGGCGGCGAGGCGGGCGTCATGGCCGACCTGTCGGAAGAGTACGGCATCCGTCTGGCGGAAATGCAGCAGGAGACAAAGGCGTATCTGAAGACGCTGGTTCCGGACTATGGCTCCGTGAACAATCCCTTTGATATGACGGCCGGCATCGGCTACAATACGCCTGTGATGGTGCAGGCCATGGAAGCAATCTCTAAGGATCCGGGCGTGGATGCCATCGTGGTGGCCTATACGATTACCCCTGAAATCTGGGATGACACCATCTCCCATATGGTTGAGGCGGTGTCCATTGCGCGCCGGGATAAGACGTTAAAACCAGTGTTCTGGATTCCGTTCATCGAACACACCAGGCACCAGGAAAGCGCGGATATCCTGAAGGCCGCGGGCACGCCCCTGCTTCCCACCGGACGCTATGGCTGCACCGCGCTTAAAAAGATACTGGATTTTGCCGTCCGCACATTCGAACCAATGGAACCGGCGGTTCCTGAGAGGAAGCATGAATGTTCCCACAGCCTGAGCGAGTTCGAGAGCCTGAACTATCTGAGCAGCCACGGCGTCCCGGTTCCGCCCCAGGCAGTTGCCGCAACAGCGGACGCAGCGGTGGAGGAAGCAGGGAAACTGGGCTATCCCCTGTCTGTAAAGATCCATTCCAGGGACATCCAGCACAAGTCGGACGTAGGCGGGGTGAAGCTGAACATCAGGGACGAGGCAGAACTGCGCGCCGCATTTGCAGCCGTCATGGACAACTGCGCGAAAAATGCCCCGGACGCAAGGCTGGAGGGCGTCCTCCTGAAACCCATGCTTAAATACGGCACGGAAATGATCATCGGCGTGAACAATGACAGGGATTTCGGGCCTATGATCATGGTAGGGATGGGCGGCGTGTTTGTGGAACTGTTTAAGGATGTGGCTCTGGCCCCGGCGCCTCTTACCGGAAAACAGGCCAGGAATATGATAGAAAGCCTTGCCTCCTATCCGCTGTTAAATGGCTACCGCGGCGGAGCGGTCTGCGATAAGGAGGCCCTTGTAAACCTCCTTGTAAAAATCAGCGAAATGGCGGCAGAAGGCAAGGACAAGGTAAAAGAGCTGGACATCAACCCTGTATTCATCACGGAGGACGGGGCAGCCATCGCAGATGCATTGTTAGTTATGTATGATGACTGAAGATGAAGGGAAAAGGCAGGGAAACGGCAGGGAAAAGGCAGGGAAAAGGCAGGGAAAAGGCAGGGGAAAACCTGCCTGCCCCGCTGGTTTATGCCCCCCTGGATATTGTCACGAAAAACCATATATTCATTTGGTAATAATGACGAACACATAAATGATTTGAAACTAATTATTGACAAAATGCACACATGGTCGTATTATATGATATATAATAACAAAAAGTGAAACAATAAAATAAAATATGAAACAAAATAAAAAGAATGCGAGGTAAAAGGTATGAAGATGAAACTGGAAGAACTTGTGAGTCCGGAAGCATCACCGGCACTGGGGCCGTATTGCCATGGCCGCAAGTATGGGGACATGATCATCACATCCGGCCAGATTCCGCTTACAAAGGATGGCGAGTATGTATTTGAAATCAAACAGGCCACTACCCTGGTCCTGAATAATCTGTTAAGCATTGTAAAAGCGGGCGGCGGATGCAGGGAGAGCATTGCCAGGGTGGACGTGTATATCAAGGACTTAAATGATTTCGGCCTGATTAACGAAGCGTACAAGGAGTTTTTCGGTGAGCACAAGCCCACGCGTGTCTGCGTGCAGGTGGCGGCGCTTCCGGGGGATGTTCCGCTTGAGGCGTCCATGATTGCTTTTGCAGGGGAATAGGGATGGATAAAAAGCAGGAATGGGGAGTCAGCCTGATTACCGCAGGGGTTGGGGTGTTTTCTGTTTTTACCTTTGTTTTCTTTTTGGCGAAGTATCCCGCTCAGATGCTCTCGGGAGTGAATGACGCATTCCTGGGAGCGACGAAGATTTTTTCCGTACCATTGATGTTATTTACCTTTGTGACAACGGTACTGGCCTTTTATCTTGCCTTTGGTAAATATGGCAGCATCCGCCTTGGCGATGGGGAACCGGAGTATTCCAATTTCAGCTATATTACCATGATGGCGCTGGCAGCGCTGGCTTCGGCCGCTGTGTACTGGTCCTTTACGGAATGGGCGGCCTATTACGAAGCGCCGGGCATCCATCTGGAGCCATTTTCGGTTGAAGCATTGGAGGCGTCCCTGGGATATTCCTTTTTCCACTGGGGATTTGCCACACAGGGACCATACGTGCTGGCCGGTGTCGCGGTTGCGTACGCGGTCTACAACAAAAAAGTTTCTTTCATAAAAATAAGCACTGTCTGCGAATGCATGATGGGGGATTTCAAATATAAGAAGATCATAGGGAAACTGATTGATATTTCCGTCGTGTTCTGCATCATCGGCGCGGCCGGGTGTACGCTGGGACTGGCAGTACCCCTGGAGACAGGAGCGTTAAAGCAGGTATTTGGGGTTGAGACAACATTTGCAGTCCAGGTGGGAGTGGTGCTGGCAATCGCGGCAATCTTTACATTCACATCCTTCCTGGGAATGGAGAAGGGCAAGAAGACCATCAGTAACCTGGCGGCCGGACTGTGTATTTTATTTTTACTTTACATATTGTTTGCAGGTCCCACCAATTTCATCCTTAAGAATTTCATCAGCAGCCTTGGATGGATGGGGGATAAGTACCTGCGGATGAGCTTTTTCACGGATCCCATTGAAAATTCGGGTTTTCCGGAACAGTGGACCCTGTTCTTCCAGGCATTCTGTCTTACCTATACAGGGTTGATGGGGATTTTCATTGCCAAGGTTTCAAAGGGCAGGACCATAAAGGAAGTTTCGCTCTGCTGCCTTTTGGGAATCAGCATCAGCGTGTGGGTCTTATTTGCCATAGACGGAGGATATTCCATTTATGCCCAGACCCAGGGAATTGTAAGTGTAACAGATATCCTGTCCAAAGGAGGAGGACAGGACCTGGTATATGGCGTGATTGAAACGCTGCCGGGAGGAAAGAAGGGACTGCCGTTTGTCATGCTGGTGATGATTGCCGGATTTGTGGCATCCAGCCTGGATTCCGCCTCCTTTTCACTGGCCCAGACCGTCACATCCAAACTGGACCGAAGCGGGAACGTAAGCACAGGTTTAAGGGTGGCATGCTGCCTGGTATTGACATTGGTACCCTTATCCGTGATGTTTGTGAAAGCGGATTTCTCGGCGTTAAAAAGCCTGGCTATCCTGGTTTCCATCCCGTTTATGTTTGTAATGATATTTATGGAGATCGTACTTTTTAAGTGGCTGCGTGAGGATGGAAAAAAATGAACTTATTAGTAGGAAAGGAGTAATTTATGAAACTGACTGATTACGAGAAGGAGATGCTGAACGGTGACCATGGGGAAGTCCGGCAGCAGGCAATGCAGGTTCTTTACGACCTGGCCGCATTCCATGATGTAGACAGATTTGTTGAGATTGTGGGATGCCATGATGACAGCACCGTATATGCGGGGGAGGCACAGGTTGCATTTGCGGAAATGCTGGCTGAAAAGGGGGCCAGGTTCGCGGTTCCCACAACCACCAATGCCACGGCCTGTGATATGTTAAAATGGCACCGCCAGAAACATGATGTGGAGGTAATGAGCGCAACCCGCCGTATCGAGGCGTCGCATATAAAAATGGGGGCCATCCCCACCTGGTCCTGCGCGCCCTATCAGGCCGGATTCCAGCCATCCTTCGGACAGCAGCTGGCCTGCGCGGAGTCCAATGTAATCTGTTATTATAACTCCATCATCGGCGCCAGGACCAACCGCTATGCAGGTCCCTTAGAGCTGCTGTGCGGCATTGCGGGCAGGGTTCCTTACTTTGGGCTGCATGTGCCGGAGAACCGTTACGCACAGGGCCTTGTAAAGTTAGGGGATGATATCAGGCTGGAATACTTTGAGGATGAGTCCATGTATCCGCTGGTGTCCTATGCGTTCGGTTCCATTGTCGGGGACCGGATCTGGGCGCTGGAAGGCATGCCCACCAATATCACCAATGACAATCTGAAACAATGCAGCGCTACGGCTGCTTCATCAGGCGGAATCGCGCTGTTCCATATGATTGGGGTAACACCGGAGGCACAGACGCGGGAGATGGCATTCGGCGGAAAGAAACCGGAGGAAGTGGTGGAAATCCACATCAAGGACCTGGAGGAGGCAGAGCGCCAGCTCACCAACTATGAAGTGGACGGGGATATCGATATCGTGCTGCTGGGATGTCCGCATTTCTCCTATGATGAATGCGCTAAACTGGAATTCCTGATGAACGGCAGGAAGGTAAGCGATTCCACGGAGTTATGGATCATCGTGGGAAGGGCCACCGTGGACCGCTTAAAGGACAGCGGACTGTATGAAAGGCTTACTGCACTGGGAATCCAGATTTACAGCGACGGCTGCATACTGGAATACCGCTCACAGAAGCTGGGAACAAAAACCATCATGTCCAATTCCGGAAAGTTTGATACATATTGCTTCAGTATGAGAGGAATCCAGCCGGTATTTGGAAATATGTGGGAGTGCGTGGAGACCGCGGTTGCAGGGAAGATTGTGAAAGGAGCAAGACCATGGAAAAAGTGAGCATAAAGTGTAAGGTGGCAGTGTCCGGCAATGTGAGGGCAAAATTACTGTATTCAAAAGATTCATTCTGCTTCTGGGGCGGGGCAGACCCACAGAGCGGGCTGATCCGTGACAATCGAAGCGACTGCTATGAGAAGAACATGGCGGGCCAGGTGTTTGCATTTCCATTTGGAAAAGGAAGCAGCGGGGCAGGGCTGGTCATTCTGGAACAGGTGCGTCTGGACTGTGCCCCGGCGGCAATCATTAACCTGAGAAGCGATCCGGTCATCCTGACGGGGCCGTTAATCGCGAAACATTTTTATAATAAAAGCATCCCTGTTGTCAACCTGTCGGAAGAGGACTATGAAAAGCTGGAAGGGGCTAAGGAAATAGAATTCTTTGAAGATAAGGATTACATTGACGTGTATTATTAATGTTACCGGCTTAATGTTACCGGCAAGGTTAAGTTTCTAAGGGGGAAATAATGAACGATAAAAACAAATTAAATAAACTGGCCTTTTGGCCTGCAATCGTCTGTCTTGGGATTTTTATTGCATTCGGGATTTTTAAACAGGAGGCAATGGGAAATATCCTCAATACAATTTTATATGGCATGGCTGACAGGGTTGGCTGGTTTTTTGAACTGATTGCAATCCTAATCATAATCCTGACATTTGTCCTGGCGTTATCTAAGTTCGGCAACATCAAGATTGGCGGCCCGGACGCCACGCCGGATTTCAAGACCTGGAACTGGATTACCATGTCCCTGTGCGGAGGAATCGGTACAGGACTCTTATTCTGGGCAATGGGGGAACCGATATTCCATTTCATGACGCCGCCGGTTGCGGCTGGGGTGGAAGCAGGGTCCAGGGAGGCTGCCATATTTGCAATATCCCAGACCATGTGGCAGTGGTCCGTGCCTCAGTACTGCATGTACACCATATGCGCCGTGGCGTTCGCGCTCCTCACATTCAACATGAAGAAGCCGCTGGCCTTTGGCCCGGTGCTGACAACGAGTATTGGGAAAAAGGGTAAAAAGTTTGAAACGCTGGTGCATGCAATTGTTATTTTCTCCCTCTGCGGCGCAGTGGCCTGTTCCATGGGCGTGGGCCTGATGCAGATTGGCGCGGGAATCGAGTCCATCACAGGGCTGCCTCAGTCCAAAATTGTGTGGCTTGTGGTTGCGGTTATCATTGTGGCCCTGTTTACGGCCTCCTGTGTGTCCGGCATTGGAAACGGGCTGAAGAAGCTTTCATCCTTCACCACCATCGTTTTCATAGCCATACTGGTATATGTGCTGATTTTAGGTCCCACCACCTTCTGTGCGAAGCTGGGAACCGAATCCTTTGCTTACCTTCTGGACCATCCCTTTGAAAAGACAGCCATCCTCAATTCCATGGCGCCCGGGGATAACTGGTATGCGGACTGGATCATACAGTATTGGGCTTCCTTCGTGGTGTATGCGCCAATCCTGGGAATGTTTTTAAGCCGCCTGGCAAAGGGAAGGACGGTCCGTCAGTTCATCCTTGTAAACGTCCTGGCTCCGTCCATGTTCTGTATTGTCTGGATTGCCGTGTTTGGCGGACTGACCGTACAGCTGCAGACAACCGGAACCTTTGACATCTGGAACGGCGTGAATACGGCAGGCATGCAGTCCACGATCTTTTACATACTGAATACATTCCCGCTGGGAAAGGTTCTGATTGTACTGTTCGTGGTATCCATCTTCACCTCGTTCTCCACCATGGCGGACCCGGTGGCAGCGGCCCTGGCCACCATCAGCATCCACGGACTGAGTGTGGATGATGAGGCACCCAATAAGATTAAGATTGTCATGGGCGTCATCATGGGCGTGATTGCTTACCTTCTGGTTGCTTCCGGCGGCGTGAACTCCGTCAAGGGAATGTGGAATATTGTAGGGTTCCCTATCTCCGTATTGCTGATACTGGTGGTGGTATCCGTGTTCAGGAATGCGGCTAAATGTGAAGCAAAGGATGACAATATTGTCATTGAGGATGACCCGGAATAAATGATTGCGGCAATCCGTGCCGGATAAGATATGTAGTGGTATATAAATAGGATTTACACAAAAGGACACTCATCAGGGTGTCCTTTTGTGGTATGGATGGATTCACGAAACGGTTGTGGGAACCGGGCCGGCATGTTATAATTTCATACACGGTCTATACGTGGTTATATAGGGATTATCAGGCAGGAAGGATTAAGGACATGCTTATTACAATACAACAGGTGAAATCAAATTTTGAGAATTTATTTGAGGTGTCATCCTCCGGGCAGGTATTATTCCGTGCAAAGGCCCCATGGATGGATGTTTCCTTACCCTTTAGCGCGGAACATATGCGGGAGATTATTTTTACGGATGCCTCAGGGGAGAAACTTTATACAACGCATTATAAATTGATTTCCAATATGATTGAAGAAGCCATTCCTTTTAAATATCTGATAACAAAAGAACAGCGTTTTGGACAGTTTGAAATCGTTGGCAGGGATGGTAACGAGGGAAGCTTTTATATCATGCAGAATGGCGTGTGTGACAATAAATTCTGTATTGAACATAAGGGAAGGGTATGCCTGGGATACAGCATTGATAAGGGGAAAAATAATTATGTATCAATTTATGAAAATGATACGCAGATAGCACAGATTACAAAGCCGCTTACCGTTATCGACAACCTGGATGTCTATTATCTTCATATAAAAGATGGGTATGCATCGATGGTTCCTGTCCTGTGCTTTTTTACGGTTTATTATGATTACAGGAAATATAATAATAGTGGAAGGCTGACCAGGAATTCCGTGGAGATTTCCATAAGCTATACCTATGGCAGGAATAATGACAAATACAATCCCAACTGGATTGCCCAGGAATTCGGCCAAGGGGCTGCAGATGAATTGGAACAGATGTTGGGGAACCTGGCAGAACAGGGGTCGGCACAGGCTAGGCGGATAGTGAAAATAGTCGGGATGATTTTTCTGGTGCTTATCCTGCTGGCAGTTGTCCTGTTTTTTGTTTTAAGGAGTATTCCTGGTTAAAACAGATGTCCGGGATTGAAGAATCGGAGGTTTTTGGACAGGGATGGCAAAAGGAGGATGGACATGAGCAGGATCTTACTTCTGGAAGATGATTTGAGCCTGATAAACGGCCTGGCATTTGCGTTCAGAAAGCAAGGCTATGAAACTGACATTGCAAGAACACTGGATGAGGCGGAAAAAATATGGTCTGACGGGAAATACGACCTGCTGATCCTGGATGTGTCTTTGCCGGATGGCTCCGGCTTTGATTTTTGTAAGATGGTACGTCTGGTTTCCAAAGTCCCGGTTATCTTCCTAACCGCTTCTGACGAGGAAACAAGCATTATCATGGGACTGGACATGGGTGGCGATGACTATATCACAAAACCGTTTAAGCTGGGTGTCCTGGTTTCAAGAATCAATGCGTTGCTGCGCCGGGTAAAGGATTTTGGCACAGAAGGAACAGAACTCCAATCCAACGGGATACGGGTACTGCTGTTACAGGGGCAGGTATATAAAAACGGTAAGCTTCTGGAATTGACTGCGGCAGAGTACAAACTGCTGTGTCTGTTCATGCAAAATCCCAATATGGTGTTATCGAAAGAAAAGATATTAGATAAGCTGTGGGACTGCGAGGGCAGCTATATAGACAATAATACGCTCACTGTTTACATCCGCCGGCTGCGCATGAAGGTAGAGGACAATCCCGGGGAGCCGCAGATGATCCTTACTGTCCGGCGGATGGGCTACAAATGGAATGTTGTACGTTGAGGGATGCCATGAAGCTATTTGTGAATGAAGAAAATAAACGGTTTATCGGCGCTGTCATTGCCGTCCTGCTCCTGTTTGCTGCATCCGGGGAAGCCTTACTATGGGTATACTGCAAAGAGCTGTCCATGGCATTTTTTATCCTGTTCCTGCTTCTGGCGGCCTGTGTGCTGACAATATATGTCCGGTACTTAATCCGCCAGGACAGGATCATGGAACATGCGGTCCATCAGATGGAAGCTTTTCTTGATGGCCATGCGGAGGCCCGTATCGATTGTAACCATGAGGGGGAATTATACCGCCTGTTCCATGAAATCAATACAATGGCAGCGGTATTAAACGCCCATGCTGTCAATGGGATGAAGGACAAAGCGTTTTTGAAGGACACCATATCCGATATCTCCCATCAGCTCAAGACCCCTCTGGCGGCATTGAATGTCTATAACGGGCTTCTGCAAAATGAAGCAGGAGACCTGCCGGAAATTAAAGCGTTCGCAGAACTGTCCGAGCAGGAGCTTGACCGGATTGAGACACTGGTACAAAATCTGCTTAAAATCACACGTCTGGACGCAGGGACGCTGGAAATGGAAAAGACGCCCCAGGATATTTCTGATATGATGAAGGACATAGGGCTTCATTTTTCCTATCGTGCCAGTCTGGAACACAAAAGACTTATTCTCTCCGGAAAGGGACCCATCATGTTTCCCTGCGACCGGGATTGGCTGATGGAAGCAATCAGCAATATTGTCAAAAACGCCTTTGACCACACGAAAGAGGGGGATTCCATCCGGATTGGATGGGAACAGTCCGCGCCCATCATTCAGATCAAAGTGGAAGATACAGGCTGTGGCATCCATCCGGAGGATTTACACCACATTTTCAAACGGTTTTACCGGAGCCGTTTCTCACAGGATACCCAGGGCATTGGCCTGGGCCTTCCTTTGGCAAAGGCAATCATCGAAGCACATGACGGCACCATTGAAGTTGAAAGCGGGCTGGAGGAGGGCACGGTGTTCCGTATCAGCTTCCTGATTCCTACAAAATTGTAGCATTACAGTAATATCACAGTAAGGCGGCGGTGGTAATCTTTGGGTATCAGTTAAAGGAAGAGGTGTTCATGACATGAATCTGTTAGAGGTTCAATCACTATCTAAAACCTATGGTACTGGGGATATTGCTGTTCACGCCTTAAAAGCTGCCAGCTTTTCCGTACCGAAGGGAGAGTTTGTTGCGGTTGTGGGGGAATCCGGCTCCGGGAAAAGCACGCTGTTGAATCTGCTGGGGGCATTGGACACACCCACTTCCGGCAAGGTCTGCATTGACGGCAAAGATATTTTCTCCATGCAGGACCGGGAGCTTACGGTGTTCCGGCGCAGGAACATCGGTTTTATTTTCCAGTCGTTCAATCTGATCCCGGAACTGACGGTTGAGCAGAACATCATTTTCCCGGTCCTGCTGGACTACCAGAAGCCCAACAAAAAATATCTGGAAGAGCTTTTGACGGTCCTGAACCTGAAGGAGCGGCGGAATCATCTTCCCAGCCAGCTATCCGGCGGCCAGCAGCAGCGTGTGGCGATTGGGCGTGCACTGATTACCCGCCCCTCCTTGATCCTGGCAGATGAGCCGACCGGAAATTTGGATACGCAGAATACCGGTGAAGTAATCTCACTGTTAAAAGAGGCATCCAAAAAATACGAGCAGACCATCATGATGATTACCCATAGCCGCAGTATCGCCCGGACCGCAGACCGGATATTGCAGGTGTCGGACGGAGTGCTGACCGATTTTGGGAGGTGCCGGGAATGAAGAGCTATTTAAGTTTAATCCCAATCTCTGCAAAGGTACACCGAAGGCAGAACCGGATGACGCTGCTTTGTATCATTTTTGCTGTATTCATGGTAACTTCCGTGTTCAGCATGGCGGAAATGGGGGCAAGGATGGAACAGGCAAGGCTTGCGGATAAACATGACGGATTTTCCATATCTGTCCTGTTTAACAGCGCCATGGGACAAACGCTCATGCTAAGCGCCGGAATCCTGTTCCTGCTGATTTTATCCGCAGGCGTATTGATGATTTCCAGCAGTATCAATAGCAGCGTGGCGCAGAGGACAAAATTCTTTGGAATGATGCGCTGTATTGGAATGAGCAGGAAACAGATTATCCGGTTCGTGCATCTGGAAGCGTTAAACTGGTGTAAAACAGCAGTCCCCATAGGACTTGCCCTTGGTGTTTCGGCAACCTGGATCCTGTGCGGTGTGTTGCGGTATGCTGTCGGAGAAGAATTCTCCGGTATCCCGCTTTTCGGTATCAGTGTAACTGGAATCGTCAGCGGCATCGTGATGGGAGTTGTCACGGTGCTGCTGGCGGCAAGGTCCCCGGCACGGCAGGCTGCAAAAGTATCTCCTGTCACGGCTGTCTCTGGAAACCCGGATAATGGGAAAATGAAGAATCATCCGGTCCATACCGGCTTTATCAAAATAGAAACAGCACTTGGTATCCACCATGCTGTTTCTGCAAAGAAAAACCTGTTTTTAATGACAGGTTCCTTTGCCCTTAGTATTATCCTGTTTTTAAGCTTCACGGTATTGATTGAATTTGTCAATCATCTCATGCCCCAATCGGCAGCCGCTTCAGATATTGATATTACAAGCAGTGACGGCTTGGATTCCATTGACAGCAGACTGGCGGAAACGCTTCGGGGAATGAGCGGTGTAAAACAGGTGTATGGACGCCGCAGCAGTTTTGATATTCCGGCAGAGGGGAAGGGAGGAACATTGGTTTCCGGTACGGTTGACCTTGTTTCCTTCGACGGTTTTGATCTGGATTGTCTGAAAAAGGATGGCGCTCTCCGCCGTGGCAGCAATCTTTCTAAAATCTATGGGAACAGCAGCTATGCGGTTGCAACATGGGATAAAGACAGCCCATGGGGAATTGGTGATAGAATCCTTGTGGGGGAGGAAGAAATTGAGATTGCCGGTTTACTGAAATATGACCCATTCAGCAGTAATGGCCTTACAGATGGAAAAATCACACTGATTACTTCCGGCGAGACCTTTACCCGTATGACCGGGATATCCGGATACTCACTCATTATGATACAGACAGCTTCCCATGCAACGGACGAAGATGTGTCTGCGCTCCGCAGTGCAGCGGTGGGGAGCGGCTGCCGGTTCAGTGATAAGCGGGACCAGCGCACATCGGGCACGTATCTTGCGTTTGTGTTCTGTATCGGTTGCTTTTTAGGAATAATTACATTGGTTACGCTGTTAAATATCGCGAATAGCATTTCAATGAGTGTGGCGGCCAAAACCAAACAATACGGCGCTATGCGGGCAGTGGGAATGGACGGACACCAGATCACGAAAATGATTTTTGCGGAGGCATTGACCTATGCCTTTTGGGGCGGCGGGATTGGCTGTGCAATTGGTCTGCCGTTCAGCAGGATGCTATATGGCTTTCTTATTTCCGCCCACTTTCCCTATGCGGTATGGAGTTTGCCGTGGCAATCACTGGCGGTCATCCTCCTATTTGTTGCTTTTGCAGCGTCGGCGGCTGTTTATGCCCCGGCTAAAAGAATACGGGACATGACTGTGACTGAAACAATTAACGAACTATAATTACATCCGGCTTTTGGCAAGGCGGCCTTGGGATGATAGAGGCCGCCTCCTGAGAATCGGATAACCTGGGTCAGACATGCTCTAGGCATTGCCGGGCAAAACTACTTCTTCAAAATGCTTTTTCGTATCCTGGTCCTTGAACCAGATATATATCCCTTTTTTCGCCCGTGTCAGAAGAACCCGGTAAATGTTTTTCATAAGATAGTCATAGTTTACCGAATGGTTCCTGATGGTGGACCTGAGCTGTGAATCGAATCTTGTCACCTTATCTAAGTTAACAATCCATTTGTTTTGAGTGCAGTCCCATCTCAGGTCATCCCACCAGATTAAGGCAATATAGTCATATCCCAGGCCTTGTGCAGTGTAGATACATCCTACTTTGTCAATGGAGTCCGTGTACCAGCGGAACTGTTCTTCGGCGGTGTATGGATTCCATTGTTTCTGAAACGTATAATCACCTTCAGTAATACTGATATCCACGGCATTACTATCATTACGGCTCTTCCATTCCCAACAATAGGATGCATAATATTTTATGCTGTTTTCGCTCTGGTGCCGTTCGCTTACCGCGGTTTCCATATCCTTTAGTGTTTCACAGACCTGAATCTGCAGCCCGTTATCTTTAGGACATGATATTGCTTCCCCGCCATATATAAGCCGGTCAATATGATCGACATAGCCACCAAAGCCAGCTCTCTTTTGGAGCTTTAAACCAAAGATTTGGACCGTAAAGCCATTTTCTTTTGCAAACCTTCTGTAGTTGTCCAGCGTTCCTATTTCATTTCCAAGCACCCGCTGGTTATCATCCTGTAACACAACAACAATGTTTGCCTGATTCAGTATATGGCCGGTCCCGCCTTTTTTCCGGTCGAAATCCGTTACCCTATGTGCTTCATCCACAACCAGTAATTCAAAGCTGCCTTTAAGGTTGTTTAGAAATACCGTTTGCAGGCCTCCGCCTATGCCATCCAGGACAGCCTTTATTGTCCTGCTCCGGGGTAATGTATAGGCACATTTATATTCTGTATTTAGCCGCCTTTCACGGACAGCCTGACAATAATCACTGATCAGTTTAAAGCCTACAATTGTTTTTCCCGTTCCTGCTGCACCCGTTACAATAAACATCTGCTTTCTGTCCAATGTGCCGGCAAGCAGCCTGTCAATTGACATATTGACACATTCCATGCAATTAATCTGATCCTCAATCAAGCGAATGCTTTCCGGCCTGTTTGTAATGTCCTTGAAAACCTCCATGTCCAGATCCGTTATCCTGTAGTTGTCCTCAAAAAGAACGCTTACTGCCTCAGAACAATCCTTTTCTTCATCAGAGAATAAGTGCTTTAAAAACTCATGGAATCTGCCTTCTTCTCCCATGCAGAACATCTTATCCTGATCATGGCGGTATTTCCCAAAATCACCTTCAAATAGTTCCTCCTTGTACGTTGCATCAAAGTTAAAAAGATACTGACAAGCCGTTACTGAAAGATTGCCATCGAGAACACTGCCATGATTACGGTTCATATATTTTATATATTCATTGGTTTGGCAGATCGGGTGGATGGAAGGATATCCCTGACCATCGTTTTGTACATGTATTACAGTGAATCCCCTGTCTTTTATTGCGATTTTTTCTTTACTCCATTGCTTTATTTCCACAATAACCGCCAACGGTGTATGTTCCGCCGCCGAATAACCGAGCAGCATCGCATCAATCCGGCCGCCTGTAGGAAGCTTGTATTCGGCAGCCAGCATAAGGTTACCCAATCCGGCATCGTTTACAACCTTAATAAGCTTAGGCAGCGACTGCTTCCATGATCTGTACTCGCTATCACTGCGATCAACAGGTACCTTTTCATGTACATCCGCCCATAGCTTATCTGCCAGCTCTTCACCAGTTAATTTAATTACCTCAGATATTTTGACAGCTTCCATTGTTCTCTCCAAAATGATTTAAATTGTTCTGCAGCCATGTTCAGGCTCTATTTAATCTCCAGAGCTTTCTCCATGTAATCTTGAAACGCATCATTATGCCAAAAACCCAGACGGATCCCATCAATGCCTCTGGTTAAAAGAACATAATAGATATTCAGCACAAAAAGAGTGAATTCAAATCTGTTTTCCTTAATATCCATTTCTTCCGCTGTAAACGTCCCGTTGGTGTTATAGAAATTATCTGGATTGCCGACAAGCCTGCCATATGTATCTACCTGAAGGTCATTGCCAATCAAAACGCCAACCTTGTTTAAATCGATGCCCTGCACTGCAAAAACAGAGCCTATCTGATCCTGCGCATCGGCATCTTTGCTGTTAATCCAGTTTTCCTGCGTAGAATTCCATCTGCGGGCAATATCCCCTTCATACCAGTGTTTAATGCTGGGGTCCTTGCCGTCGCTTTGTCTCCAATCCTCAGCCAGGCCAGCCAGTATTCTGTTGATATGTTCAGGATTGAAGTTCATATCCTCATCCAGCCAATCAATAAGATGATGAAGAGGCTGCTCGGTAAAATAACCAAAATATGCATCGGGGCTGCTGTCACGAAACAGCTCCCTGTTAAAATCGGGATTGAAGTTTGTAAGTGTTGAATCCAGAAGTCCGGTATCTTTATAAAGAAGATACTTTATGCCATTTATATAGTCGTCTGAAGTGTATGCTTTTCCTTTTGGGGCATTAATCCGGAACTGGGTCGTCAAAAATTTCCGTTCATAGTTTGCAGTCAAGCTCTGAAACATCTCTCTGGTAACATTGGCGGGGCGGATAACCTGCAGCACATCATACATGAGAATGACTTGTTTTCCCAGTCTTTGAAGGATTTCAAGATGTGAGGAGCAATCGCTGAATTCCGGGATGTTATAAACCGCATTGAAAGACGGATGCTGTTTGCCATATTTTCTGGACATTTTGTGCGACTCATCTACAATGATGATATCGTATCTTTCCTGGGATGTAATCAGTTTGGTTGATGTCAGTACGGATAAGCGGCTGGAGTTCATTCCATACACTTTAAAGATGGCGGAACCGGTCTTTTCCCAGTTTGGCTGCACTACCACGCCTATTCTGGCATCTGGACGGTTATTTAAAGCACTGGCGGCCAAATGTGTAAGAAGTACAGTCTTTCCCGTGCCTGCATCTCCATTAATGACATAATTTTTATCATGATCATGCAGGATCTCACTGATCAGGGCACCCTGCTCGTCTGTTAGGATTTTTATGGGGCTATACTTAACAAGCTCCCGTGTCCTTAGTTCATCCAGTGTCGGTGTGGTCACCCATCCTTTGGGAAAGAGTGTGGTTTCCCACAACGGAAGGACAACCTGCGATGCAACATTTTCTCTTCCATAATACTCGTTTACACTGTTGCCGCCAGTCCTGTTAATTACTTCATCCTGATCGAATTCAACGGTATTTTTTGATATTTTAGCGTAATCTGCTGTAAAATAAGTAATCAGCTGGCTTTCAACATCATCTAGTGCAGACCGGTTAAAGTATTGTGAGAAAATCACAATGACCTGATTAAAATCTGCGTTGTTAAACTTTTCCTCATTCCCGCAATAATGCTGCTTATGCCTGTCAAGGAAATGGATGGTCTGACCGATATAGACCTTCTGAGGTTTCGTTCCATGGTAGATATAAATAGCATTTTGAAGCCGCAGCGCCTTCTGCTCCGCATCACTTTTTTCTGCTAAATCTATCAGTTCCCCATTTTTTATTTTTAAATTGATTACATTATATTTGGCCATTGATATTCCTCCGGCTATTACAGTTTATCATATTTTGTGGATATACCTTTTGCCTTGTCCACAGGATATTTCTTTTCAGTCTTGTCCATTTTTGCATTTACGATATCAATCAGATCCACACCCAGAACCTGTGACATCTGAATACAGTAATTTGTAACATCGGCCAATTCTTCCAAAACATCTGAACGGTTAAATTCAGTATCATTCCATTGAAAACACTCTAACAGTTCACCTGCTTCAATGACAATCGATTTTGCAAGGTTGGATGGCGTATGAAACTGATTCCAATCCCTATCCTTGTTAAACCTGCTGATCCTATCGCTGAGTTTTTCTAATCGTTCCATGCTTTTACGCCCTTTCTGCTTTTTATTTTCACACGACCTCAACTAAATGGTTCGGATAAATAAAACTATTTTCCCATTATATCATTTATTTGGACATTTTGAAATGAAAATGCCGTACGGAAGCAGCCTCCTTTTGTGCGGTCTGGTGATAGGTTACGCCGGAATAGCCTAGAACCAATGTCATGACAACCTTTTCCCCGCGCTTTAATCCAAGCATCCTGCGCAAAGAACGGGAGTGGTTTGCGGCCATGGAGAAAAAACCGCTGTATAACACGCCTAAACCGCAGGACTCAGCCATAAGCGCCATGTCAGCGGCGGCAAGGGCGCCGTTTATCTGGCCGCGTGATACAATGGCTATGGCTGCAGGGGCTTTCTTAAAGAAGAAATGCTCATCGATTACCGTCCGTTTCGCCACCGGGCTAACCAGCTTCATGAGCGGAAGAATCCGCCGGAATAACCGTACCGCCGGTTGCTCGAACCGATTGATTCCATCCTGCAGCACGATATATGATACGTCCTGGGCATTCTTTCCGGTAGGTGTCAGGCGCCCGGCCTCGATGATCTGGGCTATCAGTTCAGGCTCCACCTGTTGTTTTGTAAATTGCCGGATGCTTCTGCGTGTCCTCAGTGCGGCAAGCAGCTCCTGTGGGTTCAATGTGGCTGGCTTTCCAATCTCTATTGGCGGTTCGTCAAAGCCCGTCATGGTGACAGCGGCTTTTGGGCAGATTGCCACGCAATGGCCGCACATGATACAGGACTGTGTGAGAATCTTTGCCTTCTTGTTTTCTATCTGGATGTTGCCCGCAGGGCAATCCCTTTTGCACAGGCCGCATCCAATGCATGTTTCAGGATTAATCCGGATTATATGTTTGTTTTTCAATTTAATCTACCTCCATTTATATAATGCAGAACGATTTGTGATAGTATATACTTCTCTTGACAAAGCTGACATGCTTTAATATGATACATATTGTATCACAATTGGCTTTGAAGTCAATTGGCCAACCTGAGACAAAAGGAGGCGTATTGTATCATGGATAAGAGAAAGGCAGCCAATAAAAGGGTAAAGGACCGTTTATTTACCGCTCTGATTGAGTTTGCAGGGCATAAAGACTGGTCAAAGTTAACCGTCACTGAGCTGATTGAAAAATCAGGCGTGGCCCGCGCGTCCTTTTACCGCAACTTTAAGTCCGTGGAGGAACTGATAGACTATGGAATCCAGCAGATGGCCCTGCGTTACCATGAGGGGAAAGGGGATTCAAATGAGGATTTCCGCAGCCGCGGGGCAGTGCTGTATAAATTCCGTTTTTATCAGGAAAATGCCGGACTTGTCTTGGCATTCCATCATGCGAAGGTGTCAACCACGCTGCTGGATGTGATTACTGACTGCGAAATCGAAGCCCACGGCGATATGCCGGTCAGTTCCATATCGAAGTATGAGCTGTACTATTTTTCAGGGGCATTTTATAACATGATGCTCTGCTGGCTGGAAAACGGTATGAAAGAAGGGCCGGAGGCAATGGCAGATGAGTTCCTGCGGATCGTGAACAATGGATGATAGGGGGGTTTGAACATCAAAACCTATAAAAACCTTAAAAAATATTGACTTGGACCTGACTCCAGGTGGTATAGTCTGATTGAACCTGTATATGAAACTTATCAGGCTGCAATTTACGAAAAATTTTATCGTCAGGAGGATGATTAAGAATGGACAGACCATATATTTTCTGCCACATGATGACATCGCTGGATGGCAAGATCATGGGCAATTTTATGGAAATGCCGGAATCCGGACCGGCTGGAGATGCTTTTTACCAAATCGCTTTTGGCAAGGAACCCAAATATCAACATCAGGGGTGGCTGTCAGGGCGGGTTACCACGGATGACAATTTTACCATGTACCGCAAACCAGTCCTGGAGGAACATGCGCCACAGGTCCCGGAGGGGGATTTTGTTGCTGAAGAAGCGCCGATGTACTATGTTTCCATTGACCCGTCCGGCAGACTTGGCTGGGAAAAGAATTCGCTGGCCTACATCGACACCACCGCCCATGTGCTGGAGGTCCTGACCGGACAGGCATCCAATGCATATAAAGCATTTCTGCGGAAACTGGGTATTTCCTATATCATTGCAGGAAAAGAAACACTGGATTATGATGAGGCCC
This sequence comes from Clostridium pacaense, assembly GCF_020709765.2. Lineage (NCBI taxonomy): Bacteria > Bacillati > Bacillota > Clostridia > Eubacteriales > Clostridiaceae > Clostridium > Clostridium pacaense. The sequence goes on from NZ_JAJFEB020000004.1 coordinate 323,208, forward strand.
TGATGAAATTAAAGCATTTATTTGGAATTGAGACACTGATGCTGGGTGGGGGAGGTGTGCTGAACTGGTCCTTTATCCAGGCGGGAATGTGCGATGAAATCAGTGTGGTAATCGCTCCCTGTGCGGATGGTTCCACCAAGACGCAGACATTGTTCCAGACAAAGGAAGGACTGAGCACGGATGAGCCGGTCGGTTTTACGCTGAAAGGCGCCGATGTGCTTACAGGGGACGCTGTATGGCTCCGCTATCTTGTAAAGTCCGCCGGTAAGAAGGAAAAATGAACCGGATAAAAGAGGCGGTAAGCCAGATGCATTTCCATTCAGCCCACTATTATTTCTATCAGTTTACTATTGACATATGGTTCTTATTAGGATATAATCCTAATAAGTAATAAATACTATTAAGGAAATGGATTATGATTAACAGAAATACAATACAATGTTCAATGGTATTAGAAGCAGTGAACAAACTGCAGTGTCACGCTACTGCGGTTGAGGTATATGATGAGGTCGCCAGGGAATATCCCAATATAAGCAGAGGCACCGTGTATCGGAACCTGAACCGCCTTTCCCAAATCGGGAAGATACGGAAGATAGAGATACCGGGAGCAGCAGACCGTTTCGACCACCGTTGTCAGGAACATTATCATATCCTATGTGAAAAGTGTGGAAGGGTTTTTGATGTGGACATGGATGTCATCGAAAATCTGTATCAAAAAATCAGGGATACCCATGGGTTTGAATTTACAGGCTGTGATATTATTTTCAGGGGAATCTGCCCGGAATGTAAATGATGATCCGTAAGTTTTAAAGCCTGCTGTGCCCTCCACCTACAATTGCTGCGAATGCAGGCCCGGATGAGGAGCCTGTAAATTATAAATCGCATGAAAAGGAGACGAAATATGAGAAGTATCACAACACTCGACCTTCAGTACGCACACAGGTTTTTTGGGTTTAAAGGAGAAGCACAGTATCTGCACGGACACACGGGGGTTCTGACCATTGAAGTGGAGGATTCCATCGAACCAGGTGTTAACATGGTTTTCCCATGCAATGAAATCCAGAAGACTGCCTGGGAAGTCCTGAAGAATTTTGACCATGCACTGATTTTAAGGGAGGACGACCCGCTGCTTCCCGCCATCCTCAAGGTCTATGAGGAACAGGGAATCAGGGACGGCGCCCCGACCAACAAGATGAAAGGCCCGGCGTTCAAGACAGAGCTTGCCACCGCCTATCCCGAGTGCCGCCTGGTGGTAACAAAAGAAACCATGACAGTGGAAGGCATGATTAAGATTGTATATGACCTTCTGAAGGATAAGCTGAATATTGCAAAGATTACCTTCAGCAGCGGCGTCAATGCTGCAACCCAGGAATACCAGCCTTCCAGGACCATTGAACGCTGTCCGTTATGCGGTATCGCATTAAACGAAAACGGTGTCTGCCCTAAGTGCGGATACAGGAAGTAAAGGGATGGCATCCATCGGACAGGGTATGGTTATTTAAATCAATCATTTTATAAATCAATCCAAGGCAGCGGCACCGTATGGTGTGGCTGCCCTGTTCCATGTCTGGATTTTTATATCTGGATGTTTGTTCTTGTTGTGGACGCAGAACTTTTATTATAGTAAACTGAACTTAGTGGGGCGTTGGAGTTGACGGGGCTATCGGTATCTGGCCGGATGGGGCACTGGGATGAACGCTTAAAAACAGGGATGGATTTAAGAACGTGATTGACCTTGTTGGAAAGGAGATATCGGCGCCGGAGGAGTTGTGATATCGAAAATGGAATACGGAAATTGTAATATGGAAAATCATCCGATGGCACTGGAACAATAGAGGGAAAAGCATTATGAAAAGGCTATATATAATTGGCGGAACCATGGGAGTGGGAAAGACAGCCACTTGCCGGGTCCTGCAGAAAAAGCTGGATGACAGCGTCTTCCTGGACGGTGACTGGTGCTGGGATATGCATCCTTTCCAGGTGACGCAGGAAACAAAGAAAATGGTACTGGAGAATATAACATTCCTCCTGAATAACTTTATCCGTTGTCCTGCCTATGGGAATATCATATTCTGCTGGGTGATGCATGAACAGGATATCATAGATGATATTTTGTCACGGTTGGATATCTCCCAATGCACGGTCCATACCGTGTCACTTATATGCAGTGAGGAAGCCCTGCAAAAGCGCCTGCAGAGGGATGTGGATATGGGAATCCGCACAGCGGATGTGATTTTGCGAAGTCTGGAGAGGGTGCGGCTGTATGATACATTAGACACGGTCAGGATTGATGTATCGGATGTTTCGCCGGAACAGGCAGCGGAGCTGATCCTGAAGCTGTGAGCCGGGGGCAGAGACTTGTGCTGGGGGAAGAAAATGTTTAAGTGTGGTTGATTTCTGATAAACTGCCCTCATATAGGACAATGCAATATTAAAGTCCTATATGAGGGCAGTTTTATGTCCGGAAAAGTTATGCAGGCTTTATGGAAAATTTCAAGGTTGTTTGAAATCACCTTGCGGAATGGGCAGGCATGGAACAGGTGACAAGTTAAATGCGGTTACATGAAAGAACGAAGAAAACGATTTCATAAACATATTGCATAGAAACTAGAAGGAAATCAGTTGAAAACAATACAAAAAATGTGCATAATTTATAAAAATGCATAAATATATAAAATGATATTGACGTTTATAAATAAAAGTGATATCCTGAAAACATAAAGACAACGATTGCACAAACGATTTCACAAGAAAGGGGAAAAATTGGATGAAACAGGAAACTATCTGTATGGACGGAAAGGATTATCCGCTGCACCGGATCCAGACCATCATTATAGGCAGCGGGGCGGCTGGGCTGAATGCAGCGGTGTCGCTTTACAAAGAGGGGCAGCAGGACATTGCAATCGTGACTGAGGGGAAAATGATGGGAACATCCCGGAACACGGGCTCAGATAAGCAGACCTATTACAAGATGACCACCTGCTCAGGGGAGGCTGACAGCGTACGCCAGATGGCGCAGACGCTATTTGACGGGGAAGCTATGGATGGGGACCTGGCTTTGGTGGAAGCCGCTTTATCGGTAAGGGGGTTCTTCCATCTGGTGGATATCGGGGTGCCATTTCCCTGCAACGGGGCAGGAGAGTACATAGGATATAAAACAGACCACGACCCATTCAGGCGGGGAACATCAGCAGGGCCCCTGACATCAAGATTCATGACGGAAGCGCTGTGGCATGAGGTGGAACGGTACTCCATCCCTGTATTTGACGGATACCAGGTGATTGAAATACTGACGGAGAAGACAGGCGATGGGAAACGGGCAAGGGGCGTCCTTGCAGTGGATGTAAGGGCATCAGGGCCAGGGCAGGTATACGCTGTCTTTTCCGCGGAGAACATTGTTTATGCCACGGGCGGGGAAGCAGGGATGTATGAAACATCCGTATATCCGGTCAGCCAGACTGGCGGACTGGGAACCGCGCTGAGAGCAGGGGCAAAAGGGAAAAACCTGACGGAATCACAATTCGGTATTGCATCTACCAGGTTCAGATGGAACCTGTCCGGGACATACCAGCAGGTCATTCCAAGGTATGTTTCCACGGAGCAGGATGGAAGCGGGGAACGGGAGTTTCTGGACGGGTACTTTGACTGCCCGGAGCATATGTTGTACGCCATCTTCCTGAAAGGGTACCAGTGGCCTTTTGATCCGAGAAAAACCAGGGACCATGGTTCCTCCCTCATTGATATCCTGGTTTATCAGGAGATGACATTAAAGGGGAGACGGGTGTTTCTGGATTATCGAAAGAATCCGTCCTGCAGCGAGAAGGATGGACGGTTTCAGACTGCACTTCTGCATCCGGAGGCATATGGGTATCTGGAAAGCTCCGGAGGTCTGCAGGATACGCCTATTAAACGGCTGGAGCATATGAACCCTGCGGCAATCGAACTGTACCGAAGCCACGGAATCAATCTTCATGAGGAAAAACTGGAGATTGCAGTGTGCGCGCAGCACAATAACGGAGGTCTGTCCGGCAATTGGTGGTGGGAGAGTAACCTGAAACATTTCTTTCCGGTGGGGGAAGTCAATGGAAGCCATGGCGTGTACCGGCCAGGCGGAAGCGCCCTCAATTCCGGCCAGGTGGGCAGTATGAGGGCGGCTGCGTATATTGCACACTGTTATCAGGAAAAGCCTCTGTCTGGTGAGGGAATAAGGGAATTATGCGGAGGGCAGATCCTGGCTGCAATTAAGTTTGGGGCCAGGGCGTTGGCAAAACAGGATGCGGTATTGGATCTTAGGGAGGAACGCAAGGCGCTGGGCATGAGGATGTCCCGATATGGGGCGCATATCAGGTCTTACGAAGGAATACGGACAGCGCTGATGGAAAACAGGATTCAGAGACAGAGGATTGAAACCTCCGGTATCAATAGTCCCAGTGATTTAAAGCATTACTACAGGCTGCGGGATCTGCTTGTGAGCCAGAAGGCATACCTGGAGGCCATGGAGGATTACATCGCCCACGGAGGTAAGAGCAGGGGGTCCTATCTGATTTACGATGAGCATGGAGATAAACCTTCGGAGAAGCTGCCGGAATGCTTCCGTTCCCTTTTGGAACAGCATGGGATGTCTGGACTGATACAGGAGCTGGAGTATTACCAGGACACAAGCAGGATAAGCTGGAGGGATGTGCGGCCCATTCCGGAAGATGACTGCTGGTTTGAGGCAGTATGGAAACGGTACAGGGAAGGTGAATATTTTAAAGGTAATAAGGCTGGGGCTGGCTATCTGCAGAAGCAGCCATAAGGGATTTGGTGTCACTGCGATGACAACGATTTCATGAAAGGAGAAAGAGAAGATGAGCAAATTCATGTCGGCCAAAGAGGCGGTAAAACTGATTAAAGACGGTGATAGCATAGCCGTATCAGGCAACGGGGGAGGGATTATGGAACCGGATGCTTTGTTTGAGGCATTGGAGGACCGCTTTTTAGGTGAAGGCAGTCCCGGGAACCTTACCCTTACCCATTCTGCGGGAATTGGTGATAAGGACAGAGGCGGTATCAGCCGCTTTGCCCATGAAGGGATGGTTAAGCGGGTAGTGGGGGGACATTGGGGATGGTCACCGAAAATGCAGCAGATGGCCAATGATAATAAGATTGAGGCATATAACCTGCCCCAGGGAATCATAGCCCTTCAGTACCGTGAGATTGCAGCAAAACGTGTGGGGGTGGTCACACAGACCGGTCTTAAGACATTTGTGGATCCGCGTGTATCGGGAGGAAAACTGAATGATGTCACAAAGGAGGATTTGGTAGAGCTGGTTACCATGGATGGGCAGGAATGGCTGCGCTATAAAACCTACCCGGTGACGGTTGCACTGATCCGCGGAAGTATCGGTGATGAGGAAGGAAATATATCACTGGCTTATGAACCGGCTTATCTGGAGGCGCTGGCCATTGCCCAGGCCGTACATAACTGCGGAGGCATTGTAATCTGCCAGGTGAAGTATGCAGCTAAGGCAGGTTCCCTGGACCCCAAAGATGTCCGGATTCCCGGAATCCTGGTGGATGCGGTGGTGGTCCATCCGGGACAGATGCAGACAATAGAGGGGGAATATGATCCTGCACTGACTGGTGATGTGAGGATGCCGGTAGAAAGCATGGTCCCCATGCCCTTAGACCAGCGTAAGGTGGTGGCCAGAAAGGCTGCCATGGAACTCAGCAAGGGCAGCGTGATTAACCTTGGATTCGGTATGCCGGACGGTGTGGCAAGGGTTGCGGCAGAAGAAGGGATTGAAGGGTATGTGAAGATGACGATTGAGCAGGGAATCATCGGCGGCGTGCCTGCAGGCGGGGCGATATTCGGCGTGGCTTATAACTCTGAGTCAATGATTGACGGTCCTTCCCAGTTCGACTTTTACAGCGGAGGCGGGCTTGATATGACCTGTCTTGGACTGGCCCAGGCTGACAGCCATGGAAATGTGAATGTGAGCAGGTTTGGCCCCACCATTGCAGGCTGCGGGGGCTTCATAGACATATCCCAGACAGCCAAAAAATGTGTATTCTGCGGAACGTTTACGGCAGGCGGTCTGAAAACGGAAATAAAGGATGGGAAGCTTGAGATTCTTCAGGAGGGAAAGCATAAAAAATTCCTGAAGGATGTGGAACACATTACATTCAGCGGGGATTATGCAAGGGAGACCGGACAGAGCGTACTTTATGTAACGGAGCGGGCTGTTTTTGAGATGACGGAAGAAGGTCTTGTGCTAAAGGAAATCGCTCCGGGAGTGAATCTGGAAAAGGATATACTGGGGCAGATGGATTTCGTGCCCCTGATGCCCCGGGAACCGCAGCTGATGGATGAACGGATTTTCATGACAGGCCCCATGGGACTGGACAGATGATTGTTAAGACGAAAAAAGCAATGCAGCCAATTACATTATAAACAGGAGGTTAAGTACTATGATGGAAGGAATCAGTTTGGAAAAAAAGGAAGGTTATGCAATATTGTCCGTGGACATACCACAGACCAGGAATGCCCTCAGTGTTCCGATTGTGGAGTATATGGATACCCTGGTAGATTCGGTAATCGCGGATAAGGACATTCATTGCCTGGTTATTACGGGTGGCGGTGAGAAATCCTTTGTGGCGGGAGCCGACATTGCAAAGCTGGTGAAAATGTCCCCGGAAGAATCCAGATATTCCATTGAGGTTGGTCATAAGCTGTTTTCCAAGATTGAAACCATGGATATTCCGGTTGTGGCCGCAATCAACGGATATTGCCTGGGAGGCGGTCTGGAAATCGCCATGTGCTGTGATATCCGGATCTGTTCCGCTAATGCCAGGTTCGGCCTGCCTGAAATCAATATCGGTATGATTCCGGGCTGGGGAGGAACCCTGCGCCTGCCGAGACTGATTGGGGAAAGCAGGGCTAAGAATATGCTGCTGCGCGGCAAGATGATCACTTCCCAGGAAGCGCTTGATTATGGCCTGGTGGCGGAGGTTTATGAAAATGTGGCGGTCATGAGGGAAAAAGCAGGGGAGCTTGCTGTCGAGCTGGCGTCGAAAGCGCCCATTACCATGAAAATCGATAAACGCCTGGTATACGATGCAGCAAACAGACAGCCCACGGATATTGCCCAGAGGGATGCGCTGGCCCTTGGATTTGTATATACCACGCACGATGCAATTGAAGGGCTGACAGCATTCCTTGAAAAACGCCCGCCAAAATATGAAGGGAGATAAAAGTTATGAAAAAGGTAAATGTGTTTACGGAGATTGAAGGAACTGAGTTTCCGGCAGGAAGAAGGACAAGGGTAGTTATTGGAGAAAACGGAGCAATCAACGGGGATTATTTTTGCCAGGGATATGTGGTAATTTATCCGGGAGGCACTATCCCGCTTCACGATCATGTGACGGTAGAGACTTACACCATATTAAAAGGACAAGGCGAAATGACTGTGGATGGCGAGACGGAAGCGGTACAGGAAGGAGATGCCATTTATATTGAAAGCGGTAAATCCCACGGACTGGTAAATACCGGGACGGAGGACATGCATATGATGTTTGTCTACGCGCCTAAGATGATTGCAGAACATTGGGCCCAGGAGACTGCCGGTGAATTGAAATGAGGCATAATGGCGGAACAAGAAGAAAATAAAAGGAGGCAGGTACAATGAAGAAGACAGCAATTGTAACTGGAGGAAGCAGAGGGATAGGATACGGCATTGTCCGTCAGCTGGGACTGGACGGCTATCGTATAGCCATCCTGGATGTGAACAATCCCCAGGACTATAAGGATAGCCTGGAAGAACTGAATCGGCTTGGAATCGACTTCCTATATGTCCAGGGAAGCACCACGTCACAGGAAGACAGGGAGGTGTTTCTGCAAAAAACGGTAGAAAAATACGGTGATATCGATGTTCTGGTGAATAATGCAGGTGTTGCGCCAAAAGTGCGCCAGGATCTGCTGGAAATGACGGAAGAGAGCTTTGACTATGTGGTGGGCACCAATACGAAAGGGACCATGTTCATGACCCAGCTGGTGGCAAAACAGATGCTGAAGCAGGAGGTGAAGGGGAGACGCCGCGGCGTAATCGTGAATATCAGTTCCAGTTCCGTGACCGTGTCCTCCACGAACAGGGGGGAATACTGCGTATCAAAGGCAGGCGTGGCCATGCTGACCACCCTGTACGCCGACCGCCTGGCAGCTGACGGCATACAGGTATATGAAATCCGTCCGGGCGTGATTGAGACGGATATGACAAAAGTGGTCCATAAGAAGTATAGCGACCTCATTGAGCAGGGGGGGTTCCCTATCGCAAGATGGGGAACGCCGCAGGATATCGCAGATGCGGTCAGCGCATTCTGCAGTGAAAAGTTCATTTACAGCACAGGCAACTATATTGATATTGACGGCGGATTCCATATTAAGAAACTCTGATTCACTTATCTGGATCAAATCAGTATAAAGGAGAGGGATATATGAGAGTAGTAAAAACAGCGGCGGTATGGATACTGGGCATGGCAATGGTGGCAAGCCTTGCCGGATGCAAGGCCATAGGAAATGGAAAACGCATTATCAGGGTATCCAACGGACAGCCCATGACGCATCCTGACAACATCGGCTTACTGGCTTTTAAGGAATATATAGAGAAAAACCTGGGAGATAAATACGAGGTGCAGATTTTTCCCAATGAGCTTCTTGGCTCTTCCCAGAAGGCCATTGAGCTGGTGCAGACGGGAGCCATTGATTATGTAGTGAGCAGCACAAGTAACCTGGAGACATTTGATAATATCTATCAGATATTCAGTCTTCCTTATCTGTTCCGCGGCATGGAAGGATTTGACGCTGTGATGAAGGATGACGGTTTTATGAACAGTATCTACGAATCCACGGATGAGTCCGGGTTCCGTGCGGTGGCATGGTATGCCGCGGGCGTCAGGAATATTTATACCACAAAACCGGTTTATACGCCGGATGACTTAAAGGGTATGAAAATCAGGGTTCAGGCCAGCCCTACAAATGTCAGGATGATGGATTTAATGGGGGCGGCAGCCGTGCCAATGAGTTATGGGGAGGTTTATACTGCCATACAGCAGGGAGTGATTGACGGCGCGGAAAACAGTGAGATGGCGCTTACCACCATGAAGCACGGGGAAGTTGCAAAATATTATACATATAACCAGCATCAGATCGTGCCTGACCTGCTGGTGGCAAACTTAAAGTTCCTGGAGGGATTATCACCCGAGGAGCGGAAAATCTTTGACGAAGCGGCCAGGATCAGTACAGAGGTAGAGGTTCAGGCGTGGGATGAACAGATTGAGGATGTAAAGAAACAGGCGGAAGAAATGGGGGTCGAGTTCATCGGGACTGATATGGAACTGTTCAGGCAGAAGGTACTGCCTTTGCATGAAGAAGTGTTAAACGATAATCCCAGGCTGGTGCCCATTTATGATTCAATCCAGTCTATCCAGAATGCAGCTTTGGACGGGGAAGAAAGGAGCCGGAATGAATAAGTTGAAAAAAACCATGGACCAGATACTGAGCGCAGTGTGCGCCGTCATGTTCAGCTTTATGACCGTGATTGCGGTGTATCAGGTGGTGACGCGCTATGTGTTTAACAATCCAAGTTCATTTTCAGAAGAGCTTTTAACCTACAGTTTTGCATGGATGTCCATGTTCGCCGCCACCCTGGTATTTGGGGAGCGGGACCATATGCGCCTGGCGTATTTTGCAGATAAGCTCACGGAGAAAAAAGGGATTATGCTTGCTGTGGCAACGGAGTGCGTGATACTCATATTTACTATATTGGTGTTGATATATGGAGGTATATCCATAACCAGGCTTACCATGACCCAGGTAACGGCATCCCTAGGCATTCCTATGGGATATGTGTACAGCATCATGCCTGTCAGCGGGGTACTGACAGCTATCTACAGTATCATCAACATATCAAACCTGTGCAGGCAGCTTAAGGCACAGTAGAAAGGGAATTCATATGAGTATAGCATTATTTTCAGGCCTGATCATAGCCATTGTCTTAATTGTCATGCTGCTTGCAGGCGTCCCCATTGCGGTTTCCCTGGGTATCTCGTCCATTCTGGCGATTCTCCCCACACTGAATTTTGGAGCCACTGTGCTGACAGCCACCCAGCGTATCTTTTCCGGTATATCCATTTTTACATTGTTGGCCATTCCGTTTTTCATCTTAGCCGGAAATATCATGAATAAAGGCGGTATCGCAATCCGGCTGATTAACTTCGCAAAGGTCCTTACAGGACGTGTCCCAGGTTCCCTGGCCCATACCAATGCAGTGGCTAATATGTTGTTCGGAGCCATTTCAGGCTCCGGTGTGGCGGCGGCATCTGCCATGGGATCGATAATCGGCCCGGTGGAAAAGGAAGAGGGCTATGATGATAACTTTGCCGCGGCTGTCAATGTGGCCACGGCGCCCACAGGTCTTCTTATTCCGCCCAGCAACGTGCTGATTACATATTCCCTTGTGAGCGGCGGGACATCAGTGGCTGCATTGTTCATGGGAGGTTATATCCCCGGCATCCTGTGGGGGGCTGCATGCATGGCGGTGGCATTTTTTTACGCCAAAAAGCATGGCTACAAAAGCTCTGTCAGGCTGACCTTTAAGGAAGCGATGATTGTTGTATGGCAGGCTGTGCCAAGCCTGTTGCTGATCATCATTGTAATCGGAGGCATTATCGCAGGCGTGTTTACTGCAACGGAAGGTTCCGCCATTGCAGTGGCGTATAGCCTCATCCTTTCCCTTTTCATTTACAGGACAATTGATCTGAAGGAACTGGTCCATATCCTCATAGACAGCGCTAAGATGACAGGTATCATCATTTTCCTGGTGGGGGCGTCCAATATCATGGCCTGGGTCATGACATTCACGGGAATCCCCGAGGCCATCTCCTCGGCATTGCTGGGAATCAGCAAAAGTCCGGTTGTTATTTTACTGATCATCAATATTTTCCTGCTGTTTGTGGGAACGTTCATGGACATCACGCCGGCAGTTTTGATTTTTACCCCTATTTTCCTGCCAATCTGCCAATCCTTTGGAATGAGCGCACTGCAGTTCGGTATTATGATTACCTATAATCTGTGCATAGGAACCATAACCCCGCCTGTTGGCAATATCCTGTTTGTTGGTGTTAAGGTGGCAAAGGTTAAACTGGAAGGTGTCATAAAACCTCTCCTGTCTTACTATGCAGTTATTTTTGCGGTGCTTATGCTGGTAACCTTTATTCCGGCAGTGAGCACGTGGCTCCCCGGTCTGGCCGGATATTAATGGAAGGGGAAAGCCATGGATAAGCGGATGAGCGCATCAGAGGCAGCAGCCCTTATAAAAGACAATGCATGTGTCTGGCTGGCTGCGGGAGGTGGAGGAATCAATGAACCGTCATATTTTCTGAAAGCGCTGGAATCGCGTTTTTTGGATACGGGACATCCATATGGCATGACCTTGTGCCACAGTGCGGGAGTTGGCGATAAACAGGGCGGCGGTGTGGACCGCTTTGCGCATGAGGGGATGGTAAGGAAAGTAATAGGAAGCCATTGGACCTGGTCCGTGAACATGCAGGAGCTGGCAAGAAGGGAAGTAATCGAGGCGTATGTGCTTCCACAGGGGACAATGACTCAATTGACAAGGGAGATAGCAGGTGGGCGTCCCGGCGTGATTACAAAAACCGGACTTGGAACCTTTGTGGACCCCAGGGTCGAGGGCGGATCCATGAACGGATGTTCCCATGAACAGTTAGCGGAGCTGGTGGATATCAAGGGGGAGGAGTATCTTTTATATCCTTCTTTTCCCATTGACGTGACGATTATCAGAGGCACTACGGCAGATGAAGAAGGAAACCTGACCTTTGAACAGGAAGGAATCCTGCCGGAAAGTCTTTCCGCTGCCCAGGCGGCTAAGAATTCAGGCGGTATCGTCATTGCACAGGTTAAGCGCATAGTAAGGAAGGGTACTTTGAACCCTCTCTTAATACGGGTTCCCGGTTTCCTCATCGATGCCATCGTGCAGGACCCAGGCCAGCGCCAGTCCCTTCTGACCGGATATGATCCGGCATTGTCGGGAGAGTGCAGGATTTCTCTTGAGGATAAGCTAAAGCCCATGCCCTTAGATGAACGCAAGGTCATTGCCCGCCGGGCCGCCTTGGAAATCAGGGAAAATGCTGTCGTGAACCTGGGCTTTGGCATGCCGGCGGGAGTTGCTTCCATCATCAGGGAAGAAGGGGCGGACGGCCTTATGAAGCTTTCCGTAGAACAGGGAATCACAGGAGGGATTCCGGCTTCCGGCAGCAATTTCGGCCTGGTCTATAATCCTGAGGTAATCCTTGAGGAACCGGCACAGTTTGACTGGTACGATGGAGGCGGACTGGATATTGCTGTTTTATCATTTGCTGAATTTGACCGGGAGGGTAATGTAAACGTCAGCCGCTTCGGTGAACGTGTAAACGGGGTGGGAGGGTTCATCAATATATCCCAGTCCGCAAAGCAGGTCATATTCGTAGGGACCCTGACAGCCGGCGGGCTGGAATGTGATATCGCGGACGGCCGGATACAGATTAAAAAAGAGGGGCGGATAAAAAAGGCAGTTGTTAAGGCTGCACAGATAAGTTTCAGTGCTGAATATGCGCTGCAAAGAGGGCAGGATGTAATGTATGTAACAGAACGCGCCGTATTCCAGCTTACGGGCAATGGGGTCGTATTGAAGGAAATTGCCCCTGGTATGGATTTGGAGCACGATATTCTGCGGAACATGGAATTCAGTCCCATCATTCCGGATGGTATATGCCATATGCCGGAAAGGATATTCAGCCGGAAAAAATTAGGATTATAAGATGCATACATCGCCGGAAACAATCGTGTTAACCGGCGGTGTATTTCTGTTTAGGACGTGTATTGTTCCTTAAAAGTGAATTTTGCAGCATGTGAGCTTGATTTAGGGAAGGGTTTTGGTATATAGTAATGTATAACCGGAATATGAGGGGGAAGATCATGAGCACAATCAAAGAGGTTGCAAAGTTAGCCGGAGTGTCACCGAGCACGGTGTCCAGAACCCTGTCCAACAGGATATTCGTAGAGGAAGAAACACGCCAAAAGGTATTAAAGGCAGTAGAGGAATTAAATTACAGACCCAGCATCATGGCAAAAGCGCTCCGGGAAGGCAGGACGTATACCATTGCATTGCTGGTTCCTGATATTAACAGCCTGTATTATCCCATGATTATGAAAAGCGTTGAAAAGTATGCCACGCAGAATGGGTATTCAATCATTCTTTGTAATAATAATGAGAGTATTGAATGTGAAAAACGGAATCTGGAAATGCTGGGGAGCCGGGGAATCGATGGGGTCCTATGCATGAGCGTTGAGGATGACATCCGTCATCTGCTGTGTTTCCAAAAGGAAAAAAAGGTGCCTATCGTGCTTATAAACAGGGATTTTACAGAGGATATCAGCTGTATCTCCGTAGACAATGAATACGGTGGATATCTCATGGTTAAATATCTTTTGGATATGGGGCACAGAAAGATTGCGGGAATGTTCGGGGATTTCAGCAGGCAAAGATTCAGGGAGCGGTATAATGGGTGTAAAAGAGCCATGGAGGAATATGGGGTAGAAAACTATAAAAAATATTTTATCTATGATGTCAATACCATAGAGGAGGCTTACAGGCGTGCGCAGGAAGTGATGTTAAGGGAGGACAGGCCTACTGCATTTTTTGCAAGTTTGGATATATTGGCCATTGGGATATATAGCGGGATAAGTGGGAATGGGTTTACTATACCGGGAGATGTTTCCGTGGCAGGGTTTGATAATATATTCATGACGGAGTACATGATTCCCCCGCTGACTACTTATAATGCCCCAATTGACCGCCTGGCGGAAGAGAGTGTGCGGTGTTTGATACACCAGATAGAAGATGGGGCGGCCGCCAGCCGTATTCTCATGAAGGGGGAACTGATAGAAAGGAAGTCGGTCTGTGCCGTCAGATAAAAAGATGGAATGCTGGTTTGTAAAAACACGCATTCCATCTTTTTTTACCCCGTGGTTTCTTTGTTCTCCAGCCCAAAACGCACATATTCCCGATAGAGGATATCCTGAACAATATTCAAGGTGGGATAGGATATCCTTTTGGGCTTCAGGTTTGGGGTCAGTGATGTTGACTGGTAATACAGATTATAGGGGGTAAAGGTGGACAAATCATTTTTATTAAAGTTAGTAATGGATATAATCGGGATATCAAGCAGCTTGAGGGTGTGTATACTTTCAACGTAGTCTTTGATATCCCCGCTATAGGAAGCGATGAGTATGATATCGCCCTGTTTCATAAAGGATATCTGTGTATCAAGTTCCTGTTTTGCAGGAATCAGGAAAATGCTTTTGTCGCAGGAGACCATGTTATGGGCAAAATCCTGGAGTGCGTTCTGCTGCCGGAAGCCGATACCAAATCCATAAATCCGTTTGGCATTATATAACAGTGTTAAAATCGGATTTAAATCAACCTGCTTCATCAGTTTCATGGTGGCCTGTATATCCTTTTCTAAAAGCTCTATCAGATTACTGCCTTCTGTGGGCATATTACCGGGATTCTGCCCTTTCAGCAGGAATTTAAACTCACTATATCCCGAAAACCCCAGTTTTTTCATGGTGCGGACAATGGAAGCAGTGGAGATGGAACATTCAGATGAGAGCCGGCTGATATTCATGTTCGTGCACTCCTTCTTATGCTGCATGACGTAGTTCAGGACAATCATGTCATTGCTGTTCAGGTTTTTATAATATTGATTGATAAGGGCTTCTAAGTTCAAAGAGGTTCCTCCTTTATGAAACTGACGGATAGAAAAGGGTTTTTATAATTATAACATTTTCAAACATAGTTGTAAAATTTTTCACTATTTGAAAAAATATACAGAATTTGACTGAGTATACAGAAGGCGGCTGGATTATTGCATGTATGATAGTACTTATGCTATGATGCATTTACAGCATCAGAAGTAATCCGGAGTGCGGCTGATGAATAAAAATGGAGAGGCAGGATGTCATGAAAGGGGAAAGAAATAAAAGTGTCATGAAGTCGTTTCAGAAAATAGCAAAAGCATTTTTGATTCCAGCGTCATTGATTGCAGCGGCTTCTTTGGTCATGGGGTTATCATCATTTTTTACAAATGAATTAATTATTGAACAGATTCCGGCATTTGGAAATTTTTGGATACAATATATTGCGGGACTGGTCAATAAAGCGGGCAGCATTGTCATGTCCAATCTTCCGGTCATCTATGCAGTTACGCTGGCTTCCGCCCTTTGCGACGGGGACAGGGAGTATGCGGCATTTGCCGGGTTGATGGGATATATTGCCTTCATGGCGGGAATGAATGTGCTGTTAAACAAATTTCCTGCAGTAAGCGCCATGTATCCGGAAAAAGCGCTGACTACCGTATTCGGGATTGAAACTGTGAATGTGGGGATGTTTGGCGGTATGCTGGTGGGGATTGTGGTGGCAGTTCTTCATTCCAGGCTGAGACATGTAAAATTCCCAACGGTATTATCATTTTTCCAGGGATCCAGGTTTATACCCTTTGCAAGTACGCTGTTGTTTGTGGCGGTGGGTCAGGTATTCCCGTTTGTGTGGGTATGGTTTTCAAAAGGAATCAATGCGCTGGCCGGAGGAATCAGTAATTTAGGGATGTTTGGTCCTTTTGTTTATGCGACAGTGGAGAAGCTGTTGATTCCCACCGGCCTCCATCAGATCTGGAATGCCGTTATCCGTGATACGGCGGTATCCGGAATCTATACGTTTGGTTCCGGCACGGTAATTGAAGGCGCCCGGCCGGCATTCTTCCAGTATCTTGTAGAAGGGATGCCGGAAGGCGCCAGACTGGTAGACATCGTGAAATTCTTAAGGGGAGGCCAGATCCCCATGATGATGTTTGCCCTTCCTGCCATTGCCCTGGCTATTTACCAATGTGCGGACAAGGATAAAAAAGCGGCAATCAAACCTCTGCTTATCGCAGGTGCGTTTACAGCGTTCTTTTCCAATATATCTGAGCCGGTTGAATTCTTATTTATATTTGCAGCATTTCCGCTCTATGTGATTTATTCACTTTTAAACGGTCTCAGTTATATGCTTTTATATGCCTTTGGGAGCGAGGTGGGCGGCATTACATCCAGTGTCATTGGTTTTATCCTCTATGGTCCCATGCGTCCGGGGTCCCAATGGTGGTGGATCCTGATTGTAGGAGCCATAGAAGGCCTTATCTGCTATTTCCTGTTCAAATGGTGGATCATTAAGTTTAATGTAAAAACACCGGGACGGGGAGAAGATAATGAAGAAGCCCTGGCCTTTGCAGCAGAAGTAGGGGGTGTCAGGCTTGATGCACCTGTGAAATCGCTGCAATCGAAAGCAGTGGCAATTATAGAGGGGCTGGGTGGAAAGGGGAATATCGTGGATTTGGATTCCTGTATGTCCAGACTGCGTGTAGAACTGCAGGATGGCACCAAAGCCAATGATGCGTTATTGAAATCCACAGAATGTTCCGCTATTGTGCGGCCAGGCCAAAATACCATACAGGTAATATATGGGTTGAAGGTGGGCGAGATACGTAAGGCTGTGGAACGGGAGTTAAAAGAAGAAATCAGAAAGAAAGTGTGAGGTAGATAATTATGAAGAAGTCATCAGTTTTAATCGCAGGAGGCGGAAGTACCTATACGCCGGCAATCGTTAATATGTTAATCGCTAATCTGGACCGTTTTCCGATACGCAAATTAAAATTTTACGATATTGACGGGGAGCGGCAGAAAATCACGGCGGATGCCTGTGCCATTATCTTAAAGGAAAATGCGCCGGAGATTGAATTTTTGGCGACTACGGATCCTGAGACAGCATATACGGATGTGGATATTGTAATGGCGCATATCCGTGTTGGAGGCCTGCCCATGCGCGGCCTGGATGAAAAGATATCCCTGAAACATGGCCTTGTAGGACAGGAAACCTGCGGCCCTGGCGGAATTGCCTACGGTATGCGTTCCATAGGCGGTATGATTGACAACATAGATTATATGGATAAATATTCTCCTGATGCATGGATGTTGAATTATTCCAATCCGGCCTCCATTGTGGCGGAAGCCTGCAGGGTGTTAAGGCCGAAGTCCAAGGTCATTAATATCTGTGACATGCCCATCGGTCTGGAGGACCGGATGTCAAAGATGATTGGCCTTCCGTCAAGGAAGGATATGATTGTCCGGTACTTTGGACTGAATCATTTTGGCTGGTGGACCCATATTACCGACAAGGAGGGCAATGATTTAAAGCCGGCAATCATGAAGCATATTGCGGAAAAGGGATATGTGGTGGACGAATCTGAGTATGCCTATGATAACAGGGAAAGCTGGAAATATTCCCACATGAAGGCAAGGGACCTTGTAAGGATAATGCCGGAATACATACCAAATACGTATCTTAAGTATTATCTGTTCCCTGATGATGAGGTCTCCCATGCGGATCCGGAATATACACGGGCCGATGAAGTGATAGACGGAAGGGAGAAAAGTGTATTTTCAGCCTGCAGGGAAATCGCGGCCAAGGGAACTGCCAAAGACAGCCTGATCCGAAAGGATAATCATGCTACGTTTATCGTGGATTTGGCCTGTGCATTGACCACAAACACAAAGGAGCGGATGCTTTTAATCGTGGAGAACAAGGGAGCTATCAGTAATTTCCCCTCGGATGCAATGGTGGAGATACCGTGCCTTGTGGGGAAAGACGGTTATGAACCTCTTGCCGTTGGCAAAATCCCCACATTCCAGAAAGGGCTTATGGAGGAACAGGTAGCCGTGGAGAAGCTGGTGGTGGAAGCATGGGTGGAAGGCTCCTATCTGAAGCTGTGGCAGGCCCTGACCCTGTCAAAAACAGTGCCGGGTGCTAATAAGGCAAAAGAGGTTTTGGATGATTTGATAACTGCCAATAAGGGATATTGGCCGGAACTTAGATAACATGCGGGCGTATGGTGTTTAGCAGGAAGAGGGTTGTTTGAAAGGTATTTCAGACAACCTTCTTCCTGTATCATCTTCCTGTATCAGGATGTTTATCTGGACATCCGGTATATGTTCATTACATCATCTTTATAGAGCGTCTGGAAAAATCCTACATGTCCTCCCCCGGTAGCAACACATTTATCTGCCATCTCATTTATCTGCTCTTCAGTTGGGGAAATGCCAAGTTCCTTCATGGACGTGGGCATCCCGATTTTATGGCACCAGTCTTCCCAGGCCTCGATTCCTTTTAGCGCGGTCTCCTCAAGGTCATGGTAGTTCAGGGGGACGGAGAATATGCGGGAAGCAAACTGGGCAAAGCGGGCCACATCTGTTTTATATACGTAGCGTGCCCAACTGCCCCAGATTGCGCAAAGGCCGGCGCCGTGGGTTACATCAAACATCCCGCCCATTTCATGTTCAATCTTATGGGAGGCAAAATCGGCCGTGCGCCCGGTTCCGGTAAGGCCGTTGTGCGACAGGCTTCCGCCCCACATAAGTGTGGCCCTGGCTTCATAGTCATGGGGACAGCGAACTGCTTTTACCGTGGCTTCTTTGATTGCAACCATCAATCCCTCCGCCATGCGGTCAATCAGGTCCACGTCCGGCGTTGTGGTAAAATACCGCTCCATCGTATGCATCATGATATCAGCTCCCCCGCTGGCAGTCTGGTAAGCAGGCAGGGTATAGGTCAGCTCCGGGTTCATGATGGCAAACAGCGGTCGGGCGCAGTCATGGTTATAGGCCCGCTTGAGCCACCCCTTTTCTATGGTTATGACAGAGGAATTACTGGTTTCCGAGCCGGTGGCAGCTATGGTGGATATACAGCCTATGGGTGCAATCCTGTCTGTCTGGACCCGGCCCATATAGAGGTCCTCCAGATCAAAATCATTGGCCAGGCCATATGCAATCGCCTTGGCAGAATCAATGGGGCTTCCTCCGCCTATAGGCAGGATGAAATCCACATCTTCTTTCCTGCAAAGTTCCACTCCCTGCCTCACCAGCCCCATCCTGGGATTTGGGACGACACCGTCTAAATCCACATAGGATAAACCGCTGTCAGTCAGGCTTTTGTGTACCCGCTCCAATGTTCCGTTCTCCTGAAGATATGTGCCGCCAAAATGTATCAGCACTTTCTTGTATCCTCTGGACTTAATTTCCTGTCCAACCAGGTTCTCCGCATTTTTACCGAAGATGACTTTGGTTGGGGTGTGGAATTCAAAATTAATCATTATGTAACCCTCCTGGTTTTAAAATATTGTGTTTATGCAACCAACTTAAATGCGGCCCTTAAGTCTTCTATGGTATTGGCTGCTTTTAATGCGTCCCTGAAATCATCATCCATCAAACCGGCAGCCAGGGAAGATAACATTTTCAGGTGGACATTATCCGGGGTATTAGGGGCAGCCAGCATGATTACATAATCTACAGGCTCATCGTCAAGGGATTCCCATTCGATTTTGCCGGCTAACTTTATGAGCGCGAAACCGGCCTGGTTCACGGAATCATCCTTACAGTGAGGGATTGCAATTCCCATCCCGATTCCTGTTGCACATTCTTTTTCCCGTTCCAATACGGCATTGATATATTTTTCCTTATTGTTTATCTTTCCTGATTCATACATAAGCTGGGCTCCGGCATGAATCACGTCATTTTTTGATTGGGCATCAAAGCTGAATTTCACCAGATGCTCATCAATCATTGCAGTCAAGTCCATGATAATCCTCCTCTTTTAATCTGTGAATTCTTTGTCGTACAGCCGGAACTGGTCTGGATCATGGCCGAAAATCAAAGTGGCGTCATATTCCTTCTGCATTTTTTTAATGAGTTCCAGTTCCCTGTAAAATTCTTCGTCTGATTGATTGATGGTTCCACCTGGCGGAAGTCCTTTTTCAAAGGATTCCCTGGTATAGATTGCATCAGATGTAAACAGGAAATTTCCGTGATGCACTGTTTTAAGGATCATACCCAGAACACCTGGCGTATGACAACGCTGGGTAAACAGGATTAAGTCGTCGGCCAGGGCAAGTGTCCCGTTTACAGGATGGTAGGTAATACCCTGTCTGCCGCATATGGTCTGCATGGTGTAAGCCCCTGTATCTTCCATGGCGTTTACGATGTAGAATGCTTCCCTGGCATCGTCCTCATTTACTATGATTCCATTTTTTCCTGCTTTTGTACCGTCAAAATAAGGTAATCCGCCTGTGTGGTCCATGTGGAGATGGGAAATGATGACACGGTCAATATCATGAACCGTCAACCCGTTTTCAGCCAGTTTTTCCTTGATTGTTATGACTTCGGGTACAGGATAGACTTTTTTGGCATGGGCTGAATAAATTTTATCGCCCAACTCAAAATTGCCTGTATCATATAGGATATTCCCCAGGACAGGATGCTTAATCAGGACAGATAACATGGGGGAATGTATCATTTCCTCCTTGTCATCTGTTCGTACCAGACAGTCTTTCCTACATAAGATATGCCCCAGATAGAGCATCTTAAATTGAAGGCCCTTCATGGTATTCCTCCTTTTTTTCATTTCAGGACAGGTTTGTAACACGCCCTGACTCTGATTATAACAATCCCAATGGATTTGAACAGTCAAATATATTCCCCAGAATGGTGAAGCGGAATTTAACATAAGGGTACTTGAGGCGGGAAGTACAGGTATATGGTTCTGCCGGATACCCACAATTTCCTATATAAATTAAGGAGGAATTTAACATATTTGCCTAATAAAGGCCCTGGCTTTACCTCTATATTCAAAAAAGGTCACTATATAAGGGAAATTAATTGAGTTGTCGGTCTGTTTTTTTATTCGTATAATCACAACATAGAACTCGCGAGGAACTGTACACAAATTAAATCAAAAAAGCAGGGGGAGTAAGTTATGTATATTTTAGCAATCACAAGTTGTCCGGTAGGTATCGCACACACGTATATGGCGGCGGCCAATCTGCAGAAAGCAGCAAAGAAAAGAGGAGTCGAGATTAAAATCGAGACCCAGGGAGCAGAAGGCCCGGAGAATGTAATTACAATGGATGATATCCGGAGGGCGGATGGGGCAATCATAGCCAGTGATGTTAAGATTAAGAATCCTGAACGGTTTGAGGGCGGAATACCTGTTTTGGAATGCAGGGTGCAGGAAGCGGTTAAGAATGGACTTGGGCTGGTGGATGAATTACTTGAAGCATTGGAGGATATGAAAAAATGAATACAATACAGAGAAAAGGCGGAAAGAAGATTACACGTGGTGAACGTATAAAAGCATCATTCCTGACCGGAACTTCCTATATGATACCAATCGTGGTTGCAGGCGGTATCATCCAGGCAATTGCAAAGGCAATCGGCGGTTATGATGTTGCTAACCAGGCAGGGACATTTGCTTACATGATTAACCAGATTGGCGTATGCGCAGCATTTTTTACAGTCCCCATCCTTACCATGGCAATCGCACAATCGATTGGAGACCGTCCGGCCATGGGGCCGGGCCTTGCAATCGGGTATCTTGCCAACCAGATTAATGCAGGCTTTGTAGGCGGTCTCATAGGCGGCTTCCTGGTAGGATACATATGTCTGTGGATGAAAAAATGGAAGGTGCCTAATTGGGCCAACGGCATCATGCCTATCCTGGTCATTCCTGTATTCAGCACGTTGGTTACAGGCGCTGTATTTCAGTTTGTAATCGGTCATCCCATAGCGGTGCTTATGACGACGTTCCAAAACTGGCTGGCATCTTTACAGGGAGGCTCCAAGTTCTTTCTGGGCGCGGTCATGGGAACCTGCTGGGGGATTGACTTTGGCGGCCCCTTAACCAAAACTGCGGCGTCCTTTGCCAATGCGTTGAATGCGGATGGGGTATTTGGTCCTACTGCCGTTAAGATGGCAGCTGGCATGGCTCCGCCGCTGGGCATGGCAATCGCTGTTTTCCTGCAGAAAAAGAAATTTTCAAGAGGTGATATTGAAAATGCAAAGGTAGCAGTACCGCTGAGTTTCTGCTATATTACAGAAGGGGCAATCCCATTTGCGCTCAACGACCCTATACGTGTGTGGTGTTCCACAATCCCTGGTTCTGCCATCGGCGGCGGCCTGGCAATGCTTCTGGGGGTGGAATCCCCGGCGGTGCATGGAGGTATGTTTGTGGTACCTATGATGAATAAGCCCTTGATATTTTTGATGTGTCTTGGGATTGCCTCGCTGATAACGGGAGTCATATATGCATTCATTAAAAAACCCATTGACCCGGATATGCTGGATGATGACTAAATACAGATAAAAGAATGGAGACAGGATTATGTATGTATCGATGAAAGAAATGCTTCTTCATGCCCACAGGAACGGATATGCGGTAATGGCTATCAATTGTACGGATATGGAGCAGGCAAAGGCAATTGTACAGGCTGCAAGGGAAGAGTGTTCTGCAGTGATCATCAATGTATCGCCCAGACAGATGAAGGCCCATGCGTTTGGGGAAATCATGGCTCCGATGATCCGCGGCCTGGCCCAGGAGGTGGATGTGCCGGTAGCGTTTAACCTGGATCACGGAAGCAATTATGAAGATATAACCCATGCCATGAGATGT
The DNA here is from genome assembly GCF_020709765.2 of Clostridium pacaense. NCBI lineage: Bacteria > Bacillati > Bacillota > Clostridia > Eubacteriales > Clostridiaceae > Clostridium > Clostridium pacaense. Next base: position 345,836 of record NZ_JAJFEB020000004.1, read on the forward strand.
GGTTTTTCCAGTGTGATGATTGATTCATCCAGCTATGGGTTTGAGGAAAATGTCAGAAGGACCAGCCTGATTGCGTCATTAGCACACAGCATGGGGATGTCCTGTGAAGCAGAGCTTGGCCATGTTGGGCAGGCGGTGGAAGCGGATAATACAAAAATAGATTTGTATACCAACCCGGAACAGGCAAAAGAATTCGTGGAACGGACAGAATGTGACTGTCTGGCCGTGGCAATCGGGACGGCCCATGGAAGCTATCCAAAAGGTTTTGTGCCCAGGCTGGATTTTGACAGGCTGACCCTTCTTAAAACAGCACTGGACATGCCGTTGGTACTTCATGGAGGCTCGGGAGCAGGGGAAGACAATATACGCAGGGCTGTGGCCTGCGGGATTAATAAGATTAATGTCTGCACGGATCTGTTTAAGCATGGAAGGCAGGTTATGGCTGATGCAATTAAAAAGAACCCGGATATAGATTATATGGATGTGAATATAGCTGCCCAGAATGGAATGAAGGACTATATTAAAGCATATATGCGCCTGATTGGTTCCAGCGGCTGGTATACATTTGAAAAGAGTACAGGGCCGGAGCTGGATTAACAGTCAGGAATATGAATGGGGAGATTATATAAAAGGAAGCTGACAGGGGAGAGTAAAGATATGTTGACAAGCGGAGAGAGCCAAACAGGCGGTTCCTCCGCTTGTCCGGCCGTACCAATCAACGGATATGGATTGAAGATAAGGAAAAGAGGGTATGTATGCTTCTGAGGGAAATGAAGCTTTTGGAACTGCTGGCAAAGGATGACAGGGTCTACACCACGGTAGAACTGGCAAAGATGCTGCATGTCAGTACCAAAACAATCAAAAAGGATATCAAAAATATTAAGGAAGAGCTGAAAACGCCGGAATGCCATCTGCATAGCCAGGCTGGAAAAGGTGTCTGGCTGACTTGTTCGGATCAGGGGAATGTATTTATCAAAAGCCTGCTTTCAGATATCAGGCCTATCTGTTCAGATGCGCCTGAGAACAGGAAATATCATGTGCTTTTAAAACTGCTTCAGGCCCCCTCATACCTTTCCATGGAATCCATTGCAGATACCCTTTATGTCAGCAAAGGTACGGTTGTCAACGATGTAAATGAGATTATACCTTTTGTGGAGAAGCAGGGACTGACAATGGAGAAAAAGGCAAAGTATGGCGTGCGTGTGCTTGGGAAGGAGAGCAGGATACGCATAGCGGAGTGCGCTGTCATCAGTAAGCTGGTCAGACTCCAGGGAAATGGCCTTTTGACAAAGCTTGTTCCGTTTTTTGAGGAAACTGATCTGCAGGAGATACATACAATCCTTCACGATATGGAGGATGATTACGGTTTTACTTTTGCGGATTCATCCTATGCCGAGATGATGATCAGCCTGGCTATAACGGTGGAACGCGTCAGGAATGGTAATGTCTGCTGTCCAACGGAAGGGGAGCTTAATGGGTACAGGCAAAAAAACCAGTGGTCCATGGCAGGGCATATGGCCAGGAAGCTGGAGCAGGAGTTTCATATAGTTATGGACGAGGGGGAACAGGCGTATATAACTATGAATCTTATGGGGGCAAAGCTGCAGAACAGGCCAATGGAAAACAAAGCAGTCATATCCGGTGTACGGGATATACAGAAACTGGACGAAATCATGAAGGCAGCAGGAGATGTCTTCCATGAAGATATATTAGGGGACCAGCTTCTTAGGAATACGTTGTATATGCATTTAGAGGGAATGTTCAACCGTCTGAACCATCAGATGCATCTGGATAATCCGATTAAGCAGATGGTGAAGGATGAACTGGCTTATGAATTTGAGATAGCAACCTATATTGCAGGGCTGATTGCGGAACAGTTTGGCACGGGTCTGGGAGATGATGAAATATGCGATATTGCTTTGTATCTTGGGGCAAGTTTTGAACGCAGAAAGATATCGGATGTCTTGGTTGCACCTACGGTGGTCATAGCCTGCGGAACCGGTATGGGGACCTCGCTGTTTTTTGAAGCCAGGCTAAAGCGTGTATTTCCTGATATCACCATCCGCAGGGTGCTTCCGGTATCCAGGATAAGGGAGGTACTGGAACAGGAAACACTTGACTGCGTTATTTCCACGGTGCCCCTGGCTTTGGATGGAATCAATGTAATCCAGGTATCGCCTGTATTGAATGATAAGGATATAGAAGTGCTGCGCAAGGCCCTTTATCCGGGAAAAAATGAAAAAATGGCGTCATCCGGGAACAGCTATCCCAATCTCTGGGCCATGCTGAATGAAAAAATAACCATTTTAAACTGTGACTGTAAAACAGCGGAGGAAGTTATCGTACTTTTGGGACAAAGGATGATACAGGAAAAATATGTGGATAGCGGTTTCATAGAATCGGTTCTGAAAAGGGAGAAACTGGCTCCTACTTCCATTGGAGGTATGTTTGCCATCCCACATGCATTTGAGGGGCATGTCATAAAGCAGGGGATTGGCCTGATGACACTTAGGAAACCTGTTATCTGGGGAGAGGAACGGGTTCAGATCATATTGATGTTGTCAGTAGATGTGAACAGCACAAGCAAGCTTAGGATTATATTCGAGGAACTGGCGGACCTGACCAAAGATACTGCAGTTGTACGGCAGATTCTGGCGGCTGGCCGGTTCAGTAATCTAAAGTTATAAAGGGTATGGGAAAGACTGGATGGAATATTTACGGCAGCCTGCCTTTATTTTCCATCAGATACGCAATGGCCAGAGTCCGGTATACCGGCGGGGTGATGGGCAGGCAGACGATGTTATAATTGGTCCGGCGCAGCACAAGCTCGGCCAGTATACTGACGCCCAGACCAGCCTCGACCATTGTCATGATGGCGTAATCATCATGGAACGTATATTTGATACTGGGTTCCAGCCCCTTGATTTCATTTGCCTTTTCCTGCATGGCGCGGTATTGTATGATGCTGCGCTCAACAAATGGATAGAGTTCAGCGCCTTCAATGGTCAGCCTGATGTCGGTACGGGAACGGGTCAGCAGCTTGATTCCCAGTTCATTTTCAAGGGAACCGATCATCTGGCTGATGGATGACTGGGTATAACCAAGCGCTTCAGCCGCTTTTGTAAAACTTCCAAGCTCTATTATTTTTTGGAGTGCAAGATACCGGTTCATTCCACAAATCGCCTTTCCTCTGTGGGCGGCACGCTTTATTGCAGGCAGCAGGGTGACCGGATAAAATTAGCAGGAAATGCAGTGCTTTATTCTGAGGCGGAATTGTTGATTGGGAATCTTTTGGGATGGAATCAAGGATAACCATATATCAAAACCGCAGAACAGGCATCGGACGATATGCTCCGATGCCTGTTCTGCGGTTTTGGCCTTATGAATCAGACCTTAATGATATAGGAGGATTTGCGCGGCGCGGGTTGCGGATGGGGACAGTCGGGGTATCCCAGGGCAATGGATGCAACGGCCGTCATGGTGTCCGGCAGTCCCCATTGTTTCAATAACGCCTTTCCTTCGGCGGATTCAAACATTTCCCTGGAACGGTGTATCCAGCAGGAGCCGAGTCCTGCGGCATAGGCTGCATTTAACAGGTTGCCGCCTGCCAGGGCGCAGTCAATCTCCGGTACGATTGCATCCTCAGGCGCCAGCACGATGAGGATGGTCGGCGCGCCGTAATAGGGATGGGGAATATTCTGGTTGTTTAGTATTCCTGCATTCATTGCGTCCAGCCTGGCAACCAGGTCCGGATCCTGGACCGCTACAATGACAGGGCATTGTGTTCCTGCCGCGGTGGGGGCGTAGGTTCCGGCTTCCAGGACAACATCAAGGACTTCCTGGGAAATCTGTTCGGGCTTGAACCGGCGGATGGAACGCCTGTTTTTAAGGACTTCCAAAGCTTCATTTTTCATATATGGATACCTCCTGCTATGTATTTGTAACTTATTATGCTACAAATATGGTAGCACATTTTGTTTGTAGTGTCAATGGCTACACTTGACTTTTTAAACAATGGCTTATAGAATACAGTCAAAGGGGGAATGTGACATGCGCATGAGTACACAATTTACAGTGACAGTCCAGATGCTGATGATGATCCTGGTATTCAAAGATAAAAAGATGACCAGTGAAATGATTTCCGAAAGCACGGGAGGGAATCCCATCATGGTCAGACAGCTGTTTGGCAAGCTGAAGAAGGCCGGAATCTTACATGTATCCACAGGCAGGGGGGCCACCGTACTTGCCAGGAATCCGGAAGATATAAGTCTGTGGGATATATATATGGCGGTGGAGGGGTATGACACCAATGAGCTGTTTAAGTTCCATCCCAGGATATCGGAAGGGTGTCAGATTGGGCGTTTCTTTAAGGAGATTTTAGGTGTGCATCTGGATGAGGCCGTACAGGCCATGGCGGAGAAGATGGATGCGGTTTCACTGGCCCAGCTGGAGGAAGAGTGGCGGAATCAGAGAGTCATGCCGGCGGATAAGTGATTATGGGGGACTTATGTGTTCAATAAATATGATTGAGAGGATAAATCATTCCATGGGCTATGATAAGAAACCAAACGGTCCATCATCAGCGAAAAAGGGGTTTTGGCGATTGCAAGGGCTTTTACTGATGATTTTATTATTAGTAATAACAGGCTGTTCTGCTGGCAACAAGAATGGGAATAATAATCCTGAACCGGCAGGGACAGCGCCGTCCATCCAGACTACCCAGGAATTACCGCCAACCATCCAGACTACCCAGGAATTACCGCCAACCATCCGGACTCCCCAGGAATTACCGCCAGCCACCGAGCCGCCCAGGGAGACGGTTGAGGATACGGGCACCGTACCGGCAATTACCGAGTCTGACTGGTCAGGATATTTTGACGGTATGAACGGCACCGCTGTTATTTATGATCCAGATGAAGACCAATACATGATTTACAACCAGGAGCTGGCTGAAACCCACCGCTCCCCATGTTCCACCTTCAAGATCATATCCTCTTTAATTGCCCTGGAGGATGGAATCATTGAACCGGAACATTCGGTGCGGGAATGGAGTGGGGAAATATTCTGGAATGAAAAGTGGAACAAGGATATTGATTTCCATGAAGCATTCCGCACCTCCTGTGTCTGGTATTACAGACAGATCATTGATGAAGTTGGGGCAGACAGGATCCAGGCGGTGCTTAATGAGCTATTGTATGGGAATTGTGATATTTCAGACTGGGAAGGGCGGTTGAATACCAATAATGATAACCGTGCCCTGACAGGGTTCTGGATTGAATCCTCCCTGAAGATTTCGGCAAAAGAGCAGACTCAGGTCATGGAACGTATTTTTGGCAGGGATACACATTATGGGGAGGAAACCCTTGAACAATTAAAACAGGTCATGCTGGTAACGCAACAGGATGAGGCGGTGGTTAAGATTTATGGAAAGACCGGAATGGGAAAGGATAAAGGGATTGTTGTGGATTCCTGGTTTACAGGCTTTGCGGACACGCCGGATGGGAGAAGGTATTTCTGCGTATATATAGGCAGGTCCGATGGCAGGGCGGTGTCCAGCGCAAAGGCAAAAGAGATAGCGGTCAATATTGTTTCAGATGTCTGTAATACTCTGTAAGATTGGGTGTGGTCATGGTGGCCGCACCCTTATTTATTGTATTTTGGCAATCATCCTATCTTTTTATGGTACCTGGATATGACAATGCCTGCTTGTCACGCCTGCGGCCTGGAAGTACTTAAGTAAAATTTGTGTAAAATTTATGTAAAATGTAAGAAAATATTAGTATGCAAAGAATTAAAAACCGTATATAGTTATTCATTAGACTATATGTCATAGCTTCAAAAAACGCTATGATATGATTTAAATGTCTAATAATAAGCAGAACAATCCAACATCCTTAAGGGGATATTGGATGTTTTTTTGCCATCTGAGCAGACTAAACCCAAATACACATTTACAGGAGGCTGGAATGAAAAGAAAAAATGAAAGGATCATAACTTACCAGAAGATAGAGGAGTATGGACAATGGCTGGAAAGTTGCGAAAGGAGCAGGGAGACAGTAAAGAAATACAGACATTATTTAAAGCAGTTTAAAGAGTTCATAGGAGATGGGCCGGTTACCAAGGAGGTGGTACTGTTATGGAAAGCAGACCTGCGGGAACGTTTGACCCCGGTCACCATCAACTGCGTCATAGCCGCTCTCAACGGATTCTTCAAATACTGTGGATGGGATGGCTGTGAAAGTAAGTTTTTAAAAATCAGCAAAAGTTCCTTTTATCCTGAGCGGAAGGAACTGACAAAGGATGAATATGGGCGGCTGGTGAAAACGGCTTTTGCCAATGGGAATGAACGGCTGGCCCTTGTGCTGGAAACCATCTGCGTAAGCGGGATCCGCGTATCGGAACTGTCGTTCATCACAGTGGAAGCCATTCGAAGGGGACAGGCGGAGATTGAGTGCAAGGGCAGGATAAGGACCGTGCTGTTAACCAGACAGCTTTGTACAATCCTGCAGTCTTATGCATCAAAAAAGAATATCAGCACAGGTATGATATTTGTCACAAAAAGCGGAAAAGCCCTGGACCGCAGTAACATATGGAGGGAAATGAAAGCTCTTGGCATGGAGGCCGGAGTTAAGAATGAAAAGATTTTTCCACACAACCTAAGACACCTTTTTGCAAGGACATATTATGAAATAGAAAAAAACCTGTCAAAATTAGCGGATATCCTGGGACATAGGGATATTAATACAACCAGGATTTATACAAAGGAAAGTGGAAGCCAGCACAGATTGCAGCTTGAAAAAATGAGGCTGCTATTGCAGGATACAACGGAATATTTCTTTTGTTGTACTTTAGGATACTCCTGAAAGATTTAAAAAAAGTATACTACATTTATTGACAAAATTCTACATATTTTTAAAAATAATTCGATAAAAAAGGGTATAGCAACCAAGCTGGGTCACAAATTAAACCAACTTGAATATTTTAACAGATTATTTGTTATTTACCCTTTTCTTAAACTTCGGAATCAATTCTCCTAAAATTTTCCATAATCAGTAATTGCCCCGTTTTATCGTCCCCCTCCCTGTTTTTTAAGTACAACAAAAGAAATATTCAGTTGTAAATACAGGATGGGAGGGATAAAAAATTAAGAAGTTCAGTTCCATCTGCCTTTTTTTGGCCATTTTATTTATCATGAACATTCATTTTGAGATACATTCATCTGCCATGCAGCAGCCGGAACCATCTGGTGGGCAGGCAGTCTTCACAGGCCGGTCGGCCAGTCAGATGACCAGCCGGAATACAGGATTTGAAGCTCTTGGGGAAGCGGTGATGGATGCGCTCAAAGAAGGGAGGAAGGACGGCGGTTATACAAAAACAGGTATTGTTTTTAATTCGGAGGAGGAAGCATTTTCCTTTGGCAGATATTATTACCGGTACATATATCTGGGAAAAGAAGAAGTGACGCTGTATTCATTTGATGAAAATGGGAAGTCTGCCATCTATGTTTCGTGTGGGAACCCGGATAAGGCGGTATCAGAACACAGACAGGTACAGGACAGGCTCTCAGATGTGGTGCAGTCATGCAGGACATTGGAGGACAGGGAGAAGGCGGAATATTTTTATGACTGGGTCTACAATCATGTCTCCTATGACCAGACGCTTAAGAATAAGACCATCTATGATGCGGTCGTGGACGGAAGTTCCGTGTGCTGGGGATATGTATCCGCCTATCTGATGCTGTGCAGGAACGCGGGCCTGATATGTGAACCTGTATATGCCGGAAACCATGCATGGAACAGGACCTGGATTGACGGAGAGTGGAGATACTGCGATATTACCTGGGATAAAAGTTTAGGAGGCAGCACATGGAAGTTCTTAACGCAGAAAGATATGGATTCGGATTCCATGCATAATAATTTGTGATGCTCAGGGGGCGGGGGGATGACGGATAACATTCATGGATACAGGATGACGGAATTCAGGAAATCCTGTCAAAGGCATAATATGATGAGGAAATATCTCAGGCCATTCCTCCTGGGCTGTGGTCTTACTGTCCTGGTGGCCGGATTCACATTGGTCCAGCTTCATACGGCAGGTGCGGAACAGGCCCGGGCAGACCTGGGGGGAGCGGGAACCATTGACAATCCGTATCCCGTGGAGGCGCTGGACTTAAATCCGTCACAGGCACCGTCCCAGGCAGCGGTCCAGGCAACCCAGCCGGAGTTTACATATTTGGGGGAGCTTGAGGTGGCTGCCTATAGTTCGGATGGGAAGGATATGACATATTCCGGCGTGGTTCCCGTGAACGGGCGTACGGCGGCCGGCGTACTGTCTGTTTTCAAAATAGGGGATACGGTCCTGATTGATGGGGATTCCTATGTGATTGAGGATAAGGTGGATGAAGGGGCCAGGGAGAAGCTGCGGATTTATTTTGGCAGTTATGAGGAGGCAAAACAGTTCGGGCGGAAGATCTGTCCTGTATACAGACATTCCGATGGGCCTTTAGAAGGAATGGATTGTCTGGGGGAGTTCCAGGTCACGGGCTATTGCAGCTGCCCGCTGTGCTGTGGGGAAAAGGAGGAAATGCTTACCAAGACGGAAACCGTGCCCAAGGCAGCCCATACAATCGCCGCGGACCCGTCCGTGATTCCCCTTGGCACCCGGATTGTAATTGATGGCGTGGTTTACACGGTGGAGGATACCGGGAAGGCGGTAAAGGGAAAACAGCTGGATATCTATTTTGATACCCACGAAGAGGCGGTCCTGTACGGCAGGAAAAACAGATACGTGTATTTGGAGGAGTAAAACTACCCCTGATAAAGGGTTCAATATAAATATTTAAAATAAGGATTGGAAGGATAGCAGGATGAAGAAAAGGAGAATCATGCTCATTGCCAGCGCCCTGGCCGTTACGGCTTTTGCACTGACTAAAATCCAGACAGTGACCGCTTATGCGGTTGAGGGATGGATGAGCGAAGGTGAGGAGTGGAGATATTTAGATGAAAATGATGAGCCGCTGCAAAATACATGGAGGCAGTCCAGGGATTCCTGGTTCTATCTGGGCAGCCAGGGAATCATGCTGAGGGATTGTTTCATTGAACAGGGAAACAGCCTGTATTATGTGTTTGAGGATGGAGCGCGGGCTGAACATACATGGGTCCTGGTGGATGAGGCGGATGAGGATGGACATGAGGCCGGGTGGTATTATTTTGGCGCCAACGGCAAGGCGTACCGCGGGACCGCATCTTCTTTTAAGAGGACCGTGGATGGCAGGAGTTACATATTTGATGAAAGCGGCCGCATGCTGACCGGATGGTTTGACGAGGATGGGAATCCGCTGGACGAGGAGGACAATCCGCTGGAGGAAGGCGTGTACTATGCGGATGCGGACGGCGCCTTAAAAACTGAGGAGTGGCTGGATTATTCGCAGCTGGAGATTAGGGGGCTTGAGGACCTGTTCAGCGATATCAGCGGCAGGGACTACAACGAATATGACCAGGTATGGCTGTATTTTAACAACCGGTCCAAGAAGGTAAAAAGCAATGGGGACAAGCTGGTACAAAAGAATATAGACGGCAGCACCTACGGCTTTGACGAGTATGGAATCATGCTTCCCTGGTGGACCAAGGTGGCAAGCGTCAGCAATGCGGATAAAAGCAATCCCACCAGCGATGCGCCCGCCAGGTTTTATGCCGGGTATGACGGCGGAAGCCTTCTTAGGAACGCCTGGCTTTGGATGTATCCGTCGGACAATCTGATTCAGGATGACTATGATGACGGGGAGTACAGCTGGTGGCGCACGGATCAGAACGGAAAGATATATCAGAATAAGATAAAGAAAGTCAATGGCCGGTATTATGCATTTGACGGACTTGGCAGGATGCAGACCGGATTTGTGCTCTTTGATACACGCAGCACGTTCGTTGCCCAGTATGACATGGACGCATGGTCATCGGATGATTTCATAGAGGGGAATATCTATGGCATTGAGAAGGCGGACCTTTATTTCTTTTCACCGGACGAGCTGAATGACGGCTCCATGCAGACCGGGAATGAACTGAAGGTCGAACTGGAGGACGGGGTATACACCTTCGGGTTTAAAAGCGACGGCGTTGCCTACGGAAACCGCAACCGCCTCAAGAGGGTAAAGGATTCCTACTATATAAACGGACTCAGGCTGGAAGCGGATGAGGAATATGGTTACGGTGTGGTCAGGGAGAATGAAAATTCTTACCGGGTGGTCAATACCAACGGAAAGACCGTCACTGGAAATAAAAAGGTTGTCAGGGATAAGGACGGGGGATGGCTCATTATCATAAACAGCCGGTTTGCGGCCAGGGTAGATGACGAATTTAAGCCAAGATGGCATAAAGGTGAAGAAGGTACCGGATTCTATCATTATGATTCTGATAATAAGGAAGATAAATATGCGGGCGGTCTGATTGCAGGGAGTAATATGGAACCTCTGCTGGACGGATTGCCGGAGGAAGAACGGCTGAATTTTTAATGTGAGGAGACAATGTGAGGAATGAATAAAGAATTATATCAGATATGGAAACGTTTTGTTTCCTTGATTTTAACAATCTGCCTGATTGTGGGACTTGGGTCATCGCATCTGGCAATGGTTGCATATGCCTCCACGGAGCTTCCCAATGAGAATCTGGGGAATGGAGCCAGCGAGGGAACGGCTTATGCATGGATTGGCCCAAAAAGCGGAACCGGGGAAACCGGTAACAGTTCGTACCGTTTCGATCTGTGCGGTCTGCAGGCAGGACAGACAGGATATAGTACAAGCGGGATTAAGACCACCTTTAGCTGGCAGGGATACGCCACCTATATCCAGGTGGATAACGGCAACAAATATAAGGCCAACGGAACTGCCAACGGCGCAGTGGAAGATCTGACCAATATGGGAATTGAACTTAAGATTGCCCTCTCACCAAGCCCGGACAATAAATATGTGTTCGTGGATTATTATGTCTATGACAAGACGGGGCAGGGCGGAACCGCTGGCAGATCCGTAAAACTGGGGACAGGCACGGATGTCATGATAGGCGGCAGCAGGGAAGATGACTATGCCACGGTTTATAAAAATAACAGGGGTTTCCATATGGTGAACCAGTATGTGAAAACCACCTTTGACTGTATCACCAACGACAGCAGCCTTGATGTCACGCCCCCGACCACAAGATGGATTGGTCACTATAGTAACTGGGGAAATAATGTGTTTAATGAAGGCGGCGGGGATTCCTTAAGCGGGACTGACTCCGGTATGGCCTATTCCTGGCATTTCCAGCTTCATCCGTATGAGATGGTACACAAAAGGGTTGCATTTGCAATCAGGGACACGTCCTATTACGTATCAGAATCCGGGGTGGATTCAACTGCTGCCGACGGCACCTACAGCAGTCCCTTTAAAACCATTGAATATGCCATGGGGCAGATAGGGAATAAGAAAGGGTATATCTACATCATGGATTATCCGGATATCACGGCCCCCATTCCGGTTTCCGGTTCCAGTAAGGATATTACCATAGCAAGTACGGATTATGACAGGAACGGCAACCCCACCAACGAGGATGCGGATTATATCAAGACATTAAGACGCGCCGGTTCCTATACCGGGCCGATTTTTGAGGTAACCGGGGCAACCCTGAAACTGACGGACCTTGTTTTGGACGGCAGCGGCAATATAGGCAGTGACCCGCTTGTATCTGCCGGTTCCGGCCGGGTGGAGATAAACAGCGGGGCGGAACTTAAGAACTGCCATGGGGACAGCAGCAGCCAGGGCAGCGCCCTTAATATAACGGGAAGCGCAGCCCTCTCCATGAACTATGGCAAGGTATCCGGGAACCTGTCAGAGGGCAAGGGCGCTGTTTACTTTAACAGCACGGGAAGGTTTGATGTGCTCAATGACGTGATGGCAGAGGACAACACGACCCCTTCAGGCGCCAAGGCCAATATATACCTGGAAACAGGACGGACCATTACTGTGACGGGCGATCTGGACGCCTCAAGGATTGGGGTCACCACGGCCCAGCAGCCGGCTGCCTCTCCGGGAGGAATCTCCACGGAAGCCGGACAGGAGATAAAAATAGCGGTGCCCCTGTCAGGAAGCGGCGTGGATACAGCCCCAAGCCCCTTTGCGGATAATTTCTTCGCAGACCAGGCAAAAGCTGACGGCACCGGTGTGTATGTGTCGGTGGGGACAAGGAACCTGCCTGGCGCCGGAACGGGAAATGATAAGAATGCAGTAATCAAACGGAACGGGCTTCAGATCAGCTTTGTGGTGAAGGATGCACAGACAGGCGGCTCCATCCCCGGCGTTACCCCGATTCCCCCGGTTTCCAAAGGCTCAGGGGAACCTGTGGATCTTGCGCCCGGGCCGGCCATCACGGGATACGAGCTGTCCAACGTGGTCATTGAACAGGGGACACCGCCGTCCCTGACGGCAGACCTGACGCCGGGGTCGGCAGACTTTGGCAGGATTACGGGAACCATGCCCAACCAGGATGTGGCAGTGAACTATGAATACCAGAAGGTGGGTTCACAGATCATATTCAACAGCAACGGAGGGACACCGGAACCTGAGACCCTGGTCGGTACTGCCGGGAATCCGGTCAATTCACTGCTTCCCACAACCACACGGTATGGCTATATATTTAAAGGCTGGAGTCCGGTAAATGACTGGGACCATCCCCAGATCATCGACCGGCTGCCGGCTGTTTACCCGGAGACACCTATCACCTATTATGCAATATTTGAGGCGGACCCCAGTGTTAAATTCAATTATACGGTAGAGCACTCCAATGTCTCAGGGGACATCATGTTTGATACAAATACCATGGACAGCGCCTATAGCGTGGAGGAACCGATACTGGAGGAGAAGAAGACGGTCAGGGGATATACCTGGAGTCAGGACGATTCCAGCACAACCCCGTCGGAATATAACTTCAGCGGGACCTCTGTCCCCATAGGCCAGTTTAATGGCGCGGGCACGTTCACCGGGAAGATGCCGGGACAGGACGCTACCATACGCTACAGCTACAAAGTGAGATATGACGACCCCAATGCCAGGTCCCTGTTCGAGGTCCTGCATGAAACCAATAACGGGACCACGGTATCTGCTGCCCAGTCAGGATTGTATTACCCGGAAAATGAAATCACTGCCCAGCCCGCGCAGGTTTACGGCTATGAGTGCACCGGTTACCGGTTCGACCTGGGAGATGAGGCAGGCGAACTGGCGGACGGCCTGGTAAACGGCGTGAGAGGTGATTTTGATGAAAGCTTCATGTTCAGCGGCATCATGCCCAACCAGCCGGTGCGTCTTGTGTACCTGTATGAGTCATCCATCCAGGGATATGGGATAACGGTCAAATATGAAGACAACGGGACAGCGGACAGCCGCTTAAAGGACATCATACCGCCTGAGAACTCAGGACCTTATGCAGCGGACAGCGATGTAGAAGGCGTATACCAGGAGCAGTATGGATACAGCCTGGAATCACACACGGTCAGGCCGGCGGATTCACAGATACAGTTTGGCGGCAATGACTGGTCCGGGATCATGCCCAATGATGATGTGACAATTACGTATAAGCATGACAGGATTCCGGCACTGTGGGGAGATATCACATATAAGCCCGGAGCAAACGGAACCCTGCAGGGAGGAAGCAGCGTATCCCAGGATGTGCAGTCATTGTCAGGAGGAAGATTTAAGGCCAGCGTGCTGTTGGACGATGGTTCGCCTGCAGGGCGGGAGCAGTCCTATACCCTGGCTTCCATAAAGGAACGGCGACTTATGCCGGAAACCCGGCCGGTGAACAACTATTACCGATTCGGAGGCTGGTTTATCGACACGGACGGAAACGGGATAATGGACAACGGGGAGACAATCCTGCCCCAGGATTACCGGTTCACGGCTCCGGCAACCATAACCGCCTATTTCGAGGAGAATCCGGATGCCTGGATTAATATCAGTTTTGCGGCAGGCAGCCACGGTTCCATTGACGCGGGACAGACCCTGACCCTGCGCACCACCTTTGATAAGAAATGGGGGGACATTGCGGCAAGCCTTCCGTCCTACACACCGGAGGTAAACTATCTGGTGGATGACTGGTATGTACAGGGCGAACCGGTGGACGATGATATGGACCTGATGAACGGCCAGACCTATACCATCCAGTTCTATCCGGACCCGGCCATCTTCGGCACTGAGGTGACGGACCCGGAACCGGCAGCAGGACTTAACAGCCAGGGCAAGGGACGAATCACGGTATTCGGTACCACGCAGGGTTATAAATATATCCTTACGGACCTTGATGGCAAGGTGCTGGCAGTCAACAAGGGCAACATACTTACAAGCCGCACCGTATTTGACAACCTGTATCCCGGCGTGCGTTATCTGGTGTACGAGGCAACAGGACAGACAACGGTACAGGCCGGAAACATGATTGGGGATGTGGAAGGTACGCTCAGCAACGGTGTGGAGGTACTGACACCGGTGGTGGATACCAACTATAAGATCCTATATGACGAAGAAGACGAGGGTAAGACGAGGCTGATCATCCGGCCAGCGGATCTGGCATCGGATTATGCGGTACTGGACAGTAACGGCCATGTGGTAACCACGCCCCAGACCGGCGCAGGCGGATGGCAGGGCGTGTCAGGCAATCCGGGAAGCGTAAGCTTTAGCGGCCTTGACTATAACAAGGAGTATACGGTGGTGGCCCGTCCAAAAGGCCAAAGCGCAGTCACTGCGGAAAGCTGCCGGGAAGATGGCAGCGTCATCACTACGGATCCGGGCGGCGACCTGGAACTCCCGGCCTACATCATCGAGACCCTGAACGGCGAGGTGGTAAGCGTGGGGGATGAAGCCGTAGGGGAAGACCGCTATGAAGAGGCCCACAAGGGCGATTTAGTGAAGATTAAGGCGGAAGCAGTCAACGATGAGAACCGTCCCTTCTCCCACTGGAAGTTCATCATCGGTTCGGTTGAAGGTATGGAAAACAGGATTAATTCCAGGGAAGCCAGCTTCACCATGCCGGATACGAACCTGGTCCTGACCGCGGTATATGAACGGGCCGCAACCCCAAGCAACGCCACCGTGGTGGACGAGGTGCGGGGAGGCAGCCGTGAGGAGGTGGCCCTGGATCCTGGAGAGATACCGATCCTGGAGGATGAACTTACCACGGACGCGGACAGGGAACTGCTGGACGTAAACCATGCGGACGTGACCTATAAGGTGGTATATAGAAAGAACAGCGTACGCGCATCGGAATCCAATGCCATCAAGATGGGAGGCAGCTACGATACGGACCATGAAGCAGCCTACAAGGCGGCCTGGGGCCTGGATGTTTCCATCGAAAGATATGTGAACGGCAGGAAGGTTAACCGGGCAAGCGCATCGGAGGCATCCTTCAACACTTATGTACAGTTGGGCAGGCAGGATGTGGATATGATGGACTATCAGCTGTATGAAATCAGCGGGGACCCGGATACGGAAATGGTGGTAAGCCTGGTGCCTATGGATTATGAACCGGAAGAAACGGGCGGCCTGTTCACCTTCACTGCCACGGAAGGACGGCGCTACATAATGGTGTATAACCGCGCCTACCGGGTGTATTTCCTCAATAACACGGCCCCGGATATCTACCGCTACTGGTTCAAGGTGCGCAGGGAGGAGTCCCCGGCAGATTCCTATTACGAGTCAGAGTATGGGGGACTGGAAGAGCAGCTTGACTATTTCATCAGCCCGGCGGGGGCGGAGTACAGTTATCTGGGCTGGAGTTACCGCCAGGACCGTTACAGGGAATTTGAACCGGACCGCAAGATAACCCGCAAGACCTATGTATACGCATATTATGATAACAATGAGAAAGAATTGGACGATGTCCGCAAAGAGCTGGAGGAGGCCATCCGGGAGGCCATCGGCATCAGCGACGACCATTTCCTGAAGCTGGGCGAGAGCAAGAAGCTGAAGGAGTACATTGAGGCGGCGCTGGAAGTCCTGGACCGTGAAGAGCCCAAGGCAACCATCGACCAGCTGGAGGAAGCCCTGCGCGAACTGAAGGATAAGACGGCTCCGTACAAGGAGCTGCTGGATGGACGGTATGACCACTACGATGACCTTCAGGAAAGCGGGAACAAAGGCGGCAGCAAAGGTGGCGGCGGCGGAGGCGGCGGAAGTAAGAGGGCGCCATTTGCAGGAACCGCGCCATTGAGCTATCAGATAGGCACCAACGGAAACTGGGTGGAGAGTACCGGGCCATCCGGTAAGAGACAGCTAAGTTTCGTGCTCAACGGAGGAACACGTCTGAGCGGCATGTGGGCCAAGCTGCACTATCCCGAGGGGACCAGGCCGGACGACAGCGGCTGGTATTACTTTGACGACAAGGGTATCATGCAGAGCGGCTGGATCCGTGATATGGCAGGAAACTGGTATTACTGCAACACGGAGACTGAATTACCTTACGGGAAAATGCTCACGGGCTGGAGACTGGATACAGGGGACGGCAACTGGTATTACCTGGATCCGGCCAGCGGCGTGATGGCCCAGGGCTGGAGGAAGATAGACGGGAAATGGTACTACTTCTCCACGGTGGGGGCGGGCGTATATGCCTATGACCCGGCCAGCCAGCGGTGGACCTATGGAGGAGGCGCAGGACGCCCCTTAGGCGCCATGTATAAGAATGAAATAACACCGGACGGATACCCGACAGATGCCGACGGTGCATGGATTCAGTAGGAGGAACCGGATGAGAAAGAGATATAATATAAAATCAAAGCTGGCAGGGATGCTGGCGGCAGTCATGGTATTTTCCATGGCTGCCCCGGGACACCCGGCATATGCGGTTAATTTCGGGGATCCGGTTAAGATTAAGTTCGATCCCCAGAATGGGCCGGGAGTACAGCTTTCCAGCTATAGCGGTGTGGCATCCGGCGGGGCCATGGAGGGCAGCCTGTTTGTGGCAAGCGGGCAGGCAGGAAGTCCCCTGACCAGTTCCGCCAACTTTGCAGGACTGCCCACGGATAACTTTGGGTCAGGGGCAAGACCAAAGGTACCGGATTTTAGCGGCATTACATGGGACGGCTATACATTTGACGGCTGGTATGGAGCCAACGGCAACCGGGTGGACACACTCCCATATGCTTTCCCGTATGATTCCGTGACAACCTACAGCGCGGTGTGGAAAAGTAATGAGACAACTCCCTATACATTCAGGGTAGAGCATTACAGGGACTTTAACACGGCAAGGGATGAGGCGGATGATGGCAGCGGATGGCCGGGGGATTATGAGGATCCTGATTTAAGGAAATTCTTCGAATCATCCTGGGAAAGTGACCAGATGGCCAACAATCCCATTTCCGCAACCTACAGAAGGGATATACCGGGATACCGGTTTAAGTCCGTTCTCTTAAAGAACAATAAAGTCCGCAAGTACGGCGAGGCAAGCGGACAGGGCACCATGACGGAGGGCGGGGCCAGCATCAACACATCCACCCACGCGGTTAGGGGCAGCATGCCCAATGACAACCTGACAGCGGCGTACCGTTATGAACCTGATCCGGCGAAAAAATTCCTGATTACGGTGCGGTACGTGGATATGGACGGCAACCAGATTAAAGCCCCGGAGAGCAGGGCGCTTCCGGTGGAATCCGATTATGTCATTGAGCCGGCTGTCATTAATTCCTATCTGATAGAATCAGCGGAACTGACGGACGGCGGAACCACGGATCTGGAAGGCATGGGCGTCATCTCTGCTGAGGACGCAGGGGTCAGCCTTAATCCATCTGACTATCATTTTACAGGAAAGATGCCGAACCAGGCCATAACATTCACCTATCAATATGGACTGGACCCAAGCTTTGAAACCATACTCCGGGTGAAACGCATGGATAACCATGGCAATATCCTGCGGGAAGAGGAGACGCGGTCCGTGAATCCCGGTGTTCCGGTGGAAGTTGATGTGGATCAAATGTCAGGTTATGTTTATCCGCCCAATATCGTATGGGAGGACAGCCTTTCAGAGGTATCCCTGAACCAGGAGACTAAGAAGCTGACCCTGACCCCGAATCTTCAGGGTGGGACCGTAACCATCACCTATACCGAAGACCTGACGGATGAGAACTATTGGGCAAAAGTAGAATTCTACAATGGCCAGAACGGATCCTTTAACGGGAGTACGGCCCCTAAGTTTGTCAAAAAGTCCGGGGACAATACCCTGGCCCAGGTGACGGAAGGGCTTATGCCCACGCCCTCATCCCACTACAGTTTTGACGGCTGGTATAAGGCCACATCCAACGGAAGCAATAAAACAGGACCAAGACTGGCAGATGACACGGTAATCAATACCTCCATCAAATTATTTGCAAACTTTGAGGAGACAGAAGGCGAATGGTTTGACCTGAAGTTTGTCTCCGGGCCTCACGGCGCCATAGAAGGGAATAAGACAAGCTATGTGGAAATAGGCACATACTGGTCATCCCTGATACTTCCCAGCACCCATCCCGATCAATTCTACATGTTTGACGGCTGGTTTGACGAAAACGGGAACAGGATGCAGGGTCCACAGACAATCAACGCGGACCAGACCTATACGGCAAGGTTCATCCCCATCGGGCTCAGCGATGATAACATACTGACCATGCCGGATGCCCAGGGCACCATAGGAAGCGATGGCAGCGGGAAGGTGAGCGTATCAGGCGCTAACGAAAACCGCAGGTACGCATTGACTGATATGGATTATAAGGTGGTTGGGACCAAACTGGGAAGCCAGTTAAAGAATGCCGGTTTTACCGGGTTAAACCCATGTACAAGCTACTATGTCTATGAGATGACCCAGGGCGCCAACCCGGATGTGGGGGTAATCCTTCCGGAGAACCTGGATCCAGGTACCTTCAGCCCGCCTTCGCGCGTGACGGTGCCGGCCCTTGGCAGCAATTACGATGTGCAGGACGATGGGAACGGTATGAAACAGGTGGTGGTTGAGCCTGCAGATCCGGGAACCCTGTATGCAATCCTTAATATTGAAGGGGATGTAATGGATGTCCCCGGTGCAGATGAGGACGGATGGGTCATGTCTTCCGGCGCCACGCCCCGTGCCGTACTTGGTGGGCTGGAGCCAAACCAGTTATACGTGGTGGTTGCAAAACAGCCGGGAGAGGACACCGGGGCCGCCGATAAGATACTTTTGGGCACCCAGGTAGCGGTCATAGGAAATTCACAGGAACAGCAGGATTATACAATAGCCCTTACAAATGGCGGATTCATCACTAAAATCGTGCGGGGCGGCATGACCGTTGACTTTGACGATGATAAGACAGCAGTGGTAAAGGCCGGGGATCTGATTTCCCTGGATGCGGAAACCACCAACAGCCAGGGACAGGCATTCCGGCAGTGGAGCGCTCTGATCGGCAGGCTGACACTGGCCGATAAGACAAGGAGGAACCCCACCATCACCATGCCGGAGGGAAACCTGGTGCTTCAGGCAAATTATTATGCCGCAGTGTCGGCAGCGACACCCGGCAATGCTTCCATTGACTATACGCCTAAGACAGGGGCGGTGGCCCTTGACCTGTCAGATGACAGGATGGCGGACCTGATTGATGGACTTACGGATAACAGCAGCGACCAGGACGCCATGACAGCGGGGGTTGACGTGCTCTACACAGTCAAGTTCACCCAGCGGGCGCCCAAGGCATCAGAGTCCGAGGCTGTAAAAGCCGAAGTTGGCAATGATGCGGTAAAGGTACCGTGGACCTTATCGTCCGTACTGACAAGACAGGTGGGAGGCAGCAACAAGGATATCCCGCCCGGTGTGGACAAGGAGCCGGATATCAGGATATACGCTGTCCTTGACCGCAGCATGCAAGGCTATACGGATTACCAGATGTGGAACGTGGAGGACCTGGACGGGGAATATACATGTACGCAGGTGCCCATGGAGCCGGATCCGGATGACGCGGATTCCGGGTTCACAGGAGTTGTGTCCTTTGATGCAAATGTGGAAGGCACCTATGTACTTACATACCTGAAGGCCCATGAAGTGAGGATCATCGATGATAAGCGTTCCGTGGAACATATCATCAAGGTCAGGTCCGGTTCGGCCCTGGAGGATGCGCAGGGATTCATGGAACTGGATATATTCGATGCCTATACGGATCCCATTACCGGAGTTGTGTGGGAGTATGATGGGCTGGGAAGGACAGCCTCCTCGAACAACGGGTATGACACGGGCGAACCTGTCACAAAGAACCTGACCCTGCATGTGCGCTACCAGATGGAAGATGATACCCAGTGGCAGGAGGCAAGGCAGAAGCTTTTGGGCCAGATTTCCATAGCCCAGGCATTAAAGGACAATCCATCGGTAAGCGAAGAGGATAAGGAAGAATTAAGCGATGCAATTGATATCGCACTGGAAGTTGCCAACAGGATCTACCGTCCGACCGTGGACGAGCTTCTGGATACCTATGATACATTAAAGGCCCTTGTGGATTCCATCACTTCCGGCGGCGATAATCCGAATAACCCCAATCCGCCGGATAACCCCGATGACCCGAACCATCCAGATGACCCGGACAATCCCAACCGGCCGGGAGGCAACGGCGGTGGCGGAGGAGGCGGCTCACGCGGCGGCTCCGGCGGGGGCAGAAGCCTTGGGCCGGGAACAACCTTTAATGATTACAGGACTTATGCCGTCGGCACGGAAGGACGGTGGGAAAGCATTGGCACGGATGGAAGACAATGGTCCTTTATCCTGAGGAGCGGAAGAACCATCAAAGACCAATGGATCAACATAAAGTACGAGGATGCCCGGCAGACCTGCACCTATCATTTTAATGCGGCCGGTATCATGGATTACGGCTGGTACATGGATGCGGGCGGACACTGGTACTATCTTAATGATAATCTGGGAGCTGACTTTGGACGTCTGGTCATGGGCTGGTACTATGATGCAAAGGACATGAAGTGGTACTATCTGAACCAGTTTACCGGAGGCATGGCAACCGGATGGCAGAAGCTTGGGGAGTACTGGTATTACTTCAGCACCGGAGGCCTGGACGGAAGGCCGATGGGAACGTTATATGTAAATGAAATGACCCCGGATGGATATCCGGTGGATGAGAATGGCAGATGGATGAGGGAAACACCGTAAAACAGGCGATTATAGTTCCAGACATATGTCTGCGGTTGGGCTGCAAAGGAGTGTAACATGCTGAGTGAAGAAAAGAGCCGTCAGATTGAAATGGCAGGTACAGACAGGGCGTGCATGATGCTTGTGTGTATCAACGGACATGAAAATAATGTGCCATACGGTATCATTGTGAATTATCATCTGCCCCGCCCTGTAAACTTTAAAGGTATCCATGGGATGGTACTGGCCCTTGATGAGGTATGTGAAATGGTAGGCGCCCCCATGGCAACCACAGAACCGCGTTTCCTGCAAAAGGAAAGGGAGCAGCAGTACAGGGCGCTAAAGGGGAAACAGAAAAAAAAGCCCGGGAAGATCCTGGCCAAAGAGGATGTGGCAGGGAAGATGTTCCCCTATGTGACGGCTGCGAAGGCAGTCATCCTGGTCCATGTGCTGTATAGACAGAATTCATCCATGCAGGGAAGGCTTCAGTGCAGCTGCACAGGAACGCATTATATCGCGTTCCGCAGCGCGCTGGAACTGATGCGCATGCTGGATGAGGCCAATACCTATATGTGCAGGAACCGGAAGAATAAGGATTTAAAGATGTAAAAACAGATGGAGTATCGGAGGCAGCCATGGTATCAGCCATGGCTGCTTCTGGGATTTCCTTAAAGGGAGTAATCATGGATAGTAGTAAGAAGACCGGCATTTTAAATATCGTAAGGTTCCATTCAGCATGGAAAAGTACGAATTGTGCACTGGCAGGTGTTTTCGCTGTCATCATAATTGGGGTGTTCCCCCTTGTGTTCAGGGATTATTACTTTGACATACTGAATTTTAAGACATATTTTTATTACAGGGTTGTAATTATCTTTGCAGCCGTGTTCCTGATGGTAAATGGAATCTTTCTGAGCCTGTCAATCTATCTTGGCTGTGTGAGGAACCCGGGCAGGAACCGGCTGTTTAACGCCGCTGACTGGTCCATGCTGGATTTCATACTGATAGCAGGGATATCCACCCTGAAGTCCGCGTCTCCGGCTGCGGCCCTGTTGGGAAGCGATGGGAGGTTCTCCGGCCTTCTGCTGTGGATTGCCTATGCGTTCATGTATTTTGCCGTAAGCAAGAACCTGCGGTTAAGACAATGGTATCTGGATCTGTTCCTGGGGGCAGGCATGGCGGCCTGCATCATAGGAATCCTTCAATACTTTGATATGGATCCCATCGGCTTTAAGAATCTGATGGATCCGGAACAATACTATATGTTCACATCCACCATTGGGAATATTAACACATATACATCCTATGCAGCCCTGCTGGCCGGGGCATCCGCCCTGCTATTCTTTACGGAGGAGGCCGGGATAAGGAAAGCATGGTATCTCCTTTGCATGTCAGTCTCGTTCTTTGCACTGATTACCGGAATGAGCGATAATGCCTACCTTGCAATACTGGTCCTGATTGGGCTTTTACCACTGTACGCGTTCAAGAACCTAAGGGGGGCCAGGACTTATATCTTCATACTTGCAGTGCTGGGGTCTGAATTCTGGATCCTTCCCAGGATGACAAAGCCGTCTTCTGGCGCTGCAGGCCATATGGGAGGATTGTACCGGGTCATATCCGGCTCCCATTACCTGATTGTCCTGGTGGCGGCCCTTTGGGCCATGTACTTCATACTGTGCCGGATGATACAGAGGCTGCCGGATACACACCCCCTTATGCAGGATGGGAACAGGGGAAGGTGGGTCTGGCTGGCGTTCCTGTCCATGGTGGTCATCCTGGCCTGCTTTGCCCTTTATGATGTGAATGTCCGTGGAAATGCAGGAAACTACGGCGGATTGGCGCAGTACCTGGCAATCAATGACGACTGGGGGACGCACCGCTGGTACATATGGAGGATTGGAATGGAGAGCTATGAAGGCTTTCCCTTTACACAGAAACTGTTTGGGGCCGGACCCGATACATATGGTGCGGTTGTCATGGAGAAGTATTATGATGAGATGGTGATGCGCTATGGGGAATTTTTCGACAGCGCCCATAATGAATACCTTCAATATCTGGTAACGGTGGGGCTGGCCGGACTTGCGGCCTATCTGGCGTTGCTGGTTACATCCATCCGGAAAATGATCCGTTCGGCCGGGAAACGGCCCTACGTGATGGCAATTGCCTTTGCGGTAATCTGTTATGCCGCCCAGGCAGCGGTCAATATCAGCGTCCCCATCGTGACGCCTGTCATGCTGATGCTGCTGGCCATGGGGGTATCCGGGGAGGATGGGACCGATAAAGGCATCCCAGACTTGATACATAAGCAGGATGGAAAGGAATGAAGAAGATGATAGCAGTTATCCTGATACTTTTAGCCGTATGCATCATAGGAATTGTCGTCTATTGCTGTGCTGCAGGAACCATGCCATACGGACGTCAGGCGGACGATGATGCCCAGATGGAATACCTTCACAGATACAGGGAGTCCAGGGAATGATGGGAGCAGTATTCCCGGATTTCCCGGATGACGGAAAATGATTCCTGGGCTTTCCGCAGGCTTGGACTGTCCTCCCATGGTTATGGAAAAGTCCTTGTGCCATCTCCTTGTAATATGGGGGGCATTTTGGTATAATCGAGGGATATGATTACATGAACAGGCAATGGGAGCGGTTGGATGATGACACAGCCAGGAAGAACGATGATGACAGAGGACATTTTAGGATTACTGGGTACCGGAATCAGCAAACATTATATGGATGATCCGTTATCGATAATTTGGTGCAATCCCGCATTTTATAAGATGCTGGGATATAAGGAAGAGGATTTTTTACGTGAATACCCTGATTTCAGGCGGTATTACGGAATGGAGCCGGGTGTATTTGACGGGCTGAAGGCCTGTTTTGAGGAGACATATGCACAGGGCCGGGGAAGCGCCGTATATCAGGCTCCCATGACTGTGTGTAGCGGGGAATCCATATGGGTGGAAATGAACGGCACAATCGTGGAATCACCGGAAGGCGGCCCGCCAATCCTCTATATCCTGTACTCGGACATCAGTAAGTGGATGCTGGAGCAGGAGAGGCTGGGCAGGAGCAGGGAGAAAGAGACAGGGAATTTCAGGTGGATGATGTCCGAATACGCGGGAAATGTCTACATCAGCGATATGGACACATATGAGCTGCTGTACCTGAACAAGCATGCCAGTGAAACGCTGCAGGTCCATGCGGATGCGCTGATTGGAAGAAAGTGCTATGAGGTCATCCAGGGAAGATCCTCACCATGTCCATTTTGTACGAACCAGTATCTGGAAGAGGATGGGACCTATGAATGGGAGTTTTACAATCCCAACCTGAAGCGCACCTTCATCATCAAGGACCGTATGATAAACTGGGAGGGACGCAGGGCGCGTATCGAGCTGTCCTATGACATGTACAGCACTGAATATAAGCTTGCCAAAAAGGACCAGGAAAGGGAGGCCATATTAAAGACCGTTCCCGCAGGCATGATACGCCTTGATATCCGGGATTACCGCACCGTGCTGTGGTACAACGACATATTCCTCAAGATGATTGGTTATACGAAGGTGCAGTTTGAGGAGGAATTACATAACCAGTGTACGTATATGAATCCGGACGATTTTAAGCGGGCCGTCAAGCTGGCCAGGGGATTAAAGCAGTCCGGGGAAAATGTGGTGCTGGAGGCAAGGGCGTACACACGCTCCAGGGAAGAACGTATATGGACGGTAACCCTGTGCTATATCAGCGGGGATGACAGCTGGGACGGCATCCCTTCCATCTACAGCGTAGGGCTGGATGTGACGGAAGAGAGAAGGAAGATGGAGACACTGAGACACCGGGCAGAGAAGGATGCATTGACCGGTATCTATAACCGGGAGGAGACAGAGCATCAGATTGGAACGTACCTCATGTCCAATCCGGATACCATGGGTGCCCTGTTCATGATTGATACGGATAATTTTAAGCAGATTAATGACACCCAGGGACATATGATTGGGGATGTGGTGCTGACGGAAATCGCCTCCGGCATGAAAAAGCTGATGCGGGAAAGCGATGTGGTGGGTCGGATTGGCGGTGATGAATTTACGGTTTTCATGAAGGATATTACTTCTGCTGAGGATGCAGAGGAAAAAGCAGAGGAACTTCTGCATCTGTTCCGCCATCTGTTCGAATCGGAGAAAAGTCCTATTAAAGTAAGCTGCAGCATGGGGATTGCCATCTATCCAAAGGACGGCGCCTCATTTAAGGAAATCTATGCCAGCGCTGACAAAGCCTTATATCAGGCTAAGAGCAAGGGAAAGAATAACTATGTGATTTATAATGACGGCACTGCGGCTGATATGGGAGGAAGCGGCCTGTCATCCATAGGCGCTGCAATTGATTCGGAGCGGCAGTATGCAGAGGGCTTCGATAACCTGGCGCGCTACGTGTTCCGTAATCTTTACCAGACAAAGGATTTTGACCGTACGGTCAATATGGTCCTGGAAATTGTGGGCAAGCAGTTTGATGTGAGCCGTGTTTACATATTTGAGAATACGGAAGACGGGCAATACGGGTCCAATACTTATGAGTGGTGTAATGAAGGCATTACTTCCAAGATGGCGGGACTGCAGAATGCCAATTATAAGGAGCATGGGGATTATCAAACTCTTTTTGATGAAAATATGATTTTCTACTGCCGGGATATCCACAGCCTGAAACCGGAGCACGAAGCTTTGTTTGCCAGCCAGGGTATCTGTTCCGTCCTTCAGTGTGCCTTTGAAGCGGATGCTGTTTTTGCCGGATTTGTGGGATTTGACGAGTGCACGGGACTGCGTCTGTGGACCCAGGAGGAAGTCAGCACCCTGCAGCTGATTTCCCAGATATTATCAATGTTCCTGATACAGAATAAAAGGAATAGAAGGATATAGAAGAAATAAGGCAAGGAAGGATACTTGAAAAATCAGTTTGCCGGTCATCCCTGTGATGGCCGGCAATTTTTTTCATGTAACATACCGTTGAAATGTTGACAAGTGTTAATATAAAGGATATAATATATTAACACCTGTTAATTTGGAGGGATATGATATGAACACAGATACAAGCGGAAAACCCCCATACCATTTTGGTAATTTAAAAGAAACGCTTATTGAACAGGGACTTGAGTTAATCCATGAGGAGGGGATTGAAAAGTTTTCTTTACGAAAGGTGGCGAAGAAAGTCGGTGTATCGGCGGCTGCCTGTTATAATCACTTTGGGAATATTGATGAACTGCTTGAAGGGATGTACGGGTATGTCGTCCGCAGATTTACAGCCGTCCTGGAGCAGGCGGTTGAAGATAATCCCTGTCATTACGTTGCTCTTTCCATGGGCGTTGCCTATGTGGAATTTTTTGCAAAGTATCCCCACTATTTTAATTTCTTATTTGACAGTGAGTATCTGGGCATTCAGATAAAAGAAACCGAAATCACATGGAACCGCTCCTTTACTCCATTTGAAGTTTTTGTAAATGGTGCAAAAAGAGGGATGAGGGAGCTGGGCATTGATGAAAAAGAATTAAGGGATGACCTTTTGGTAATGTGGGCAACCGTACACGGTCTGGCGGCAATGGCTAACATGAAAGGGATACAGTATGAAAATGGTGACTGGGGCGCCCTTACGGAGAGGATACTGCTTAACAAAGTAATGCTGTAACATAAGTTGGGATAGGAGGAATTAATCATGACGGAATCAGAGGCAATCAGGGCGAGGCACGCGGTCAGGAACTATACGGCAAAACCGCTCCCGCCGGCAGTCATAGGTGGACTGAAAGAAGAAATTGAACAGTGTAACAAGCTGGGACAGCTGCATATCCAGTTAATAACGGAAGACGAGGGGGCATTTAAAAGCTTCATTCCCCTATTTGGCAGATTTAAAAATGTGAAAAACTATATTGCGCTGGCAGCCAGAAAGCAAAGCGGTTTTTATGAGAAGTGTGGCTACTATGGAGCACGTCTTATGATTAAAGCCCAACAGGCAGGCCTGAATTCGTGCTGGGTCACAAATACGTACAATGCGAAAAAGTGTCCGGTTTCGTTAGCTCCTGATGAGGAATTGGCTGGTGTCATTGCGATTGGTTATGGCGCTTCTGACGGTACGCCGCATAAGTCAAAGAGCATGGAACGTCTATGTAAGCCGTGCAGTGAGGCATGGTTTATAAATGGCATGAATGCGGCTGTTCTTGCCCCAACAGGTCTTAACAGACAGAATTTTTTTATTGAAGCTGATGGGAATACCGTGTCCATCTGCACAAAGGACAATAGTCCCATGTCCCAAATTAATACCGGCATTGTGAAATACCATTTTGAGATTGGCGCCGGAACTGAAAACTTTAATTGGAAATGATTTCAGGAGTCCCTGCTTCCGGCCGGAACCTGAAAGAAGAAATAAATCTTTCTAATTATTGCTGTTCCTGCTATACTTAATACCAGGGATGTCCTGTCAGGAATACAGCAGAGGCTGACCAGGATGGCCGATGGGCAGGCGTCTTCCATTGTCCTGGCAACCCAGGAGACAGGGCAGATATCAGACGTGGTGCAGACCAACCCTGCCGCTGCTGAAGAGGGCGCTGCTGCCAGTGAGGAACTGGGACGCACAGCTGACAAAAAGCAATTTTCAAACACATCCCAGGACACGCGTGAAGGGTTGGGTTTGTATGGGGGAAGGCTGATGGGAACAGGGAAAATGAACCAGGGCAGAAGGATTCTTTTTATAATCCTGCCCTTGATAGTGCTTGCAAGCCTGTCACTGTGGTATCTGAGGAATTTTTACCGGGTGGAATTTGTGCAGATGACCGGGGTGGAGCCGGAAAATGGGATATATGACCTGACCGGAATGGACTTTTCCGACGGTTTTGTACGCCTTCAGGGGGAATTGACGTACATACCGGGGGTGGTGACACCGGAGGAATACGCTGCGCGGGAGGACGAAGCAATCCAGGCCCGTCCCCAGGACATGCCGGCCGCCACCAGCCGTATGGTCATAAAGGTCCCGGACAATGACGTATACATGATGGAATGCTCCAGCATAGATTATGCGTACCGCGCTTATGTGAACGGGGAGCTGCGGTTCCAGGCAGGTGTGCCTGCGGATGATGCAAAGGATTTTGTCCCCGGTTACAGCGAAATGCAGCTGGAGGTCCGGCCGGAAAACGGCGTGATTGAGTTTGTACAGCAGGGAGCAAATTTTGTCCACCGGACAGGAGGCGGCCATAGCGGCGTGTATTTTGGGAAACCCGAAATCATACGGCGTTTCACCGCTCTGACCGTGCTCACGGAGGCCATTAAGGTCGGCCTGTTCGCGGCGCTGTTTTTTGTCCATCTGCTGCTGTTCGTGGTGCAGGGAAGCTACCGGGCAAACCTGTATTTCTCGCTTCTCTGCCTTGCATGGACCGTGCGCAACGGCCTGACCGGCACCAAGGTGTTCTATGCCCTGTTCCCGGCAATCCCCTGGCAGGCTGCCTACCGGGTGGAGCATCTTACGCTGCCTGCCGCTTTTATCCTGCTCATACTGCTGGCCCGTAGGGTATTTCCCGGCATTGCGCAGAAGTGGTTTGTCTGGGCGGCCGGCGTTTTGGCGGCCATATTTGCAGTGGTATGCCTGGCAGCGGATACGGTGCTGCTGTCCTGGGTGCAGCTGTATTACAACGGGATTTATGCGGCGGCCGTGATTTATCTGTATGCCAGGTTCCTTATGAAACTGCCCGGCATGGCAAGGAAGGGAAACCTGCGTACGGAACAGGCCATATCCCTTGCAGGTTTTGTGTTTTTCCTGTATGCAGGCGTCCATGACCAGCTTTACCATATGGATGTCCCGCTGCCGCTGGATTTTGCCATGACGGACGCGGCCATGATGATTTTCTCTTTTTTCCAGATGACGGCTATGTTTTACGGTACCATGCAGGAAGCGGCCCTTGCCCACCAGCGGGAACGGCAGGCGGAGACGGAGAAGGAGATGCTGGCAGAGATGAACCGTCTGAAGAGTTCCTTCTATACCGACATGTCCCATGAGATGAAGACCCCCTTGACGGTCATTGCAGTCAATGCCCAGTTTGCCGCCCAGAATATCAGGGCCGGTATGGTGGATGAGGAGACAGTGATGGACCTGAATGCCATCTCTGCCGAGGCCAGGAGGCTGGCACAGATGGTGACGGGCCTTGTGGGGATAGGGAGGATGCAGGGGTCGAAGGACGGCCTGCTTTCGCTTACGTCCCTGCTGACCGGGACATCGCGCATCTACCAGTCCCTGTTTGCCAGGAAGAATAACACGCTTGCCGTGGAGGTGCCAGCGGACCTGCCGCTTGTGGAGGGCAATGCGGACCAGCTGATCCAGGTGCTGATTAACCTGTTAAGCAATGCCAACCGGCATACTGCGGGAGGCTCCGTGATTATCAGGGCGAAGGCATTGGGGAGCAAGGTCATGGTCAGCGTCACTGACAATGGGGAGGGCATCCAGCCTTCCCTGCTGCCCCATGTGTTTGAACGGTTCTGTCACGGAGAGACGGGCGGTTCCGGCCTTGGGCTTCCCATCTGCAGGACAATCATTGAGGAACACGGCGGCCGGATTGGAATTGAAAGTGAAGAAGGCAGGGGAACCCGTGTGTGGTTTACCCTTCCGGTAAAGGAGGGACTGGGACATGAAGGAGACGGGGACAATCCTGTTGGTGGAGGATGACAAGAACATCCAGCGGACCAACCGGCGTATCCTGGAGCGGGAGGGGTATACGGTCCTGTGCGCAGGAAACCTTCACGGGGCACAGGCGCTGCTTATGGAACATTCACCGGATGCCATGGTACTGGATATCATGCTGCCGGACGGAAACGGTCTGGATTTCTGCGGGAAAATCCGGCCATACACTTCTGTCCCGGTCCTGTTCCTTACAGCCCTGGATGAAAAGAGCGAAATCATCGAAGGACTGCTGGCAGGAGGAAATGATTACATCACCAAGCCCTACGATGTGGACGAATTTGTAGCCAGAATCAAAGCACAGCTCCGTCTGGCCAGGATGAACCGGAGGGATGCCATGGAAGAGAGGATGCTGGTGCGCGATACCCTGTCCTTGGACCTTATTGCGCAGCGGGCTTATCTGGATGGAAAGGATATGCTTCTTACGCAGAAGGAGTATTCACTTTTGCTGCTCCTGGCACGCAGCCAGGAGGAAACCCTGTCCTCTGAATATCTTTATGAGACGGTGTGGAACATGCCCATGACGGCTGACAACAGGACCCTGAAAAAGCATATTTCCACGGTACGCAAAAAGATGGAGGAAGGAAACTGCAGATACACCATTACAGCTGTTTATGGCAAGGGATATACATTTGAGAAGGCTTAAAACGAAAACTGAATCAAGAGGCGAAAGGTGAAGAATATGTAACCTTTCGCCCCTTTTGCTTTTTCCGTGCTATGCTTAGATAAACCATAAGTATACCCGGATTAAGGAGAGATGCGGAATGAAGAAGGTACTCTTATTGCTTAAGGAAGAGAACAGGCGGTTAAACCAGCTGGCAGAGAAGGACTGGCTTACCGGGCTGTATAACCGGATGGCCATGGAGCATAAAGTCAACGAGGTTTTGGATTCCAGACAGCGGGGAGTGATGTTCGTTATTGACGTGGATAATTTCAAGGCAATCAACGACCGCTATGGACACATAGCCGGCGACACGGTGCTTAAAGGGATTGCGGACATGCTCGGGACACTGACATTGCGCAACGACCTGCTGGGGCGTGTTGGCGGGGATGAATTTGTCATCTTCATGCCCATCAGCCAGGGACCGGATTTCATCAAATCCAGATGCCGCCAGATTGAACAGCGGTTCATCAGCCTTCCGCCTTCCCGGTTCGCAGTAAGCAGGATTTCCCTCACGGTCTGTGGAAGCTGTTACCAGCCGGGAGACAGGTATAAGGATCTGTTTGACCGTGCGGACCAGCGCCTGCTGCAGGAAAAGTCCGGCCGCAGGAAACAAAAAGGAACGGCGGGAAACCATGGCCCGTACACCGACAGGGATTGCAGCCTGAAGGTGGACATGGCGCAGCTCAGCCGTGAACTGTCCGAGCCTGGGGACACGGAGGGTGCTTATTGCCAGGATTATGAAAGCTTCATCAATATCTACCGTTTGATGGAACGGCGCCTGAAACGGATTCAGTCCGATATTTTCAGCATACTTATTACAGTGACGGACCATGAGGGGGATTTCCCGGTGCTGTCGGAGAGAGGGACCCTTGTGGAAATGCTGTATCAGATCATCCGGCATTCCATGCGTTCAGGTGACGTGTTCACCAGGTACAGCAGCTGCCAGTTCCTGGTCATGGTCTGTGATGCGGCGCCTCCTGATACGGTTTCCATTGCAAGGCGCATCCAGAAAAAATTCAACCAGCACATATCCCAGGACAGTAAATATGAGCTTTGGTACGACATATATCCTTTAAAACCGGCACTTTCTGCTGATAAGGATATTTACGGCAATATAAGAACACCGGAATCCGGCAGGAGGTGAGCATGGATAAAACAATGGAGGGATTCACACTTAGCAGACCACGGCAGTGTCCTAAGGATGGAGCCATCAGGAATGAGCGGTTTGTGGGAAAATGTCTGAAGAAAATACATGCCGCGCCGGACGCGGAGGAAGGGCTGCGCTGTCTGTTGGAATTCCTGGGGAAATCCCTGGAATGTGACCGGGTTTATGTCTTTGAGGAGATGGACAGGCAGCATATCCGCAATACATACGAATGGTGCAGGGAAGGGGTTCCTTCGGGAATCGTCCAGCTCCCCTATGTGGCGAAAAAAGACCTGGTGAGCTGGTACGGACAGCTGGCAGGGGGAGGCAACATCATTGAACCTGCAGTGGAAAACCTGCGTCTGGGCAACCCACTGGTTTATGGATTCCTAAAGCCCCAGGAAATCCGTTCCATCATACTTAGCCCATTGCTTGTACAGGGCAGGATGGTGGGCTTTTTAGGCGCGGATAATCCGCCTCCCGGGAATATGGAACACATTTCAGTCCTGTTCGATGTGCTTTCTTATTTCGTGACCTCCCTTATCAACCAAAGGGAACTGGAAAAATTGCGGGAGACGCGGACCAGCCGGCCCCAAAGCCGGGCCGGTACGCCCCGGCATACAGGGAAAACCGTCCTGCTGGTAGATGACAGCAGGGAATTATTACACATCAATAAACGGGTCCTGCGGCCGGAAGGATATGACATCCTGTGTGCGGGGACGCTCAAGGAGGCCGGGGAACGGATTACGGAAAATACGCCGGATGCCATTGTCATGGATATCGACCTGCCGGACGGGAACGGTCTGGCATTTTGCCGGGATCTGCAGAAACAGGCCAACATACCCGTGGTGTTCCTGACTGCCCGTTCAGATGTCAGGTCAATGGGGGGATGGGAACAGGCGGGAGGCTATGCATTCCTGACAAAACCATACCAGCTGGAAGAACTGCTGACCGCCGTGGCAGGCGCCGTGGACAAAGGGACGTAGGTACCATAGCCGCAGGACTGAACCATATAAGCTATTGATTTTAGATGGCGCATCATGTATACTACATGTAACGGATTGGTGAGTCATCGCCATTAAGGAAAAGCCTGAAAAGGGGCGAGCAATCGTCTCTTTTTTCGTATGGGAAAAGGGTATGGAAACAATATGAAGAAAAATACGAAGTCCAGATATAGGAAAATCCAATTAATATTCAGGTTCCTTCAGGGTTCCAAGGTTTATTTCGGGGCAGCGGTGGCTGCATCGCTGATATCCACTGTGTTAAATGCACTGACACCTCAGATCTTCCGGTTCAGCATTGATGAGGTGCTGGGCGGGAACGGGGGAGGACGTCTGTCAGGCAACCTCTGGGAACTGGCATTGCTGATTGTGGCTGTAGCGGTGGCTTCAGGGATATTCACCTACGTAAGCCGTACCAACACGGCCAAAGCAGGTGAAAATTTTGCGAAGAATTTAAGGGATACGCTATTTATCCACGTACAGAAGCTGCCGATGAAGTGGCATGACAGGAACCAGACAGGGGATATCATCCAGCGGTGCACCTCGGATGTGGAGGTCATCCGCAGCTTTGTGGTGACACAGCTTTTGGAGGTGTTCCGCACCGCATTTCTTGTGCTTACGTCCTTTGTCATGATGTTTTCCATGAACGTGAAGTTATCCTGCATCGTCCTGCTGTTTGTGCCGGTGGTCATCGTGTATTCCACCGTGTTTTACAAATTGATAGCAAAACGGTTCACCACTGCGGATGAAGCGGAGGGGGAACTGTCCACCGTGGTGCAGGAAAATGCAACAGGGGTGCGGGTGGTGCGGGCATTCGGCAGGGAACAGTTTGAGATGGAACGGTTCGATGAGAAGAATAATGCATTTGCCAGGCTGTGGATCCGCCTGGGCACCCTGTCAGGGCTGTATTGGGGGATTGGCGACCTGATAACGGGACTGCAGGTGGTTGCGGTCATTATTTTCGGAGTGGCGGAAGCCGTGAATGGCGCCATATCAGTTGGCGAATTCATTGCATTTGCAGCGTATAACTCAACCCTTGTGTGGCCAATCCGCGGACTTGGGCGTATCCTGTCGGATATGAGTAAGGCAGGCGTCTCCTTTGAACGTGTGGATTATATCATCCGTTCCCAGGAAGAAGCCTATGGGAAAGAAGCTGATACATCCGGCAACAGGTATGATATCTCCTTTCAACATGTGACGTTTGGTTACGAGGAAGGAAAGGAGGTACTCCGGGACATTTCATTTACAGTGCCCCAGGGCAGGACCTTCGGGGTATTAGGGGGAACGGGCAGCGGGAAGTCTACCATAATCCAGCTCCTTTCAAGGCTGTATGAGCTGGGGGATGACGGAGGCAGTATCCATATCGGTAACAGGAATATCCAGGATATCCCCATCGAGGAGCTTAGGAGAAGCATTGGGATGGTACTGCAGGAGCCATTCCTGTATTCCAGGTCCATCCGGGAAAACATAGCGGCTTCGGTACCGGATGCATCCATGGAGGAAATCCGCCATGCGGCAAGGATTGCCTGCATCGATGATGCCATTATGGGATTTCCGGACGGATATGAGACACTTGTTGGGGAGCGGGGGGTCACCTTGTCCGGGGGGCAGAAGCAGAGGATTGCCATTGCAAGGATGCTGCTTCGGAGGACGCCTATCATGATATTTGATGATTCCCTGTCAGCAGTGGATTCCCAGACGGATTATGACATCCGCCGCGCGCTTAAGGAACATATGAGGGAGGCAACGGTCATCCTCATATCCCACAGGGTCACATCACTCATGGGTGCGGATGAGATCATGGTGCTCAATCAGGGCGGGATAGAAGAATGCGGGACCCACGAAGAACTGATACAACGAAACGGAATCTACCGCAAGATTTATGATATACAGATGAGCCGTGATGACAGGGCGAAGATGGAGGGATGACAGATGGCAGCATACGAAGAACAGGAATATAATAATCCCTTCAGCTTTAGGATATGGATGAAGCTGTTTCCATTTTTTAAACCATATAAAAAGTTTTTTGCGGTTACCCTGGGACTTAATATCCTGCTTGCAGGCGTGGATATCCTTGTGCCTCTGTTCCAAAGCTACGCCATTGACACGTTCATCATACCGGACCGTTTAGACGGGCTTTGGGCATTCGCGCTGGTGTACATCCTGGTCATCGCATCCCAGACCGTCTGCGTCTATCTGTCGGTCCATGCGGCAACATCCATTGAGATGAATGTGGGGAAAGATTTAAAAAGGGCCCAGTTCCAGCATCTGCAGACCTTATCATTTTCCTATTATAATACGACCCCTGTGGGGTATATCCATGCCAGGGTGATGAGCGACACCTTGAGGATTGCCGGAATGATAGCGTGGGGACTGGTGGATATGTTCTGGGCCTTTATATATGTCATCAGCGTGTTCATCATCATGTTCATACTGAATGCGCGGCTGGCCCTTATCATTACCATGATTGTTCCATGCATTGCCCTGCTGACCGTGTATTTCCAGAACCGGATCCTTAAGTGGAACCGGAAGGTAAGGAGGATTAATTCCCAGATCACAAGCGCCTACAACGAGGGGATTACCGGGGTCAAGACATCAAAGAGCATGGTCATTGAAAGGGACAATGAGAAACGTTTCTTTGAAAAGACCTCGGATATGCATCAGGCGGCAATCCGTTCGGCGAAACTGAACGCGGTATATATCCCGGCAATCCTGTTTTTCAGCTCCGTGGCCTCGGCGGTGGTGCTGGCAAAGGGCGGCTATATGGTGCAGGAGAATCTCATAAAACTGGGAACCCTGTCTGTCTTCATCTCTTACGCGGTGGTTATATTTGAACCCATCCAGCAGCTTGCAAGGCTGCTGGCGGACCTGATTTCCTGCCAGGCGAATATTGAGAGGGTGATGGACCTGCTGGAGCAGAAGCCCAATGTGGTGGACCGGCCCGATGTGCTTGAAAAGTATGGGGATGCCTTTTCCCCCAACAGGGAAAATTGGGAGAAAATCAAGGGGGATATTGTGTTTGAGGATGTCTCCTTCATGTATCCGGACGGCAAGGAATATGTATTGGAGCATTTTAACCTTCATGTGCCTGCGGGCATGAACATTGCCATTGTGGGCGAGACAGGGGCTGGGAAGTCTACCCTTGTGAACCTGGTGGGCAGGTTCTTTGAACCGACCAAAGGAAGGATATTGATTGACGGTGTGGATTATCGGGAACGGTCGCAGCTGTGGCTTCACAGCCAGATTGGCTATGTACTGCAGAATCCCCATCTGTTTTCAGGAACCGTGAGGGAGAACATAAGATACGGCCGTCTGGATGCAACGGACGAAGAGATTGAAGAGGCGGCCCGGAATGTGTCCGCGGACAAGGTTGTCCAGAAGATGGAAAAGGGATATGACAGCGATGTGGGTGAAAGCGGAGGCCTGCTGTCCACTGGGGAGAAGCAGCTGATTTCCTTTGCTCGGGCGGTTTTAGCTAATCCCGCCATCTTTGTCCTGGATGAAGCCACTTCCTCCATTGATACACAGACGGAAAAGCTGATCCAGGATGCAACGGACCATCTGCTGAAGGGACATACGTCATTTGTGATTGCACACCGCTTATCCACAATCCGCCAGGCGGACCTTATATTGGTTGTAAAGGACGGGAAGATCATTGAGCGGGGCAGCCATATGGAACTGCTGGACAAAAAGGGATATTATCATGAACTGTATTCCAGGCAGTTTGAAGAAGAGGCTGCCATGAAGATATATGCCGGGAACCTGTAAGGCCCGGCAAAAACCTGTCAGTTTAAATGACCTCCCCTGGTTCGGGTATCGGCCAGGGGGTGCTTTAATTTAGCTCGGATAATTCAAATTGTTGCTATTCCCTGTTCATTTTGTTATACTTAAAACAATTATGTGTAGGTATGTTTTATCCCAGGCCTGCTGATGCTGTGTGAGGTTATGGATGAATAAGGAGAACGCTTATGGAGCAGAGGAAACCGGAGCCGCTGGTTACAAAGAATGATACTGCCATACCCCGGGACGGATACGTCACGGTCTGTGATGCCATGGGAATAGAGGCAGTGGGTTTTTGTCTTGATGAGAACCTGACCATCCTTTGGGCGAGCGGTCCGTTTTGCCGGAATGCAGGATACACCAAGGAAGGGTTTCACAGTCAGTTCACGGATTTTAGGGCGTATTACACGTCCTGCCCGGATGGATTTGAGTACATAAAGAGCCATCTCAATGAGGCGGTGTTACAGAAGCTTCCCGAGGCGGAACTTACAGTCCCGGTCCCGGTCAGGGAAGGCGATGCCGCATGGGGCCGGATGATGGTTACATTTGCAGGGTTGGATCAGGATGGGTATATGGAGTGCCGGGCATTTTACAAAGCAGCTGACAGCGGATACCAGAAGCTGGAAGAGGAAAACCGGCGTCTGAGGGAGACTTCAGGATACTTTAAGTGGGTATTGGATGAGTTTTCCGGAAATGCTTATATAGCGGATATTGAGACCTATGAGCTTCTTTACATTAACAGGACTTCCAGTGAAACCTTGCAGCTACAGCCCGGGAAGGTGATTGGCCGTAAGTGTTACGAGGTGGTGCAGAACAGGACCTCTCCATGTCCGTTCTGTAACAACAGCAAGCTGAGAAGGGACGGGTTTTATGAAGGTGCTGTTGGCAGAGGATAATGATATTAACCGTGAGATAGTGGAGGAACTGCTCCGGATGCATCACATGCTTGTGGATTCCGTGGAGAACGGCCAGCTGGCCAGGGAAGACGCACGGACCATTTCCATCATTGCCCTGACAGCCAATGCATTTACATCAGACGTATCAAAGGCCCACAGCGCAGGGATGAACGACCATCTTGCAAAGCCCATAGAAATTGAACGTCTGTTGGAAGTCCTGCAAAAGTGGATGGGACAGGAGGCATGAAGGACATGCCGCAGGATATGACAATCCGCCTTCCTATAGACACGGAGGTGGGGAAGTCAATATGAGCCAGAAAGGGGATTGGTCCATGAGTGATGGATTGGATGTTATGAATGAAGGACATGTAAACGGTCTTAATGCGGAAACGGCGAACGGGATCCTGGACCGTATTTCCACCGGTGTGGTTGTATTAAAAATGCCGTCGTATGACAGACTGCTTCCCGTTTACGGGAATCTGGGCCAATACCGCATGCTGCGTATTGAGCGGACTGCGGTCAATGCCAGCGTGCCCAATGCCGAGGAGGCGGAGCTGGAAAGCCAGTATTTTGGCGATGCATTTGCCGGCGTCCACCCGGATGACATGGAGCGGGTGCGCAGCGCCTACAGGGCAGGATACGAGACAGACCATTTCACGGTCAAAAGATACCGGCTCCTTCGGGGGGACGGTACCTATGTCTGGGTGAACGCGGATTTATGCCTTCAGGAGTGCACGCCGGAATATAAGCTGTTCTATGCAACCTATACCGATGTTTCGGAAGAGCATGAACTGCAGATGCAGTTAACGGAGGCATTGGAACGGCAGAAGCTGATTTCGTCGGAGCTTGAAAAGGCCAGTAAGGCAAAGACGGATTTCCTGTCCAGGATGAGCCATGATATCCGGACGCCCATGAATGCAATCCTCGGGCTGGCAGCCATGGCCAAAGATAACCTGGAACAGACAGAGGCTGCAAAAAGCTATCTGGACAAGCTTGAATCCTCCGGCCAGTTCCTGATGGGCCTGCTCAATGACATCCTGGATATATCAAGGATTGAGAGGAACGCCATCGAATTGCACCTTGAGCCTTATGGTGTTGAGGAATTCAGGCAGCAGGTGGAAGCCCTGGTCGTCCCTCAGTGCAGACAGAAGGATATT
The DNA here is from genome assembly GCF_020709765.2 of Clostridium pacaense. Lineage (NCBI taxonomy): Bacteria > Bacillati > Bacillota > Clostridia > Eubacteriales > Clostridiaceae > Clostridium > Clostridium pacaense. Next base: position 384,314 of record NZ_JAJFEB020000004.1, read on the forward strand.
GAGTTCCTTTTCAAAAAGGAAAACATGAGGTATGAAAGAATCAGGCTGGACAAGCTGCGTTTTAACCAGATTATCTTCAACCTCCTTAATAACGCGGTCCGGTATACGCCCAAAGGAGGCCGCATTGAACTGACGGCACGGGATCTGGAACAGGCGGACGGCAAGCAGCATATACAGCTGGTAATCCGTGATAACGGCATCGGTATGGGCAGGGAATTCCAGGAACACATGTATGAGCCATTTACGCGCGAAGGCCGGGACGCAGCTGATTTTGACGGCCGCAGCTCCGGGCTGGGCCTGGCGATTGTCAAATCCATGGTGGGATTGATGGGCGGCACCATCCAGGTTAAGAGCGAGCCGGATAAGGGAACGCAGTTCACCCTGGATTTCTGGATGGACGTGGTGCAGGAGGCTGCCTGCGCACCGGTTTTGGCGGAGGAGGAGGATATTTCCATAGAAGGGGTCCGCGTCCTGCTCTGCGAAGACAATGAGCTGAATAGGGAGATTGCGGTTTATCTGCTGGAAGCCGGGGGAGCCGTGGTGGATTGTGCAAGGAACGGCAGCGAGGCAGTGGAACTATTCCGTGCTTCAGGGCCAGGAAGTTATGACGTGGTGCTGATGGACATCCGGATGCCGGTCATGGACGGTCTTGAAGCTGCCAGGAGCATCCGCGTCCTGGACCGCCCGGATGCATCCTCTGTTCCAATCTTTGCAATGACAGCCAATGCCTATGATGAAGACAGGAAAATGAGCCGGGAAGCAGGAATGGATGAACATCTGTCCAAACCCATTGATGCCGGTCTGCTGTACAGGATGATATGGAACTACAAAACCCGAGGATAAATATATCGAAACGATTATTGCACGATTCCCAGGCAAGACATACACACAGGAGAGATTGCCCATGACGACAATACAGCGGAGAGAAAAATTCCGTAATACCTTTGCACAGGTCCCGGTCATGATGCTGCAGGGATCCGTAGGGGAGCGGATTAAACGTAATTTTACGCACCAGGACCCGGCGCCGCCACTGAAACTGGCCGGACTGTACTACACAGAGGATGGACACCGCGGTTTAGATACCGTGTTTCATGATTACGTGCAGATTGCCCAGAGATATGATCTGCCAATGATCCTTCATCCTTATACCAGACTGGCCTCCCCTTCCATGGGAAAGGGAACGTACTGGGAAGACCGGGATGTATCGGCAGATAACCTGAACCACTGCCGTTCAATCGTTGATGGCTATCCTTCCATCCGTGACCGGATATTTATCGGTACAACCATGGGATTTTCCGGCGATTCTTATGATCCGCTGACCGGATTAGAGGAAGAGAAGGCGTATTTATTCTATACGGACCATGCCAAAATGCTTGAAGCATCCATTGTGGACCATGTGCGCAACGGCCTGACCCCGTGTCTGCCGGATGCGGCCGGATGCGCCAGGGCGCTGAGCGAAACCTCGGTTCCGTACTTCATTACCTTTTTAATCCGGAAGGACGGAAAGCTGATGGACGGCACATGGCTTAACGATGCCATTGACTATATAGATTCCAGGACCGTGGACCATCCGCCCATGTTTTATCAGGTGAACTGTGTCCATCCGAGGAATGTCATGTCCGCCCTGGACAAACAGCCGAACCGCACGAAATTAGTCCGGGAACGCTTTTTAGGTCTGGAGGCCAATGGCTCGGATATGAGCCCGGAAGAACTGGATAACAGCCCCGTCATTTACAGCAGCCCGGCAGATGAGTGGGCGGAGGAAATGATGGAGCTGCACAGGAATTACGGTCTGAAATTACTGGGTGGCTGCTGCGGGACGGACCATGAGCATATGGAACAGCTGGCCATGCGTATCCGCGGGGTTTATGATGGACTTCAGGTATAAGGAATCCGATTAACGGGAAAATGCCCCATAATGGTCCAACATGAAATACAGGTTAACCGCAATCATGAAAATAGCCAGGGCAATGAAGATTCCATTGGCAATCTTAACCGCGATGGATGAGGTATTCCTGATGGAATAAACCAGGTACACAATCCATGCCGTACAGGCAATGAAAATAATCCCGCTGTTGCGGATTAACAAAGATAAGAGGAAAAGCAGGTTTACGACAGTCATCCCTTTTTCAGAATTAAAAACAGATTTAATTTTATCCATCATGCCGGTACCTCCTGACCTGGTAGGATTCATGGTCTGCCGCGGGGCTGGCAGATACAACACCGTGTTTACCCTTAGTATAGACGAAAGGTAACCTATAATCAATAGAAAGAAAGCAGAGGAATCATTAAGAGGCGGGAAAACTCCCCGCCTCTTATGATATAGTATCTGGTTGTAATATCTTAAATTCATGGAACCTGCTTAACAGGCACATCCGGTTACATTGTGTATATAGGCCGGTACCATGTCAGGACCGATATCCAGCGCGGCAGCCAGCTCACCAAACAGTAATTTGCGGGCGGTTTTGACACCGTCCCGTTCGCGGATGTTCAAAGCGTTCCCTTTACTTTTGCGGGATTGTTCCATCTGCAGTATTTCCTTAATCATGGCAGCCAGTTCCGTACAGCTTCCAGACTGGAAGATCTGCTTGTATATCAGGGGGCGTTCCTTATCATTCCGATACCCTTTGCATTGGACATTGGGCCAGGACAGTATGAAATTCTGCGCCTCCCTCCTGGTCATGATACACCGCATCAGGACTTTCGTCGTGTCTACGGGGATACAGATGGACCGGTTGGGTTCAAACTTTGGTATTAAGCGGTAGTATAGTTTGTCATTATCTGAAAAATCAGGTTTTGATATACCATCTACCTGGCAAACGCCAACGGCTCCATAAAATATAAAATCTCCCTTTTCAAACAAGTTACCACCTTTCTGGACATATGATGCCCATACAGTTAACGGGTATTGTTCAATCATGCGTATTTCCTACCATGCAGGACCGTCAGAAACTTTGCCTGACTAATATCAAGAATTATGCTGCGCAGACATTCACAGCCTGTAAGCCGCGGTTGCCATTGGTTATATCGAATGTTACGGACTGTCCGTCATCCAATGACTTAAAACCATCGGTAGCAATTCCGGAGAAGTGGACAAAAATGTCCTCGCCGTTTTCTGCGTTCGTGATAAATCCAAATCCCTTTTGTGAGTTAAACCATTTTACTGTACCTTTGTTCATGAAAGATACCTCCTAATATTATTTTTGATTTTCAATAAAATAAAAAAATCACATATTTTTGTAAACCATCATAGGAATAATGACTTACAAAAACATGTGAAATCAGAATCTTATAAAAAATACTTTTTAAGTATACCCTGGTTTTAGGGTATTGTCAAGGAGAATATTGTTTTTTTGCATCCATTTGCAGTTTCCCCTTCCATCTGCTAAAATAATACCAACACATGATACACAGCACACCAAAGGGAGGTCCCCATGCGCCTGGAAGAACTGGTAAACAGCAACTACAATAAACTGAATGATAATGACCTGTTAATCTGGCAATATATACAGTCCCACAAAAAACAATGCTGCGACATCTCCATTGAGGAACTGGCCGATGTCTGCTGCATATCCAGGACCACAATATCCAGGTTTACGCAAAAGCTGTGTTTTAAGGGGTTCCGGGAATTTAAGATTCATTTAAAACTGGAATATGACGCGGACCAGGTGCACAAGGATGTACTGCTGGACGAGGTGTGCGGCAATTATACGAAGTGCATCAGCAGCATCAGGGATACGGATATGGAAGAAATCTGTGAGCATATTTTCCTTGCCAGGCGACTCTTTGCATTTGGCACAGGAGAGACACAGTATGCGGCGGTGCAGATGATGAAACGGATGTTCATGAATGTCAAACGGTTTTTTGTGACCCTTTACGGCAGGAGCGAGCTGACCATGGCGCTGGAGGATATGGATGAGCATGACCTGGTGGTAATCATTTCCCTGTCAGGGGAGACTGAGACGGCTGTGTCCGCGGCCAAGAAGCTGAAGACAAAGGGGACCTACACCATATCCATCACACGGCTGAGCGACAACCAGGTATCCAGGCTGTGTGACAGGAACCTGTATATCAACCCCAGCCTCCTGCTGAACAAGGGAGGCGTTGCCTTTGAGACATGCAGCTCTTACTTTAACGTGGTGGAGCTTATGTGTGTGAAATACATGATGTACCTGAAACGGAAACAGGAAGAACTGTGAACCTGTATGTTCATATGAATGGCAGAATGCTCAAAAAGATATGCTGGAAACAGCTGGTTTTGAGCATTTTTTGTTACCTTTTGTGTGCGTAAGTACAAAAAATGTGCAGAAGATTTAAAGCTGTACCTGTTCCTTAAATGGCCCCGGGCTATTGAACTGGCGCCAGGGACGCGCTAAAATGAAGTCACAAAAGCAAAGACGTCTTGCAGGAAAACATCAATTTCAGATAAGGAGGATGTACATTGAAAGGGGTAATGCAGAAAATACAACGTTTTGGAGGCGCCATGTACACACCTGTGCTGCTGTTCTCATTTGCAGGAATCATGGTGGGCCTGTCCACGTTGTTCATGAATCAGTCAATTTTCGGAAGCCTGTCCGCACAGGAGGGGATGTGGTATAAACTATGGTACATGATACAGGAAGGGGCCTGGATGGTATTCAGGCAGATGCCCTTATTGTGTGTCATCGGGCTTCCCATCGGCCTTGCTAAGAAACAGAATGCCAGATGTGTCCTGGAGGCATTTGTCATCTACGTCACATTCCAGTATTTCCTGTCCGCGGTGCTGGACTTCTGGGGCACCGGGTTCGGTGTGGACTTTGGGGCGGAAATCGGAGGCACCAGCGGCCTGACCATGATCTGCGGCATAAAGACCCTGGACACCGGGATGCTTGGGGCGTTGATCATATCAGGTATTGTGGTGTTTATCCATAATAGATATTTTGATACGGAACTGCCTGAATGGCTTGGCATATTTTCCGGTTCCAGCTTTGTTGTGATCATTGGATTTTTTGTCATGCTGCCCATGGCGTTCCTGTTTGCAGGGCTGTGGCCCAAAGTACAGGCAGCCATGCTGATGCTCCAGGGATTTTTCAAGGCCAGCGGTACCATAGGGGTGGGACTTTACGCCTTCTGCGAGAAAATCCTTCTGCCTACGGGCCTGCACCATTTCATCTATGCGCCGTTTACCCTGGATTCAGCGGTTGTGCCTGGAGGAATCGAGGCGTACTGGGCCCTTCACCTGAATGAATTTGCAGCCAGCGCCCTTCCACTTAAGGAACTGTTCCCGGCCGGAGGGTTTGAACTGTTCGGCAATGCCAAGGTGTTTGCACCGATTGGAATTACACTTGCCTTTTATACAACGGCCAGGAAGGAAAAGAGGAAGCAGGTCCTGGCGCTGATGATACCGGCTGCCCTGACCGCCATGCTGACCGGAATCACGGAACCCATTGAATTTACATTCCTCTTCATTGCGCCGGTGCTCTTTGTGGTCCATGCACTTTTATGTGCCTGCATCAATGCGGCCATGTATATGGCGGGGGTGTCAGGGGCATTTGGAAACGGCCTGATTGCCTGGCTTTCCCTGAACTGGATTCCCCTTGGCAGGAACCATTGGCATACATATGTGATACAGATTGTGGTAGGTCTTGTGTTTTCGCTGATATGGTTCCTGGTATTCAGTTTCCTGATTAAAAGGTTTAATTTCCTGACACCCGGACGTGAACAGGAGGATGCGCAGACCAGGCTCTATACCAAGACGGATTATAAGGAAAAACTGGCAGACAGCGGCTCCTTATCCTATGCGGCGAATATCCTTTCCTACCTTGGGGGAAAGGACAATATCATCGATGTGACCAACTGCGCCACAAGACTGCGGGTCAATGTAAAGGACGGGAAGCTGGTGCATCCCTCGGATGATTTTAAAAGAATAGGCGCCCATGGACTGAGCGTCAACGGCACGGCGGTACAGGTAATCGTGGGGCTTAAGGTGCCGAAGGTAAGGGAAGAATTTGAGGAATGTCTGGGAAAGAGTGAGGAAGAGTTAAAGCGGCTTTGTCCGGAGCAGGAAAATCCGGGCCAGCCAGACAACAGAAAGGAAGGATGAAATGAGACAGTTTTCGATTACCATTGCAGGCGGAGGAAGTACATTCACACCAGGCATCATCATGATGCTGCTGGACCATCAGGAGGAATTTCCCATCCGGAGGCTGTGCCTCTATGACAATGACAGGGAACGCCAGGCAGTCATTGGGCAGGCCTGCAAAATCCTGCTTAAGGAGCGGGCGCCGCAGATGGAGTTCTCTTATACCGTGGACCCGGAGGAAGCATTTACAGGTACGGATTTCGTGATGGCCCATATCCGTGTGGGCAAGTATGCCATGCGGGAAAAGGATGAGAAGATCCCGTTAAAGTACGGGGTGGTGGGACAGGAAACCTGCGGACCGGGAGGCATCGCCTACGGGATGCGCTCCATTGGCGGGATCCTTGAAATCCTGGATTATATGGAACAATACAGCCCCAATGCATGGATGCTTAATTACTCCAATCCGGCGGCGATTGTGGCGGAAGCAACCAGAAGGCTCAGGCCGGGTTCCAGGATCATCAATATCTGCGACATGCCCCTTGGGATCATGGTAAGGATGGCAAAAATCCTTGGAATCAGTGAAAAGGACCTGGATATCAGCTATTTTGGACTGAACCATTTCGGATGGTGGACCCAGGTGAAGGATAAGGACGGCAATGACCTGATGCCCCGGCTTAAGGAGTATGTAAGGGAAAATGGATATGACATCAATATTGAAACCGACCAGCATGCGGACCAGAGCTGGCATGAGACATTTCTAAAGGTACGGGATGTGTACGCGGTTGACCCGGATACACTGCCCAACACATATCTGAAATACTACCTGTACCCGGATTACGTGGTGGAGCATACGGATCCGCACCATACCAGGGCCAACCAGGTGATGGAAGGAAGGGAGAAGGAGGTTTTCTCAGCTGCCAGGGATATCATTGAAAAGGGCAGTGCCAAGGGATGCGGGTTCATGGCGGATGACCATGCCTCTTATATCGTGGACCTGGCAAGGGCGCTGGCTTTTAACACAAAGGAAAAAATGCTGCTGATTGTACCCAATGAAGGGGCGATTGAGAACTTTGACCCGGAAGCAATGGTTGAGATTCCCTGCATCGTGGGCAAGGACGGCTATGAGAAAATCAGTCAGGGAAGGATACCGCAGTTCCAGAAGGGCATGATGGAACAGCAGGTCAGTGTGGAGAAGCTGGTGGTGGAAGCGTGGATGGAAGGAAGCTACCAGAAGCTGTGGCAGGCTCTGACCCTGTCAAGGACCGTGCCCAGCGCGGCCGTGGCAAAGAAGATACTGGATGACCTGATTGAGGCAAACCGGGAATACTGGCCGGAGCTTCATTAGGGGAAAATCATGGGGAAACCATGAGAAAGGACGAAAGGCTGATTATATGAAAAGTGCGGTATTTTACGGGAAACATGATTTGAGGATTGAGGATACCAAAATGCCGGAAGCAGGTCCGGGGGATGTGCTGATCCAGGTAAAGGCATGCGGTGTCTGCGGCACGGACGTCCACATATATGAAGGGGATAAAGGCGCGGCAGAGGTAACGCCGCCAACCATACTGGGCCATGAGTTTTCGGGGATTGTGGTCAGGACTGGGGAACTGGCCCGGCGTTATAAGCCTGGGGACCGGGTGTGCATTGACCCGAACCGCTATTGCAAAAGCTGCGGGCCATGCAGGAACGGCTATGCCCATTTCTGTGAACACATGACAGGATATGGGACAACTGTAAATGGGGGGTTTGCGGAGTTCTGCGCGGTGGATGAGGGCCAGGTCTATCTTCTGGGGGAGCACACCACCTTCCAGCAGGGAGCCATGGCGGAACCTGTGGCATGCTGCCTGCACGGGATTGATATGTGTGGGATTCAGCCGGGACACCAGGTGGTCGTGATCGGGGGCGGCATGATAGGGCTTTTGATGGTGCAGCTGGCCAGGCTGGCCGGCGCCGCCAGGATTGCCCTGGTGGAACCGGTGGAATCCAAGCGGATGACGGGAAAGGCCCTGGGGGCGGATGTGTGCATTGATCCGGTCCATGAGGATGTAAAGGCCGGCCTGAAGGCCAATGGCCTTTGCTGGGTCCAGGCCGTCATCGAGTGTGTGGGACGGCCGTCTACCATCAGCCAGGCCATAGAGATAGCAGGACCAAAAGGAACCGTGATGATGTTCGGCCTTACCGGGCCGGATGAGCAGATTGCGGTAAAACCCTTTGAGATATTCCGTAAAGAACTGGAACTGAAATCCTCCTATATCAATCCATACACACAGCAAAGGGCGCTGGACCTGATTGACTCAGGAAGGATAGACGTCAGCAGCATGGTGGCGGAAGTATGCGGTCTTGATAAGCTTAAAGACATCCTGTCCGGACAGGAACTGAGGGCGAAGGGAAAGTATATCATCGCACCGTGAATCACACCGGAAAAGCGGCGGACAGGCTTGGTTTTTACTTCTGGGATTTTACCAGCTTTACAAGATTTTACCGGCTTCACAGGATTTAATAAGCATCTGTGCAGGGCATCAGGATAGGGTGCCCTGCTTATTTTTTATGATTTTATGTGTCATTTCCTCCTGCGGTTGATATTTCTCCAATGCTTTGCTATACTTAGGGCGGTGTTAATATGGTTTAAGGAAAACAGACTGATTAGTATGGCCTTTATAAGGCGGCAGGAGATGTCACGGATGAAGAATATGAAGCTTGGAAAAAAACTGGTTATATCATATGCGGTATTGCTTATCTTACTTGTTGCAGGAACCGCTGTGAGCATCATCAACCTGGTAAGTTTAAGCCGCCAGATTGAGGTGTTTTACGATGGCCCGTTCCTTGTGAAGGGCAGCGCCAATATCATCAATTCCAATTTTGAACGGATGCAGAAGGCAGTATACCGGACCATCGTCAATGAGGATGAAGCCCTCATATCTGACGCCATGGAAAATGCCAAGGCCTCTGCCCAGGAAATAGAGAATCAGATTCCCTTTGTGCGGGAGCATTTTAAGAGTGACCAGCAGATTGTTGACCGGCTTGAGGACCAGCTTGACCGGCTGGCGCCCATGAGGGAGACAGTAATGTCCCTGGCCAGCCAGAACAGGAATAAGGAAGCCGTTGCATATATGGAGGCCAATAACATCCCCACCATAAAAGCCGCCCAGGCAGAGCTGGACCTGCTGATAGAAAACAGCAATTTAAAAGGCGAAGAGCTGATATCCGGTTTGCGCCAAAGCCAGGTAAAGGCCATATTCATGTTGGGTGTCCTGGGCATTGGCAGTGTCCTGGCCAGCCTTATGTTCAGCACTTATATTACCAGATCCATCACTGTGCCGGTTGCCGAGCTGGAGCAGGCGGCAGAGAATCTGGCCCACGGCAACCTGAATGCCGCCGCCATCCAGTATACCTCCAGGGATGAACTGGGTTCCCTGGCCGAAAGCATGCGCAGGGCATCCGGCACCCTTAAGTCAATTTTGCACGACGAAGGGTATCTTTTGGGCAGGATGGCAGAAGGGGACTTTGCCGTACAGAGCAGGGTACCGGAGCAGTATGAGGGTGATTTTATCAAGGTGCTTGACTCCATAAGGCAGATAGAAGACTCTTTGAGCAATACGCTGTCACAGATTAACCTGTCATCCGACCAGGTGGCATCTGAAGCCAGCCAGGTGTCATCCGGCGCCCAGCTCCTTTCGCAGGGGGCGGCGGAACAGGCGGCATCCATTGAAGAACTGGCAGCAAACATCATGAGTATTTCCGGCCAGGTGAAAGAGAATGCGGATCATGCCGGGGAGGCAAGCCAGAGGGCCGGTGCAGCCGGGGATGAGACGGAAGAAAGTAACCGCAGGATGCAGGACATGATGGCAGCCATGGCGGACATAAGCAGCAGTTCCCGTGAAATCGGTAAAATCATCAAGACAATTGATGACATAGCGTTCCAGACCAATATCCTGGCGCTGAATGCGGCTGTGGAAGCTGCAAGAGCGGGCGAGGCCGGAAAAGGATTTTCCGTGGTCGCGGAGGAAATACGCAACCTGGCAATCAGATCGTCAGAGGCATCTAAGAATACAGCATCACTGATCATGGCTTCCCTGGACAGCATACGGGCCGGTACGGATATAGCGGATGAGACTGCCCGTTCCCTCGAAACGGTACTTGATAGCGTACGGCTTGTGACGGAGAGCGTGGGACGGATTGCCGCCGCCTCCAGGCAGCAGGCGCTGTCCATCCGCCAGATTGAGAAGGGGATTGACCAGATATCCGATGTGGTGCAGACCAATTCCGCAACAGCGGAAGAAAGCGCGGCTGCCAGTGAGGAGCTGTCGGCCCAGGCACAGTTCCTGAAATCACTGACAGGGCAGTTCCGTCTGAAGCCGGATAAGCTTTAAAATATATGGGTAATAAGCAAGGGAGGATTCATACAATGCCGGTATTTGATTTCAATCATACACCAGATAAGAAACAGGAGTGCGTATGTACCTACACGGTGCTGCGTTCCAATGAAACAACCGCAACCCCGGAAAGGCCCATGGTGGTCCTGGATAACGGCAGGCGGGCATGGAAGCATCATTCCTGCGGTGTGTTTGCCAACCAGGCCAGACAGACGGCCTTTGAATTCAAGGAGAAGGACGGGACGTTTCCGGCGGATATCCTGCAGGTTGACGCCCGTTTCATCAGCCTTCTCAAGTGGCTGGGGGAAAACCACATCAGCGTGCGTCTGTCCGGCCAGAACCGGGAAGATGGGTATGCGGTTTATAAGATACGCGAAGTGGCCTTTGGGGGCGGGACCAAACTTTCTGCCGAGGATGGTTTCCTCCAGTTCATGATAGACAGGCTGCTGGCAAGCAGCGCCCCGGCGGATGAGCTGGAAGAGGAAGAGGAAGAGGTGGGCGGCGACAATATGAAGCTGACCAGCCTGCAGAGCATATCGGATTTCATGAACTGTGCAGGCAGGACCCTTCCTGACAATATCCGGCTCTGGGCCAGGAGGAACCTTGCCGTTGCACGTTCCCATGAAGTCACCCCGGAAGAGAGGCGCCATGCCCAGCGTGCCCTCTCCATCATGATGAACATCCAGTGGAAAAATAATTATTTTGAGTCCATTGATCCCCAGGAGGCCCGCCGTATCCTGGATGAGGAGCTTTACGGCATGGAGCGGGTGAAACAGCGGATTATTGAAACCATCATACAGATTAACCGCACCCACACCCTTCCCGCGTACGGTATGCTGCTGGTGGGGCCTGCCGGAACCGGCAAGTCGCAGATTGCCTATGCGGTGGCCCGTATCCTGAAGCTTCCGTGGACAACCCTTGATATGAGTTCCATCAATGATTCGGAACAGCTCACCGGCAGTTCCCGTATCTATACGAATGCAAAGCCGGGCATCATCATGGAGGCATTCTCCATGGCAGGGGAATCCAACCTTGTTTTTATCATCAATGAGCTGGATAAGGCGTCCTCGGGCAAGGGCAGCAGCAATCCGGCAGATGTCCTGCTGACCCTTCTGGACAATCTTGGGTTTACCGATAACTATATTGAGTGCATGATACCCACCGGAGGCGTCTACCCCATTGCCACTGCCAATGATAAGAGCCAGATCAGCGCGCCCCTGATGTCCCGCTTTGCAGTGATAGACATCCCTGATTATACGCCGGAGGAAAAGAATATCATATTCTCAAACTATTCACTGCCCAAGGTCCTCAGGCGCATGGGGCTGGCTGAACAGGAATGTGTGGTGCCCCCGGATGCCGTTGACGCGGTGATTGAAAAGTATTCCAACACCACGGGAATCCGTGATTTGGAGCAGGCGGCGGAACACATGGCTGCCAATGCGCTTTACCAGATAGAGGTCAACCATGTCCCGTCTGTTACCTTTGACGCGGGGATGGTGCGTAGACTTCTGGGATAGACGGCCGGATTAGCGCAGATATGCCCGGATATCTGACAGATTATGGATCAGGAGGAGGTTTATGCCGAATATCATTGAAATAACGGATTTTTCCGCCCCGGAACTGGATATCTACGCCCGGCTCACGGAAGGACAGCTTTTAAACCGCCATGAGCCGGAAAAAGGGATTTTCATCGCGGAAAGTCCCAAGGTCATAGAGCGCGCCCTGGACGCGGGATGCGTCCCCATATCCCTGCTGATGGAAACCAGGCACGTGGGGACACAGGCCAGGGATATCATACAGCGCTGCGGGGAGATACCTGTTTATACCGCTGAATTTCACGTGCTTACGCAGCTGACCGGATTCCACCTGACCCGGGGGATGCTGTGCGCCATGTACCGCCCGCCGCTGCCGGGTTTAGAGGATGTCTGCGGGGGCGCCCGCCGGATTGCAGTGCTGGAAAATGTGATGAATCCCACCAATATAGGGGCTGTTTTCCGCTCTGCAGCTGCCCTGGGCATGGACGCCATCCTGCTGACGGCCGCCTGCAGCAACCCGCTGTACCGGCGTGCCATCCGGGTGAGCATGGGGACTGTCTTCCAGATTCCGTGGACCATCCTGGACAGCCGGTGTTCCTGGCCCCAGCCGGGAATCAGCCGGCTGCGCGGGATGGGATTTAAGACGGCGGCAATGGCTCTTAGCGATGATTCCATCTGCATTGACGATGCGGGGCTGATGGCGGAAGATAAACTGGCAGTCATCCTGGGGACAGAAGGGGACGGGCTGTCAAAAGAAACCATTGCGGACTGCGATTACACGGTCCGTATCCCCATGTCCCACGGCGTGGATTCCTTAAATGTTGCAGCGGCAAGCGCGGTTATGTTCTGGCAGATTGGGAGGGCTTTCCATGAGGACAGCGGGTCATATCCGCCAGGGAATAATTAAGGGACAAACCGGGGAAGCTAACTGAGGAAAATCAATAGCAAATAAGCCAAAGAGGATATGTATGCAGCCGCAGACATATCCTTTTTCTGAGAAAGGAGGTGGTCCCATGGACAATCATAAGAATGAACCCAATAGGTTAATCAATGAAAAATCACCCTACCTGCTGCAGCACGCATATAATCCGGTGCAGTGGTATCCGTGGGGGGAGGAGGCATTTGAGAAAGCAAGGTCGCAGGATAAGCCTGTTTTCCTATCTATTGGGTATAGCTGACGGTCCGCAGGAAAAGTACATGTCACTGGTGCCATGTGATGGAACGGGAGTCCTTTGAAAATGAAGGGATTGCCGGGATTTTAAACAGGGACTATATCTGTATTAAGGTGGACCGGGAGGAACGGCCGGATGTGGATTCCGTATACATGTCGGTCTGTCAGGCCATGAACGGGCAGGGCGGGTGGCCGCTGACCATCATCATGACGCCTGACTGCAGGCCGTTTTTTTCCGGGACCTATTTTCCGCCCAAAGCGCGGTATGGCAGGGTGGGACTGGAGGAACTGCTGGCAGCGGTGTCGGCGCAGTGGAAGGGGGGACGGGAACGGCTCCTTGAGGGTGCGGGCCGGATAGAGGCCTTTTTAAAGGAACAGGAACAGGCGGATGTGTCGGCAGAACCGGGATTGGAAGTGGTGCACCGGGCCTTCAGGCTCTTTGGGGATGGTTTTGATAAAATGAATGGAGGCTTTGGCCAGGCGCCTAAGTTCCCCACGCCCCACAACCTTATGTTCCTGATGGAATACGGGGTAAGGGAAAACAAACCAGGGGCAGTGGACATGGCGATAGATACCCTGGTACAGATGTACAGGGGAGGGATCTTTGACCACATTGGCGGCGGTTTTTCCAGATATTCCACGGATGAATGGTGGCTGGTGCCCCATTTTGAGAAAATGCTTTATGACAATGCCCTGCTGGCGATGGCCTATGCAAAGGCATACGGCCTTACCGGGCGGGGGCTGTATGCCCGTGTGGTGCAAAGAATCCTTGGTTATGTGGAAGCGGAACTGACCCATGCTTCAGGAGGCTTCTACTGCGGGCAGGATGCGGACAGCGATGGCGTGGAGGGCAGGTATTATGTGTTCACGCCTGAGGAAATAAAACAGGTGCTGGGGCCGGAAGATGGGGCGGACTTCTGCAGTCAATTTGGGATTACCGGAATAGGAAACTTTGAAGGAAAGAATATACCGAATCTGCTGGGAAATGAGGATTACGAGACTGCCGGGGAGGAAACCTCCCGCAGGAAGTTATATGAATACCGTATCCGCAGGGCGCATCTCCACAAGGATGATAAGATCCTGGTCTCATGGAACGGATGGATGATATGCGCATGTGCAATGGCCGGGGCAGTGCTGGGCGCAGGGCAGTATGTGGATATGGCTGTACGGGCTGAGGCATTTATCAGGACACACCTTGTGAAGGATGGGCGTCTGCGGGTGCGCTACCGGGACGGGGATGCCGCGGGCCAGGGGAAACTGGATGACTATGCCTGTTATGCGCTGGCGTTGCTGGAACTGTACGAAGTCACATTTGGGACTGGTTATCTGGAACAGGCGGTTTACTGGGCGAAAACCATGGTCCTGCAATTCTTTGACCGGGAACGCGGCGGTTTCTATCTGTATGCAGAGGACGGGGAGCAGCTGATCGTAAGGACAAAGGAAGCCTATGACGGGGCGGTGCCGTCAGGAAATTCTGCGGCTGCACGTGTACTTCAGCAGCTGGCCCAGATAACAGGAGAGGTACAGTGGCAGGAGATACTGGATAAGCAGCTTCACTATCTGGCCGGCGCCATGGCCGGATATCCACCGGGCCACAGCTATGGGCTGCTGGTCATGATGGATGTGCTGTATCCGACAAAAGAACTGGTGTGTGTCCTGTCCCCATCTTATGCCGGGGAAGAGCGGACACGGCTGCTGGCCAGGCTCGGCTATCTGGGGCAGACCACACCGGGATTGTCGGTGACCGTAAAAACAGAAGACAATGCGCAGGCACTTGGAGAGCTGGCCCCTTATACCAGGGATTATCCGCTTCCTGGAAAAGGGGCAGCGTTTTATCTCTGCAGCGGCGGCAATTGCATGCCAATGGTTACGGAGCTGGAGGAGGTTGTGGATAAGCTGCAGGGATTAATGGGACATTAGGGTGTGAAACGCCATGGGGCTTACGTGCTGCCGCGGATGATCAGCCTGCCTTTGTACAGACGGTCATCCGGCGTCTCACCGTTGGCCATACAAAATAATGCATCCGCAACTTCGGATGCAAAGTCCGGGATTCCGCTGTCGATGGTGGTTAACTCCGGGGTTGTTATCTGGGAACTGGCAATATTGCCTGAACCCACAATGGCAATATCATCGGGGATGCGCAGGTTCAGTTTCCTGATGCACTGCATGACCTGGGCAGCCATATGGTCATCGCTGGCAACAAAGGCGGTTGGGCGTTGGCTGGCATTGTAGGAGGTCATGATATAAACCACATCCTCCAGAAGGCTTGCCTCCGACTGCGTGTGCCTGCAAAAGAAATCCGGGTTGACTTCGATGTGATTGGCCTGAAGGGTTTCGGAATACGCCCTTGCCCGGAAATCATCACCGTCAGCCCCGGTTGCCCTGTATTTTAATGGGGCAACGAAGGCAATCCGTGTGTGCCCTTTCATGATTAAATAATTCAATATCTGTTTCACATCATTATAAATATCAGGAGCCCGGATGACAATCCTTGGATCAAGGCCTATATATTCGCGGCTCTGATATAATATCAGCGGTATCCCGTTCTGGACAATCCGGTTCAGCTGTTCAGCCGTAAAAGCATTGCTTGCCATGAATATGGCAGCGAACCGTCCTTCTATCAATCTGTTAATGAAAGTATCCTCCTTCTGGCTGTAAAACAGACAGGAGAAATACCCCTTTTGGAATAACTGAGCTGAAAGCTCTTCATACAATTCTGCCTGTAAGGTATCCCCAACCAGTGCAATCTGGTTGGAGCGGTTGGTCCTAAGGCTTTTAGCAAAAACATTGGGGGTGTATTCAAGCTCTTTTACAGCTTTCAGGACAGCCTCCCGTTTTTCTTGGCTTACATAATTGGAATCATTAATAACATACGAAACAACTGCCGGGGAAACTCCTGCCAGTTTCGCGACATCATTACGTGTGACCTTTTGCCTCATGGATATACTCGCTTTCTAACCTGTTTGGAACTATTGAAAGTACCTGGATATTTTTCCAATTTATTTTATCATAGTTTTAAAGTTTGCGCCAGATGAATGTTGGCATTTTTATAAACTCGAGTATATAAATATGGGAATCGTGGTGTAATATAAGTGATATGTCAAATTTACAAAACAGATACAAAAATAAAAACCATAGTAAAATTTGATTAATTTGTTTATATAATTGGATAAAAAAGCGCTAATATATAAAAAATATACAAAAATATCGTGCTCTTACTCTGAAACCCCCTTTTTGATAAATAAAAATAAAATATAAATTCGTGTCGATATTTTATTGACAGCCGTCTGGTATATATGCTAGAATGTAATTGCTTACATACATGTATGGTTGTGGAAATAGTACAATGATCAGGAGGAGAAGAATATGTTGAAAAAATTTTTAGCAACAGCACTTGCGGTATCTATGGTTGCGGGCATGACGGCATGCGGTTCAAGCCCAGAACCAGCTGCCCCTGCAGCGGCAAAGGACACGGCGGCAGAGGCACAGGAACAGACGGAGGCAGCGCCGGAGGATGCATCCGGAACTTATAAGATCGGACTGATGATCAGTCCCCTGGCAACCCGTGAGGAATATTACAGGACGGCTGAACTGCTGGTTGAAAAGCATGGATCGGATAAGTTCATCATGGATGTTTTTCCTGAGGACCCGCAGAATGAGCAGGAAGTTACAATCTCCAAAGCGTTAAATATTGCCATGGACCCCGATGTAAAGGTGATGATATTTGATAATGCGGATATCGGCACCATTGCAACGGTGAATAAGATTAAAGAAGAGCGCCCTGACATTAAGTTCCTGTTTGGTTCCCTGAATGAAGACGTATATGAGATGGCTAAGGTTGGGGACCTGTTACTGACCATTGACCCGGAGTTATACGGGAAGGCGGTTGCACAGATGGCGGTTGACACAGGCGCAAAGGTTTTCGTTTTCTACAGCTTTGCCCGCCATATGAGCAATTCCATGAAGGTCCGCTACAGGGATTCCATGCAGGAAGTATGCGAGGCAAACGGAGTCAAGTTTGAGCAGGTTACGATGCCGGATCCTGCCGGTGATGCAGGAATCAGCGGCGCGCAGCAGTTCCTTTTGGAGAACATACCTTCCCTGATGCAGCAGTATGATACCAAGGATGTTGCCTATTTTGCAACGGTCAGCACGATTCAGGAGAGCATGTTAAAGGCGGTTGTGGAAAACGGCGGCATCTATCCATGCCATACGGACCCGTCACCATTCAGCGCATTTTCCGGCGCCCTTGGCCTCGAGGTGGATGATGAACATAAATACGATGCAGAGTACGTGACAAAGCTGATTTCCGATAAGCTGGGTGAGTATGATATGAACGGAAGGGTTGGGGGCTGGGATAAGTCCTATATCCGCTGCGAGCTTGAATTCCTGTTCCAGTATGCGGTTGACTATTGCGACGGCAAGGTGAACGAGGTGGATGGCCTTCCTGACCTGGAAGAAGTAAAGAAGCTGATGAAGGATATTTATGGGGACAGCGTTACATATCAGAACTGTGTGAATGACCAGACAGGCGAGGAGTATAAAAACTGGTACACTGTTTCAAGGGATATGTATATATTCTAATTGGTAACAGGCAGGCCCTTATATAGGGCCTGCAGGCATGCTGCCGCTGGCGGCATGCCGTGGCAGCACAGTTATATCATGAACAGGGTTTGTCAGGAGAAAAGAATGCAGAATATAATTCTGGAAATGAAAAATATCGAAAAAGAATTCAATCGGAACAAGGTGCTCAAAGGCGTCAGCCTGCAGGTGGGCAAAGGCGAGATTGTTTCCCTGGTAGGGGAGAACGGGGCTGGAAAGTCCACGTTGATGAATATCCTGTTTGGGATGGCCAGTATTGTGAATACCGGGGGATATGAGGGGCAGATCATATGGGAAGGCCAGCCCGTACAGATGGCATCGCCGGGACAGGCCATGAACCTGGGCATTGGAATGGTGCATCAGGAGTTCATGCTGCTTCCGTCCTATACAGTAACCGAGAATGTAAAGCTGAACCGTGAAAATACGAAGCCCAATGTGGTCAGCCGTATAGTGGGCAACAGCATGAGTACCCTGGACCGCAGGCACATGAAGTCGGATACAAAGGAAGCCCTGGATAAGATCCATCTGAAGGTGGACCCGTCCACCGTGGTTGGAAGCATGTCCGTGGGCTATAAGCAGTTTGTGGAGATAGCCAGGGAAATCGACAAGAAGAATATCAAATTAATCGTGTTTGATGAGCCGACGGCCGTCCTGACCGACATGGAATCCACCTGGCTGTTGGATACAACCAGGGAGATTTCGGCGGCCGGGGTTGCCGTGATCTTCATCAGCCATAAGCTGGATGAGGTTATGGAGATATCGGATAAGATTGTGGTGCTCAGGGACGGGGAACTGGTGGACACCATCGGAAAAGGGGAAGTGGATGTGGTGGGGCTGGCAAAGCTGATGGTGGGAAGGAATGTTGACTTTTCAGCCATTGCAGGCAGGCCCGTGGAGGAGATTGAAAAAAACGGCCCGATCATGCAGATTAAAGGTCTAAGCGTTAAGATGCCAGGGGAGAATGTGAAGGGCGTTGATATTGATATACATAAGGGTGAGATACTTGGGTTCTGCGGCCTGGCAGGGCAGGGGAAGCTTGCCATTGCAAACGGGATAGCCGGTTTATACCCCGCCTTCGGGGAAGTCATATATAAAGGGAAGAAACTTCCCTTTGGCCGTCCGCTGGAAGTCCTTAAGGACGGAATCGGCTTTGTATCCGAGGACCGCAGCGGAATCGGCCTGCTTATGGATGAAAGCATCCGGATGAATATCTGCCTGCTTGCGATGCAGATTAAAAACAGGTTTTTCAAATCCTATGGATTCTTCCGCCAGCTGGACCGGAGGACCATGAAACGTACGGCTGACGACATGGTCAGGGAGCTGGGGATTAAGTGCGTGAACAGCGAGCAGCACCCGTCGGATTTAAGCGGCGGGAACCAGCAGAAGGTCTGTATTGCCAAGGCAGTGGTATTTGAACCGGATATGCTGTTTGTGTCTGAGCCTACCCGGGGGATTGATATAGGCGCCAAGAAGGTAATCCTGGATTATCTCCTGACCCTGAACCGGGAAAAGGGTATCACCATTGTCATTACATCCAGCGAGCTGGTGGAGCTGCGTTCCCTGTGCGACCGGATTGCGGTGGTCTATGACGGCCGTGTGAAAAGCGTATTGAAACCAACGGATTCGGATGAGACATTCGGCCTTTTGATGTCCGGCCTGGACGCATTGGAGGTACAGTGATAATGAAAGTCAAAATGATTAAATATATCGAAGATTTCGGATTTACAAGGATTGTGGCTGTAACCTTTTTCCTTGTGGTGGCTGCCATGGTCCCGATGCTGGGCCTGAATACGGCAACCCTGTTTTCCCAGGCATTTACACGGATGGCAATGAACGGCGTCCTGGTACTTACCATGGTGCCCATCATGGTATGCGGGGCAGGCATGAACTTTGCGCTTCCCATCGGCATTATCTGCGGACTCATCGGCGGTCTTATCAGCCTTAACCTGAAACTGACCGGGCTTGCCGGCTTTGCGGCTGCAATCATATGCTCCATCCCGTTTTCCCTGGTGTTTGGATACCTTTACGGGCTGCTGATGAACCGGGTCAAGGGTTCTGAGATGATCATTGCCACCTATGTGGGTTTTACCATGATTTCCATCATGTGTATTGTCTGGCTGTTCGTTCCCCTTAACAACCTGGTCCTCAGGATGCAGATGGGACGCGGCGTGAGGAAGGATGTTACATTGGCGGAATACTGGGCGGATATCCTGGACGGGTTCCTTCCAATCCATCTGGGAGACCTGGTCATTCCGACGGGTACGTTCCTGTTCCTTTTTGCCATGTGCTTCCTGATGTATCTTTATATGCATTCCAAGACAGGTACCATGATGCGGGCCGCGGGACAGAATCCCGGACTTGCCCGGGCGAACGGCATCAATGTTGACAGGATGAGGATATGGGGTATTACCCTGTCCACGGTCCTTGGCGGTATCGGTATCCTGGTATATGCCCAGAGCTTTGGATTCCTGCAGTTTTATGATTCGCCGAAAATGATGTCGTTTTCCGCAGTGGCCGCAGTACTGATCGGAGGGGCTTCCAATAAAAAAGCGTCTATTTTTAACGTATTGTTTGGCGTCATGATATTCCAGGGGCTGCTCACATTGTCCCTGCCGGTGGCCAATGTTATTTTGCCGGAAAGCAATATCTCGGATATTGTAAGGATGATTATTAGCAATGGTATTATTCTGTACGCGTTAGGAAAGGGCTCGAGGCAAAAATGAATCAGATAAAAAAATGGATTTCAGAAAATATTGTGGTTTTATTCTTTTGTATGCTGTGTATTGCGGCATATACCATTGCGGGACAGAATCCCTATGTGGTTGCCAGCGACCTGATTAACCGTGTCATGAGGAACAGCATCATGGTCCTGGCCCTTATCATACCCATCCTGACCGGCATGGGACTGAACTTCGGAATCGTGGTGGGAGCCATGAGCGCACAGGCAGCCCTTATCTTCGTGACGCACTGGCGGCTTACGGGCGTGGCCGGAATCGCGGCGGCGCTGGTGATGTGTACGGCGGTTTCCGTGCTCTGCGGCTATCTTCTGGGCAGGCTGTTCAACCGGACAAGGGGCCAGGAAATGATTACCGGAATGATTGCGGGCTATTTTGGCCAGGGCATATACCTGCTGATTTTTCTGGTGCTTCTTGGGACCGTGATCCCGTTCTGGGATGACCAGCTGAGTATCAGCACAGGTATCGGCGTGAAGGACACCCTGAACCTGCAGGAGGGGATGAAAGGCGCCCTGGATGCGGCGTATAAGCTGCCCCTTTCCACTGTGTGCATCATCGGGTTTGCCATATTCACTGTCTATACCGGGTATCGGCTTTGGAAAGCAGGGGATGAGGAACAGAAAGCAGGGCGCAGGGGCAGGATTGTAAGGTGGGCAGGTCTTGGAATCCTGCTGGCGGCGCTTCTGGTGATTCCAGTGACCTCAGCCGTTATCCGCAGATGCAGTATTCCGGTCATCACCCTGATTTTTATCCTGCTGGTGAGCCTGCTGTGCCAGTTTGTCATGAACACGAAGCTGGGGCAGGATTTCAGGAGCGTCGGGAACGATATCCATATAGCGGAGTCCGCAGGCATCAATGTGAACAGAATACGTATCATTGCAACCATATTTTCCACGGTCCTGGCATCCTGGGGGCAGTTTGCCTTCCTGCAGAACATGGGTACGTTCAGTACTTATACGGCCCAGCAGAATGTGGGAACCTTCTCCATCGCCGCACTGCTGGTGGGAGGCGCGTCCATTGACCGGGCCAATGTAAAACAGGCATTTATCGGCGTGGTGCTGTTCCAGCTGCTGTTTCTGCTGGCTCCGGCCGCCGGTACGAAGATTTTCAATGACAGCCAGGTGGGGGAGTATTTCCGTACCATTATCTCAAACGGCGTCATCGCCGTGGCACTGGTGCTGCACGCAATGCATAAAGCCCAGGAAAATGCAAAGGCAGCGGCGGAAGCGGAAGTCTAGGGCGCGCTTGAAAGTGGCTTTCCGCCGGATGCCCTAAGGGGGTACTTCTGGCGGATTCCTTAGGGCGGACGGCGGGAATGAATGAAATGAATATAAGAAAAAGGAGAATCCCAAATGATATATAGACCAGAAAACAAGAGGAATGTCCCCTCATTATTTACCTGTCTTGACGGAACAGAGGTGAAAACAGCAGAGGACTGGACAGGGAAACGCAGACCGGAAATCTTGGAGATTTTAAGGAGGGAAGAGTATGGGCGTCTTCCTGATATGGGTGACGTACAGATCAACATACGCGTGGCCGCTGTCAGGCAGGGCGGGAAGATCATGAACGGACGGGCCATCCGTAAGACCGTGGAGGTTGAGGCGGTCCGCGGGAACCGGAATTTCATTTTCACCTTCGAGGTGTTTATTCCCGTGAACGCGGATAAGCCGGTTCCGGCTTTTGTGGAAATCTGCAACAGGGGCACGATGAACTGTGACCCCGCAAGGGAGTTTTACAGTTCCTTCTATCCGGCCGAAACCATCATTTCCAGAGGCTATGCATGCGCCGTGTTCAGGACCCAGGAGGTGGCCCCGGATTATGAAGAGGGGTTTTCCATCGGCTTTCACAGGCTGTTCCCGGAATACCAGGATTCCCGCCCGGACGATGCATGGGGGACCATTACTGTATGGGCCTGGGCTGCAAGCCGGGTAATGGATTACTTTGAAACAGAGCCGCTGATTGATGAGAAAAGGGCTGCCGTTGTAGGCCATTCCAGGGGAGGTAAGACAGCCCTGTGGTGCGGGGCCCAGGATGAGCGGTTTGCAATGGCTGTCAGCAGCTGTTCCGGAAACAGCGGGGATGCAATCTCCCGGGGAAAAACAGGAGAGAGCATCGGACAGATACTGGACCGTTTCCCGTTCTGGTTTGCGAAAAATTATCAGAAGTATGCGGGCCATGAGGAGGAGATGCCCTTTGACCAGCATTTCCTGGTAGCGCTGATGGCGCCCAGGCTGGTTTATACGTCAACAAAGACCAATGACAGCTGGGCCGATCCTACTTCTGAGTTTGAATCCCTGGTCCAGGCATCGCCTGTCTATGGGCTGTTCGGTCTTAAAGGACTGGACAGGACGGAGCCGCCCCTGCCGGAGAACCCGCTTCATGAAGGCAGTATGGGGCATCACCATAAAACCGGGGACCATGATATGGACGAGTATGATTGGAACCAGTATATGAATTATGCGGATAAGCATATGGTGTGATAGGGGAGAGGATATGGTCAATGAAGGCCGCTGGTACATACCGGCGGCCTTTTTTCTAGTGTGCCGAGCATGGCACTCATCTAGCTGGTGAAAGTCCAGTCGTGGGTATTTACCGCCAAGCGTAGCGA